>JBAXBK010000009.1:0-98902 GCA_037142015.1 Nitrospira sp. | reverse complement strand
TTGCGCAAACCCATGGCCACGTCTTTTGGCAGGACCAGGTGACGGTAACCTCGGCGACCCTTGCGGATGGTACACCCGTGAACTTACTGCTTACGCAAGTCCTCAATGCGACGATGACGAGTGCGGGTTTCGCTGGCAGCGAATTAATTTACAATGTCCTGGCCGACGGCGGCGGCGTTGCCCTCGGGACGATTTTTGCTAATGGTGAACTTTCGATTGGTTCAGCGACCGTCTGTTCTGGGCTGTGCGCTGTATCACAAAGCGCGATCTTCCCGTCTGCTGTAGGGCAGACATTTGATATAAGAGCCGATATGTTCCTATCTTCCTTTGCGCAGGACTGTCCACCGACTGGTCCTGGCTGTGCAAATGCCTTTGCACAACTCGACGCGGGACATACTGGCAAGCTGTTTCTTGATCCCATTACGACGGGGGCCAGCTATACCACAGCCAGCGGTACGACCTATTTCAGTCCCGTTCCAGAGCCTTCCACGATCCTGTTCCTGGGGTTCGGCCTAGTTGGACTGGCGGCTTGGCGTTGGAAGCGGGCGGCGTAACCACAGCGCATAGGGTCATCACCGGCGGCGATTCCAGCAATGAGGCCGCCGTTTTTGTTTGGCATGGACTGACTCTGTTGCAACAGGACAAATGGCGGCGCGGCGCGCGACGAGCGCGACACGAAGTTTGAAATTCCTGGTTCGAAGTTCTGAACACTTCAGCCTGAACCCCTTCAGCCTATCTACCTGTCACGCTTTTCCAGCCAGTCTCGCCCGTCTCGCGTTAATAGGGCATCTCCTCATCATCCAGCCCGACATGGTGCCCGAGTTCATGGACCACCGTGTCGCGGACCTCTTGAATGACCTCGGCCTTTGTCTGGCAAAGACGTAGGATAGGGCCACGATAGATGGAGATATGGGCAGGCAACTCACCGGCAGGCTGGAAGAACGATGTCTCATCAATCGGGACGCCTTGATAGAGACCCAGTAGATCGTCTTCTGATTCCAATCCAAGATCCCTCAGAACTTCTGACGAAGGTTCCTCTTCAACGACAATAGACACCTCATCCGCCAGCGCAGCAAAACGTGGCGGTAGTTCTGCCAGCGCCTCTTGTATCCACCTGTCGAATTCTTCCTGCGAAACAATCATTGGACGTTCTGGTCGAATTATTCGTGCGAGACTGGCGCGAAAAGCGAGACGAGCGAGATGGGTGTGGGTTCAAGGTCCGAAGTTTGAAGATTCCGGAACTTCGAACCCAAACGTCGAACTTCGCGTCGCGCTTTTCCCGCCAGTCTCGCCCGTCTCGCTTGAGTCAGACATCGATTGCGATACCTGGCCTTAAAAAGATAAACTGAAATGATAGAGACTGCAGGCCTAAAGCACTCTCAACCGCTCGCGAATACATCTCAGCTTGGTGTCGATAGCGATCTGCTCGGGCCTGTGCATCTTCAGCAGCCACATCGTCCGTCTTATAGTCGGCAATCCAGATCCGATCGTCAAGCCGGTAAATCAGGTCGATCACCCCTTCCATTATCTGCTCCTCCCCCAAGGGCATGACGAACCGAACTTCTCGTCCCAGCACCGTCGCACGCTGCAGCCTGTTATACGGCTCAGAGGAGAGGAAGTTCCCAAAGAGAACAGCGAGATCCCCTGCGACATCAACCATCAAGTGATCCTGTGCCACATAGTGACGGCAGACCTGCTCGATAACAGTGCCGATCTCAGCGCGAGGCTTGGCGAAGTCCCACTGTTCGAGTACCGCATGGGCGCAGACCCCCACCAGCCGAGCCAGATCGGGGTCATGGCCTGTCACAGTATGGGGAAAAACGACATCGGGCCTGCCTCCTGCCAGACGAGAAGGAGTCACTCGACGCGATGTTATACGGCGCTTCTCCCATTCAAGCTTCCTGGCCTGGCGGCGAATGAGGATGGGACCAAGGGGCAGGTTAGGAGCCATGGTGGAGAGAGACTTTTGACTGCGCCGCCTTACTCCCTTCGTGGCCGGCGTCATAACTCGTGTGAGCCGACTCGTTCCGATACAGATTTGATCGGCCTCCGAAGGGCTCCCCTCGTCTACAATTGTTTCTCCAAGCAGAGAGAGAACCGTGTCCTGTCCCGGCTTGGCGGTCAGCCCGCCTGATAGGACCAATAGATCGCGCGCCCTTGTCATGCCGACATACAGAAGCCGCCGCTGTTCCGCTTCTTCACGCGCTGCCATCTTCATCTCCACCAGCACGGCTCCGAGATTCGAGCGGCTTCCTAGCCGTAAACTATAACAGCGGCTCGACCAATCATGATGGATGGATGGCCCTTTGTGAGAATTTTTTGCCCCCTGGTGCAGACCGGGAAGAATGACCACAGGAAACTCCAATCCCTTGGCCTTATGGATGGTCAACACGCGGATTGCCCCCAGTGATTCTTCAGCCAGGGCGCTTTCCGCCTCGACCGGTTGCTCCGATACTCTGGTCATCATTAAGTCAACGAACCCGGTCAAGGTGAGATGGGGACGATCGGCGAGTGTCTCGGCCATCTCCCGGATCTTCCGCAGATTGGCCACACCTTGCTCGCCATGGAGCGATGCCGCGGCTAATTCCAGAATGGGCAATCTATCGAAGATGAGATCGATGGCGTCAGGCACAGGCCGGAAAGGGGCGAGCCGATGCAGCTCAGCCAAATGCTCATAGAGCCGCCGTACCATTTCTGCCTGTGGATGATTCCAGCCAGATAGCCGTTCCCGATGCTGGTAGTCGAACCCCTCTCTTTGCTGAAGGGCCAACAGATCCCGATCCGTCATGCCGCCGAGGGGCGAGCGTAAGATTCCGACCAGGGCAATCCTGTCGTACGGATTGTCGATGACGCGGAGAAGGTTGACCACATCGATGACTTCCTGCCGCCGATAAAAATGCTTTTCCCCATCCGTGATATAGGCGATGTCGTAGCGGCGAAGGGCATCGAGATAGACCTCTGTCTGGGTCAACTTTCTAAAAATCATTGCAATGTGTCCCGGCTGGAGCGGGCTTTTGTGCCGATCGCGATCCATGACCGTCGTTCCCGGGAGAAGCTCTTCCTTTAGCCAACGTGCCAGCGCTTCTGCCTCTTCCCTGGTTGCAGCCTGAACATCAAACTCTTCCTCCCCCTCTCTCGGTGTCACGAGACGAAGCTGCACACCGGAGACGGAGACCTCAGGCTTTCGTTGTGGCTTGACTGCAAGGGGTTCATTGGCCGGCTGAATGTGTTCTGCCTGTTGAAAGAGCCGGTCAAAGACATTGTTCACGACGTCGAGCACGGCCCCGTCGCTACGAAAATTCGTCACCAGGGAATAGACTCGTCCCCCGGCAGCCCGAATTTTCTCCACCACTCGCTCGAAGGCTTCGATGTCGGCTCGGCGAAAGGCATAAATCGATTGCTTCGGATCTCCCACGATAAATAATTTACCCGGCTCCAAGTCTACGTCCTGCCATGAGGTCTGATGGCTGTCTGCCCGTTCACCAAGGTAAAGAATGATCTCATACTGGACCGGGTCTGTGTCCTGAAACTCATCGACCAAAATTGCCCGATAGGTTTGTTTGATCCTGGCACGGACTGCCGGATGATCGCGTAAAAGGGTTTTAGCCCGTGCCAGCAATCCATCGAAGGCAATCCACCCGGAGGTACGAAAGCCATAATGGATCTGATCGAGGAAGGGTCTCGCGAGTGTCACTACTTCTTGAAAGTAGGATTGGTCAACTGTGAGTAGTTGTTGGGCCAGCCCGATGATCGAGGCCGCCTCCTGAAATGCGGTCTCATCCCATCCTGCAGGCGCCTTTCCCAGATCCTTCTCCAAGGTTGCCCGTTCTTCCTCTGTGAGATGCATGAGCCCCGATACCCCCTGCTCCAATAGGAGTGTCATCGATTGCACTGCGGCAGCGAGCATCTGTTCTGCCTTACGCCGTTTCGGTCGATCCTGCACAGCAAGGAGAGAAGCGGCTCGGCCATGCATGGCAACGATCCAGTCTCGCATGGGTCCCTCAAGGGAAAGGGATCGGCACTGACGGTCCAGCTCATGGAGATCCACAAAATCCCCGGCGAGAGCCTCGGTAAACTGCCGAAGATCGTCGAGAGTGCCCCCAGCCAGGACTCGACGCCAGCGATCATGCTGTGGTCCGGTAGATCCGAGTTCGTCGTCCAACCAACGATCCCAAGATAAATCAAACAATTCCTTAAAATTCGACCCATCATCCTCTTGAAATAATGGATCAATCTCTGACTCCACTGGATGGAGCCGCAAGAGATGTGCTGCAAAGCTATGCAGGGTGCCGATCTGAGCTTTTTCAATCTGCTCAAGCGCAGTTCTGGCCCGTTCGGCGACCTGTTCAGCCGAGAGATGATAGCGAGTCCGGAAGATGGAGATGAGATCATCGGTCTGCTCTGTCAAACGAAGGAGCTGCTCGCGCAACCGTTTCTTCATTTCAGTCGCAGCCTTGTTGGTGAAAGTAAGGGCCACAATCTCCGTGATGGCCAGGGGGCTTGGCTCTCTCAGAAGAAGGTTGAGGATGCGATTGACAAGGATCGTGGTCTTGCCGGTCCCGGCCCCCGCCATCACGACGACATTGCGGTCCCAGGTTGTCTCTGCCAGAAGCCGACCCTGGGAATCCGAGAGTGTCAGGAGATCACTCATCACTTACCCTCTGCTTTCTCAACTTGCGCAAGGCACGGGCCTGAGATGATTGGTGCGAGCGCCACCCAACCGTGTCGTCGTGGCGGCGGCAGGCGCCAGAAAATTCGCAGTAGTCGCAATAGCCATTGGGAAGAATAAAAAACTCTCTCCTCGCGATGCCTTCAACTAATGTGGAGAGCGTCTGCCGGATCATGTCCCCGGTATGGCTGGTCCAGAGGCCCGCGTCAAACGTTGAACGAGAGACAGGCTGCTTCCACTGCGGGGCCAAAAAGAGCAATTGAACATCGGTTACTGCGGGAAGCGAGGGTAGAGTCATGCGGGCATAGAGCGGCGGTTGCAGTCGCAATCCGCGCACGGCCGATAAGGCCAGATTGCGGTCCACAGCGCTGATGTCATTACCCTGTTTAAACTTATAGTCCACAATACGGAGCGCCGGTGGATCAGCTCGGTAATCGACACGGTCCAGAGTGCCATGAATCTTCAGAGAGCCGGACAACGAATCGGACTCCAGTGGGACAATGCCCTGGACAGACGCTTCAAAGGCGACAGGACGGAATCCGGTTGCGAGATATTCCACCTGGTCCGACGAGACAGCAGCGGTCACCAACTCTGTCACCTGTTCACGCGCCAGCGTCCAGAGCAGGGCATGCCCTGTCCCCTGACTTGCCGCATGGGTGGCAAAGGTCTCGGTCACTGCCTCTTGCACCGTAGATCGCACCATAGCCTCGGCCAGTGAGCTATCAAGCCATTGAAGTAACACCAACCGTTCATAGCTCAATCGAAGCGATGCATGAATAAGAGTTCCGATCGTTAAGGGAGGCAGGTGGTCCTGCTGAAGCCGTCGTACTGGCTCCAATCGAAGAACTTTTTCCGCGAAGTACTGAAAGGGACAGGTCGCATACCGTTCCAATGCTGTCGGCGAGAAACTCCGATCGGTGACAGCCGGTGCCTCAGACGCCTCCATGCCGACCATGCCGTCGAAGGGGCCCAGCTCAGGGGATTCCCGTTCAATGGTTTTCAGTGTTACGTGCCCCTGTTCAAAGAGGGGCCGGTCTCGCCCTATTGCATCGAGCACCGGTAGCGCATCATGTCCCTGCAGCAGGCAGCCCAAGACCAACTCCTCGGCGGGTAACAGGTCTTGAATAGAGGGTTGTTTGTTGATTCGTTGAGTCAGCCGTCGAGAGACTGCCTCTTCAGGCTTTCCGACGAATCGTGGATCGCACATCGCGATAGCGACAAAACCAGACGGCGCCATGACCCGCCCTGATTCGTCTGCTCGCTGGTACGAAAGATACAGCCGATTGGTTGCCGACCGGCTGAGGAGCTCAAACAAGAGCCGCTCTTCTTCATGTCCCGCTAATTTTTCATCGATCTTGTAGCCCAGGGTCGATTCCAGCACGGTTCGTTGCCGGTCACGAAGAAAGGGGTCTTCCCGCACGTATCGTGGGAAAACCTTTTCGTTCATGCCAAGCACAAAGACTGTGCGAAATGTCCTCCCTCGAGCCGTCATGACATCCAACACCTGAACACCCTGGTGCCGTCCCTCTTCGATGGGGATGCTTGTTTCATCTAAAACCCGCTGAAATAATTGGAGCCACTCCTCCCAAGAGAGATCTCCTCCGAGCGGGTCCAATTCAAGAATTCGGTCCAGAGCGGATCGGATCAGTAAGCCAACCTCAGTGAGAGTTGTCGGCTCTGATGGCTCGGCTGATGTTCCATCGAACAGGCCCGGTACGTGAATATGGGATTTCACCAGGGCAAGAAAGGCATCGGTCAAGGTTCCAATCGATCCTTGAGCTGGAAGAACCCGGCAGTCATGGATCAGTTGCGACACGATTTCCCACAAGTATGTCAGCTGAATCGCTTCGAATGTTCCGACCCTTGTCACATCTTCTTCGTCAGATCCTGCCTCTGCATCGCGTAGAATCGACAAACTGGCCGGCGATCCCAAACGCTTCCATTCCACCTCCCCCTTCGTAATACCCAAGGTGTAGACCAGGGAACGCCAGATATCGGGCCGGAGATTCGTGCAGGAGGAGTCAGCGCCCAGTGAAGGACAATAAAAGGGAGATGTAATCACATCCAGCATGGCCGCGCGATCGAAGTCGTTCAATGGGAGCGATGCCAGGCGCAAGAGAGCTTTGACCAATGGTTCGCGTGCCAGCGGCTTCCCGGCCGTTGACGTGAAGGGCACCAGATGACGATCAAACACCGACTGGAGCCGAGCCTGATAGGGCTCCAGCGTACGAGCCACCACTCCAATCTCATCGAAACGATCGCCGTTCACCTCGGTCAAGGTCAGGATTTCACGACAGACCGTCGCCAACTCCTCCTCAACCCCGATCACGTTTGTCACGGAGAGTTTGACCAGTTCCGATATTGCGGTTTGTTCCCCTTCTCCACTCCAATCCTTATGACTGTCAGCCAAAGGAAGAAGATGGCGCTCAAAAAATTGGCGGGCAAAGCGAAAGGCCGGGCGGTCTTGCAATGGAAAATACAACGTGGTCGGCACAGTGTGCGTGACCGATTGAAAGAATGACAGCTGGACCTGCGAAAGATCGTAGAAGCCATAGTAGAAGAGGTGTTGCAGACCCTTGAGAAACGAGGAACCTGAGAGATCGTGGCCGAGTGAGGCAGCTAGGTCATCCGGAGAGCCGACTCCGAGCGACCGGCTGGCTTCCTTGATGGCTGCATGCAAGGTGAATATGGAATAGAGCCAGGTTCGGTCTTCCTCTTCGAACTCCCCTTCTGCGAGAGCCTTCAGTGCCGTCGCCGGCGCGACCACCGCATCTTTCAAATCGCGCACCGTCGCCCAGAGGCCTTTCCAGGTTCCCGGTGAGGGAGGCAGCCGCGTGAGGGGTTCGAGCCCTGGAAGCTTGCGCCGAACCACCTGCCGCACCAATTGCTCACAGAAGAAATCGTCGACCAGTTGCAGCGGCGACCCCGGACTGGTCTCAGAGACCGGCGAGAGATCGTCACGCAGATGGAGAGCCAGTTGGTGGAACGTTAGAAAGTGTATATTGAGGAATGCGCGCGGCTCATGAAAAGTGAGTACTTCTTTTAGATGCTCGACCAAGGAGGCCGAGGGGACAATGACGGCGAGCGGAGCAAAGGGATTGCCGGTCTTACAGGACCGAACATCTTCGACCAGAGCATGATCGAGAGCAGGATGAAAAGGCCCGGTGACAATGCGAAGCATCTAATACCGAATGTTGAATGCGAAATGTTGAATGTTTAATGACAGACAATTCATCATTTAACATTTACAATTCAACATTGCGTGAGCTATCCGGTTTCCGGCCCCATCAGTTCGCCGTTGCAATCCATACAGCCCCAGTCGCCATCAATGAATGACATCGGGTCGCCACACATAGGGCACTCGGGAGGAGGCCCCTTGTCGATGACAGGGAGCTCTGGTAGTTCAAAATCTTCGTCAGCCATAGAGCAATCCGTCCCCTATTCGCGCGGTTTCATCTTGAGTAACAAGGCCTTTTCGGCACTTTCCCGGCTCGGCACACCGACGAACGTCAGCCGTCCATCGATAATAGTGGCCGGCACAGCCCTGACCGAATGCCGATCAGCAAGGCTTCGTCCATCCTCTGTGGTGATATCTACCTCGCGATAGCTGAAGCTATACTTCACTCGCAACTGTTTCCACAGGCTCTTTGCCGAGGGGCAGGCCCCGCAACTTGGTGAGACTAACAATAAAATGTTCGGCACTGGTTTCCTCCAATAGTTCTGGACGATCTTAGCATCGGATCGAATGGAGCGGCAAGCCAAGGGATGTGGGGGGGATGCCTTGCAGATGGTCTTGCAAGCTGACTGCCAGCATGATACCGTGCCAAGGTTCTAACGCTAGGGGTAGTCTCTTTCTCGTATAATTTTGTGCGTGAAAGGACAGTATCAAATTCATATCGGCGTCACGGACGTCGCTCGACTTGAGAATAAGGGGGCCAGTCCCCCTCACCTGCGTCAGTGGGTGCTCTGCAAGTCTTGAGGGGAGGTGAAGGCATGGGAGTGGTTTCAATCAAGGAACTGTTAGAAGCAGGAGTCCATTTCGGGCACCAGACGAATCGGTGGAACCCAAAGATGAAGAAGTTCCTCTTTGGAGAGCGCAACGGCATCTATATCATCGATCTTCAGCAAACACTGGCTCGGATGGAGCAAGCCTATGCCTTCGTCCGTGACACCGTGGCCGCCGGCCAATCGGTCCTGTTTGTTGGAACCAAGCGGCAGGCCGCTGAAATTCTTCAGGAAGAGGCCTTGCGCGCCAACATGTTCTTCGTCAACCAACGCTGGCTCGGCGGGATGCTCACGAACTTCCAGACCATCCGGAAGAGCATCGATAAGATGAAGAAGATGGAGACCAAGCTGGCAGACCCCAGCCAATACGGCCTGAAGAAAAAAGAAATTATGAAAATGCAGAAAGAGATCGTCAAGCTCCAGAAGTATCTGAGCGGCATCAAGGACATGCGCGGCGTACCAGGAGCCGTCTTCGTCCTCGATACCCGCATCGAACACCTGGCCGTACAGGAAGCGAAGCGGTTGGAGATTCCGTTGATCGCGATCCTGGACTCGAACTGCGATCCGGACCACATCACCTTCCCGATTCCCGGAAACGATGATGCAATTCGCTCCATCAAGCTGATCACGTCTCGCATTGCCGACGCCTGCATTGAAGGCGCTCATTTGAGGACACAGCGCGACGAAGCGGAGTTCAAGCCCGTTCCCGCAGTAGCAGTAGGAGACAAAGCCGCGGCCGTCAGCTTGGCGAGCACCCCGGTTTCATAGCGCCGGACATCGCAGGTTTCGGCAACTATACTCACCGTTGATCAAGAAGGACCGTCACGTATGGCTGGATCAAGTCAGCTTGTCAAAGAACTGAGAGAAAAAACCGGCGCCGGCATCCTGGATTGCCAAAAAGCGCTCACCGAGAATAGCGACGATATGGAGAAGGCCGTCGATTACCTGCGCCAAAAAGGCCTGGCTGCCGCACTCAAGAAATCAGGCCGCGAGACCAACCAAGGCCTCGTCCATGCCTATATTCACATGGGTGGAAAAATCGGTGTGCTCATCGAGGTCAACTGTGAAACCGACTTCGTGGCCCGCAATGATGAGTTTAAATCGTTTGTCAACGATCTGGCCCTCCAGGTCGCTGCCGGGAAACCCTCCTATGTCAAACGGGATGAAATTCCCGCTTCGCTCATCGAGAAAGAGCGATCCATTTATGAAGGACAGGCCAAAGAAATGGGCAAACCCCCGGCTGCATGGCCGAAAATCGTCGAAGGTAAGCTGGAAAAGTTCATTCAGGAAAGCTGCTTGATTGAACAGTCTTTCGTCAAGGATCCCGCCGTCACCATTAAGGATCTCCTTGCGCTGAAGATTGCAAAAATCGGTGAGAACATGAACATTCGCCGCTTTACACGGTACCAATTAGGCGAAGCATGAACTCTGCCAACTATCGGCGCATCCTCCTCAAAGTAAGCGGAGAGATGTTGGCCGGTGAGCAGGGTTACGGCATCCAGCCATCTATCCTTGAAGGCCTCGCTTCGGAAATCGCCTCTGTCGTGGCTCTCGACATCGAAGTCGCCGTAGTCATCGGCGGCGGCAATATTTTCCGCGGTATTGCCGCCAGCGCATCCGGCATGGAACGCGCTTCCGCCGACTACATGGGAATGCTCGCAACCGTGCTCAATGCATTAGCCCTGCAAAACGCGCTTGAGCGCACCGGCATTATCACGCGAGTCCAGTCCGCGATCGAAATGCGCCAACTGGCTGAGGGATATATCCGCCGGCGCGCCATTCGTCATCTTGAGAAAAAACGCGTCGTCATCTTCGCGGGCGGCACAGGAAATCCCTACTTCTCAACCGATACCGCAGCAGCGCTCAGGGCGATGGAGATCGGAGCCCAGGTCATCATGAAAGGGACCAAGGTCGACGGCATCTACGATGCAGATCCCGTGAAGAATCCCACCGCCAAGAAATATCAGACCATCTCCTTTCTCTCGATCTTGAATCAGAATTTGAAAGTGATGGACGCCACAGCCATCAGCCTCTGCATGGATAACAACCTTCCGCTCATCGTGTTCAACCTGAAAGAACAAGGCAACTTCAAACGCGTCGCCACCGGCGAAGCGATCGGAACCATTGTCACCCCCGATCGCCGCTGACATTCCGGAGAGTCTCTCATGTCCAACCCTGCTGCCATACATCAAAAGGTCACGGAAAAGATGGAGTCCGCACTGGAACATCTCAAGCGTGATCTGTCCGGCTTGCGGACAGGACGGGCGTCAGTCGCCCTCTTCGACGGCGTTCGAGTCGACTACTATGGTACGATGACCCCGCTGAAACAGGTCGCCAGTATTTCAACCCCGGAGGCCCGCCTCATCACCATCCAGCCATGGGAACCTGCTTTGATTAAGGAAATCGAAAAGGCCCTGGCGGGATCAGGCCTCGGCATCACTCCGTCCAACGATGGAAAACTCATTCGCATTCCCCTGCCACCGCTCACCGAGGAACGACGCAAAGAACTCAGCAAGATCTGCAAAAAACACGGTGAAGATACGAAAGTCGTCATACGAGGGTTTCGTCGAGATGCCAACGAAGAGTTGAAGAAACTGCAAAAGGATGCCAAGCTCACTGAAGACGAACTGCGAAAGTCCGAAGCCGACACCCAGAAGCTGACCGACCAATACATTCAAAAAATCGATGACGTGGTAAAGAAAAAAGAACACGAAATCATGGAAGTGTGACCTCCATTTCGACCTTGTTACCCACCTACGCCACCGTCAATCTCGCGGCACTTGCCCATAATCTCTCTCGCATCAAGCGCTACCTGTCTCCCGGCTGCGATGTCATGGCGATCGTCAAGGCCAATGCGTACGGACATGGAGCGATCGAAACCGCTCAATCGCTTGCCAGCCAGGGCATCGGACAATTTGCCGTTGCCTCTCTCGACGAAGGGATTACACTCCGCCAAGCCGGGCTCTCAGCATCAATCGTCGTTCTAGGAGCGCTCTTTGAGGAACAAGTCCCCGACCTGATTGCTCACCGGCTGACCCCGGTTGTCAGCGATGGGCGCATCCTGCCTGCATTGGCCAAGGCTGCTCAGTCACATCCAGCTCCCTACCCCATTCACCTCAAGGTCGAAACTGGGATGGGCCGGTTAGGATTTTCTCCGGAAGAGCTGCTCACAGTCCTCGACAACCCTCTCTTGCACAGCTCCCTCAAAGTTGAGGGCCTGATGACCCACCTGGCCGACGCAGATGGAGCAGACAGTGCCTTTACGGAACGGCAACTCGGCTCATTTAATACCCTGCTGGAACAAATCCGACTACGCAGTCTCACTGTCCCGTTGGTGCATGCGGCAAACAGTGCCGCCATCGTCAGGTTTCCCGCCGCGCACTTTTCGCTCGTTCGCCCCGGCATTATGCTGTACGGGTATCACACCCTTCCCGCCATAATCCCAGATCCTGACCTCAGACCAGTCCTCTCACTTCACACCACAGTCGCCCAACTGCGGACCATTCCACAGGGGTCCTCTGTGAGCTATAACGGAACATTCGTCGCGCAACGACAGACCCGCATCGCGGTACTGCCGATCGGCTATGCCGACGGCTATAGCCGGCGACTCTCCCATCGCGGATCAGTCTTGATTCATGGGCGCCGTGCCCCAATCGTCGGTCTAGTCTGCATGGATATGGTCATGGTGGATGTCACCGACCTCGCGCCGGTGCCAGTCGGTGAGACCGTTACACTGATCGGACAACAGGGAGGGGAATCGATTTGGGCAAATGAAGTGGCTGACTGGATCGGCACGATCCCCTATGAAGTCCTCTGCGGGATCGGCTCCCGCGTTACACGCATTTATGAAACCGCCTAACGACGGGCAAGACTGGCGGGAAAAGCGCGACAGGAAGCGTGAATCGTTATTCGTAAAACGCGAATCGACGATTGACGTTTAACGATTAATGTCATTAAACGAGGCTGCACGTCGCGCCTTTCTCGCCCGTCCCGCGCGTCTCGCCAATCTGTTAATACACCATTCGAATCGACGCACTACCAAGATACAATGTGGTCCTATAGATCCCATCAACAGTCGGGATGCGATTGCCCTGGACCGTACGGTCCTCATACAGCCCCGCTTGAAACGAGAGGTCGAGCCCGATCGCTTTGGGTTTCAGCGAGCCTAGACCGATATCTCCACATCGCATCAGCCCCAGAAACAAGCCCTGTTCCTTGCACAACAATCCGATCCCTCCCCCCACAACGTGAAGGTCCGAAGAAGGGATCCCTGGATCATAGGTTAAATCAGGTATTTGATTTTGCTGGTTGGTATAGCCTCCCCTCAGCGCCACCTCCCAGTTCGGGAGCGATTCAAGCGCCAGCCACTTGTATTCGGTTCCCAGCATCATGGCGTAGGTGCTCCGCCAATTCTGCGGTTGTGCGATCGTCATCCCATTTCCCAAAGTCACATCGAGATTCCGAACAGACTTCCACCCCACATAATCGACGTCCAATTCCAATTTCCATTCCCGCTCGTTCGTTCGAATAGGCCAGATCGCAATCGCTCCCGTAATGATTTGCGGTAAGACCAACGTCGCGTTGGCATCGGATACTTTGGCTCCATTCGCCAATAATGCGCCGCTCAGATGCAAGGTCGCTTGACTCCGGTAGACAATCCCAATGTTAGCCAGCGGCTTTCCATCGTCATTGCGCAATGCCGTATACAACAGACTGGCATTGAAACCAGCGGCGGTATCTTTCCCATTGACCTCAGTTTTCACCCCAGCTGCAGGAATGGCCTGTCTTTCGGCATGACCTTCGCCAACGAGCCCGCTGAACGTATAGATATCCGCACCAAGCCCGATCGAGAAATTCTCCGTGACCTTGTAGGCAAGGGTCGGCTTGATATCCAGTAACGGCAGCGTGCTGAAAGTCGTGGCCGATCTGAATGGTCCCTCGTTCGGCCAGCGAGTCAGCGAGCCAAAGGGCACAGTCAGACCAATCCCGACAGAAAGATCTCCCAGAGCCGTCACCCCAAGACTCTTCAAGTTCGCCGTGATGTATATATGTCCTGGAGGGGGCCACGCCGCACTCCCGTTCCGGTCACCACGAGCTGTTACGCCTGTCAGGCTGGTGAAATTTGTCGATCCACCCGATGCAAGCGCCCCTACCATAAATTGAACCCCTTGCAACTGTGTCATTCCTGCAGGGTTGTAATGTAGCGCCGAAGGGTCATCGGCTTGGGCGGCAAAGGCATTGCTCATCGCGGACGCAGCGCTTCCCTGCCCTTGAATTCGAGGCACCTGCGCTGAAGCCAACACCGGCAAGGATGCAGTGCAGAGGCCTATTATATAGGTCCACAGTACCCATACTCGAAAAGCCGATCCAGTCTGCCAGCCCCTGTCCCAGGCTCTCAAGGTCATACGCCTCTTCATCTCGATCACCGATGCGTACTCGACACCCCTGCAGGCTCCAATGGCGGTCGCTCAAAAGGCTGAAACCAATAATCAGCAACCCGTTGCAGTTCGTCGACATCAAATGGCTTCAGCATATAGGCCTGCGCACCCATGCCGATCGCCCGAATCGCCAACTCTTTGGATCCTGTCGCCGTGACCATCACAATTGGAATTTGCTGATCCCACTTTCGAATCTGCTGAAGTACCAACAAGCCATCCATAGAGGGAATGCCAATATCCAAAATCATGCCTTTGAACGTTTCGGCCTGCACCGCTTCCAGTGCTCGGACCCCGTCAACTGCCGACTGGACACGATATCCCTTAGCTTGCAAACGATCCTGTAAGAGCTGACGAATATCCGGATCGTCGTCGACAACAAGGATACGGGGCGCATCAGCCGATGCGTGATCAAGTGACAACACCTTCGTGGGATGCAATGGAATCGTGAAATACAGCTCCGCACCCTGCCCCGGTTCACTCCGTGCGGCGATCGTCCCACCTTGCAACTCCACCAATGTCTGCACGATCGACAGGCCCAAGCCCAGCCCTTTTATACCGCTCCGTACCTGCTTCACTCGAAAGAATGGGTCGAATATCTGATCGAGAAACTCCGGCGGAATGCCTGGCCCGGTATCACGCACAGAGACGCCGGCGAGTGTCTGGCTCTCCTGCCGCACCGCCACCATAATGCTGCCACCCTCCGGTGTGAACTTCACCGCGTTCTGGACCAAGTTCGTGACGATCTGGAACAAGCGATCACGATCCGCCCAGACCATCAGCGGGTCAGAAGGAACGGTGGCCTCCAACGTCTGCTGTTTGGCTTGAGCCAACAGGCGCAATTGCTCGACTGCATCTGATACACAGAGCCCCAGATCTATCTCGTCAGGAATGAGATCCAACCTCCCGGATTGAATCCTCGTGCGATCCAATAGGGCCTCGATCATTCGGATTAAACGGTCTGAATTTCCAAGCATCCGTGACAAATATCGCTGCTGCTTCTCGTTGAGTGGCCCTGTCAATCCATCGAGCAGGTTCTGCAAGAACCCTTTGATTGAGGTTAACGGCGTCTTAAGCTCGTGCGAGACATGCGAGAGAAATTGAGACCGCAAGCAATCTGCCTGCTCCAACTCAGCCGTGCGTTCACGAACTTTGGCTTCAAGTCCCACGTTTAGGTCTTCAATCTGTTCATACGCAGACGCGTTATCCAGTCCGATGGCAACTTGGTGGGCGACCGTGATCATCAACTCAAGATCGTCCTGAGTTAGACTATGCGCCTGGATCCGATCTACCGTCAGGCTTCCAAGAATCCGGTCTTTAATTTTCAATGGAACAGCGATCCACGCCTTGGTCTGCGTTAGCAGGGCGAGCTGCTGATTCAATGGATGAATGCGATCCCATACCGCCTGCACATCCCCGACTAAGAACGGTTGGCCCTGCAGCAGCACAAGACCTTCCGGACTCATAGGATCGGTGACGGGAATCTCACGGGCGCGCGCAAACGCCTGAATCTCAGGCGAAACGCCGAGCACCCTGGCATCCATGACAACCTGGCGAACAGGGTCATAAAACGAGATCATCGCCCGATCGTACCGAAGATCATTGGTTAGGGCCTCCAGCACTTTCTGCATCAACGCCTCTCGATCCAGCGTCGAGCTAAACAGCAACCCTGTTCGGTGGAGGGCCGATAACTGAGTCACTTTTCGGCGCAGTTCGACGCGCGTCTGCTCCTGCTCCAAATACGCTTCACGCAATTCCTCATGCCGCGACTCCAGGAACATAATCTGCTCCTGAATCAACGACTCGCGTCGCTGGCTCTCCAGACGAAGATGACGATTGATCAGCATCCTGGTGAGCAGTATGGGCAACAGGCCCAGAAGGACGACATCGCCCAAGCTTGTCGAGGGATTCATCACGCGAAAACCCAAGGCCAAGGTCAGGCCAGCCAGTGCGCAGCAGAGCGACCAGATCGCATGTCGTTGCGATTCTGTGACGCCGACCGCTGCATGGATTGGCATGACATTTACCTCTCGTCCTTCCATATCTCCTGTGTACGGAATAGCTTCGGCCTGTTGGCACGAACGGAATCGGTTCGATTGAGTCAGTGACGACCAGCCTTCTCCCGAACCTGACACGATCTGCCAGACTCTGCGCCGCCATAGGCCCTGCTTCTCACTTTCCCAACTGATGACCCATTGGCACCATTCATCGTCCTTCGCAATACAGGATAGTTCCGTCAAAGAGGCCGGTGGCAAGCCATGAACGCGAACGGGTACTGCAGCCATAATACCTTGAGCAGCCTGACACATCAGATGCGCGCACCGTCTTCGATATGGGCCGAACTGCCGAAGTGCACGCCCGGAAAATTTCATCGCTAGAGTCGCGGTGGCAGGCGTCACCTCGACCACTCGAAATTCGAGTGAACCGGACGCGAACTTATTCCCAAAATAGGGAAACATCTCGTAAATCTGCGGCAGTGAAAACGGCCTGGCAAGTACCTGCATGATCGACGACGCCTTCTCCATTCCACCAAGATACGCAAAGCGAGGATCGCCGGACATGTGCTCGCAGAACTCATACAGATAGGATGTGAACTCACAGGTGTAACTGTTCCACGCATTCTTCAGAAACTCCGGCGTCACATGATAGACCGGATCTTTGATCCGCTGATTCAATAGACGACAGAGATCCTCGACTGCCTGATTTCCGGCTATGGTTCCACGTTCACGAGCCAGCGACTTCTCAAGATAGACGACGACAGCCCTGATACTCATCCCACTCAGGTCTCTGATCCTGCGTCCCTGTTCGTCCAATCCAAATGGACAGAACTCCATGATCTCTCGCTCAAGAATCGTACGGTCCTTCGGCAAGAGATCAAGGCCAGAATGCGTCTTGAGTTCGACCTCCTCCGTCACACTAATGCTCATGCGTCGTTCATTCCTCTCGCCATCCTACTTACGACTCTCCCGAATCTCCCACATGGCAGCGTCACGACACCCTCCTCACGAAAAGACTCACTCATCGATGGCGCGAAAGTATATATAGGTACCATATTACAATGCAACACGAACTATATATACAAAATGACCATTGAATGGTGGCATTTTACATATCTCAATCACATTAATTAACCTCACTATTTACAATAATGGCATTTCAGTCGAACAGATCGTCAGACGGTTGGAAGACTGAAAAGGATGATTTGGATAGTGGAAAACGGATGAGACGACCTGAAAGCTGAGCCCAGGCAGTGAAGCGTCGGGAGAATCCCGAGCAGTTCATTCCACTGAAAATTGAAAATGTTTACAAACCAATAAGGGGAGGGATAACGCTGACTCTGGTCAATGCCGTGCTTTAGCGGATGCTAAAAATGTCTTCCAGCGTAAGCAGACCGTTATTTGGTTTGTCTCGTTTGTTCGGTTAGCCAGATCAACCGGATAAACAAAACAAAGCAGTTTCAACATCCTGCTAGTGCTTGATCGATCGCTTGAGTTTCTTCTCGACACTTGCGACTTTACTCTGCAATCTGCCCGCGTGGCCTTTCCGATAGTCGACTTTGATCGTGCAGGAAATGCGGCCGCAATCTTTCTTCATCCGCTCATAACACTTTTTGACAACGGCAAATACCTCATCCCACTCCCCTTCGAGCACCGTCCCCATCGGGTTCAACCGGTAGTCCACTCCGCTCTTATCGATAATATCAAGGGACCGCGCCACATACTTACCAACGCTCTCCCCCTTGCCCAACGGCGACATACTGAATTCAAGCAACACCATGTGTCCCTCTTTATATTTACCCGTACGTTTACGCCTCAGACTTTATTCTTCTACCCCTTTATCCCTATATCCCGACTACTTCCTCCCCTCTACGCCTGCCCCTTCACGCCTGGAGTTACCGTCAGCTTCGCCCGTTCATCCAGCCAGACTTTCGGGTACTGAACCTTGCCCAACAATCGAAACCCGTCCAGGGCCTCACGCAGCAAGACTCGACGCTTTTCAAAGTCCGGTTCAGTCGCCTTGGTTTGCTCACGAAGTTGGCCGAGCCACTCCACAAATTCGGCAAACTCTTCGCCGAAAATCTTCTCCATATCTTCCCTCATAAAGCCTGACAAGGCTGGAGCCACCCCACTCGTGCTGATGGCCACACGCAGATGGCCACAGGCCACCACCGCCGGCATCGTGACCGTGGAAAATTCCGGCTGGTCGACCGACCACAATAAGCACTTCTTCTCACGTGCCTTTGCAAACAGCGCTCGTGAAAAATCCCGGTCCCCACGAACCATATTCAACACCAAAATCGCACTTTCTAAATCGGCTTCACGGAAATGCCTCCCACGATGCACAACTTTCGCTGAGGCGGCCATGTCTTTTAAGAGATCATGTAAGGTCGGCGCCACGACCGTTACCTTCGCCCCGGCATCCAACAACCGCTGGGTTTTTTCCGCAGCCTCTTCGTCTCCCCCGAGTACAAGCACCGGATAGCCCTTCACATCGAGAGACAATGGAAAACCAGAATTTGCAGCCATGTTGCTTCCTCCTAATTCAAGAGCGGGCGTATCATACAACACCCTTAAAGGAATGTTGAATGGTCAATGGTGAATGTTTAATGAACGGTAAGGAAGGGTTGACCAGGAAGGAATGTTGAATGTTTAGTCAAGGAGGAGGGGTGCGTGCCGAGAACCAGACCGAGAATTTAACATTAAACATTCACCATTGACCATTCAATATTCGCAGTTACGTCTCTGCTGGGTCGGCATCGAGTTCCATATTCCAATAGAAATAGTCACGCCAGCTATCCGGCGTGTTCCGAATCCCGATGGTAATGGTCACGATGGGATTCCAGCGCGGCTTCACCGGCCTCTTCGTGAGCTTCATGCCGGCTTCTTCCGGCGTGCGACCGCTCTTTTTGTTGTTACAACGCCAGCATGCCGTCACAATATTTTCCCAGGTCTTCCGCCCACCCTTGGCGATAGGGACGACATGATCGAACGTCAGCTCTTCGGTCCGGAACTTATGACGACAGTACTGGCAGGCATAGCCGTCTCTTGTAAAGATATTGATCCGGGAAAACTTGACCGCCCGGTGAACATCCTTGAGCCGAACCAGTTTGAGGAGCCGCATGACGGAGGGAAGCTTAATGGAGATCGACACTGCGTGGACCTCTCGGTCGTAGACCTCGAGGACTTCAACTTTACCCTGCCAGAGAAGCGCAATCGCCTTTTGCCAATTGACGACCCGCAGGGGTTCGTACGTCGCGTTGAGCAGAAGGGTCATTTCCATGCCGTAACCTCATTCCAACCGAGGCTCCTTGTATGACAGGGCCCAGGTGTAGTATTGGAATACGTACCTAGTTCTATGCCATAAGCCTCGCCCGAAATCAAGCTACTGACGGGTCTACGGACTGTGCCAGTTTCATCGGTCAGTCGGCCAAGGAGAAAGAAGCAGCAGCATGCCTGAATTTATTACCGTCGCTAAAGTAGAAGACATTCCTCCTGGAAGCGGGCAAACCGTCGAAGTCCAAGGAGTCGGAATTGCCTTATTTAATGTCGATGGATCTTTCTATGCCGTCGACAATACCTGCCCTCATGCAGGAGGACCGCTCGGAGAAGGCCATCTTGAAGGTCACGTCGTCGAATGTCCCTGGCATGGATGGCGATTCAACGTACAAACCGGCGAACGACCGGAGAATCCGGCAATCACCGTCGCCTGCTGTCCCGTACGGATCGAAAACAATCAGGTTCAAGTGGCGCTGCCAGAGAACTTCACCTAACCCGCATCATTCAGGCGAGACGAGCGAGACTGGCGGGAAAAATGCGACAAGTAGGGCCAAGATTCACACATCACGCGAGTCGCGCTCATCGCGCTTGTCGCGGATCCTGTTATGGCACAACATCCGGCTCTTTGGGAGTCACCCCATCGGCAGCAAGCGACGCGGCATTGACCTTCTTCGACGAAAGGTTGGCATGCCAAATAAACTCCCGTTCGAACCATTGACCCGTCACCCCCTGATCTCGCAACTGAACCCGTATCTCGTACTGATCCCCCTCCACATACTTCACCCGCCACTCACCCAATCGGGCCACTCGATTACGTTCGCTCATGGAACGCACATGTTCAGTCATTGCCTCAAGAATAGTGGGATGGCCCAGAGCCTGATGGGATTGCACCAGCGCAAGAGCCTCGGCGGCCCGACTATCGGGTATAGGGTTGAGCGACGGAGGCTTCATCCAGAGATAGTAGCCCACACCCAAAACGAGCACAGCCACGATCGCATAGTGAATGATCTTCACAATTTAGAAGAAAGAATGTGGAGAGCCGACGGAGGAATGATTCTCTGACATGGACATCCTAGTAAACAGGGTTCGATGGGACGAGGCGAACCGACACATAACTACATTCCATCTTAGGAAGAGCAACAACACGAAGTCAATCCGACTCTATCCAGTTAGACCAACCGACCGGCGCGCAGCTTGTGAGCGTGAAAGCGGTTATGTTACAAATACAAACCGAATCGAAAAACTTGTACCTTAGGCGGTGAATCACCGATGAAGTTCTTTCTCTACGGAGACCATCTCAACCCGACACAGCTGAAACGTCGCGCGCCGGAACATCAGTTCCTGATGCGGGCCACTCTACCCGAACACACGGTCAAATTCTGCCGATGGTCCTCGCAATGGCGATGCGGCCTTGCCAGCGTGACCCCTTCACCGGGCGAACAGGTCTGGGGGGCGGTGTTCGAAGTGACCGAAGAAGACATTAAGCTTATGGACCTTTTCGAAGAGGATGTGCCTCCAAGCGCGTTTCGCCAAGTCCAAGTCACTGTGCTGACGGAGGCTGGGGAAAAAACGCTCGTCACCACCTATGCCGCTACCCCAATCGGCAAGTTCAAACCCAAAGCGCACTATCTCGATTGGGTCATGAAGGGCCTCAACCATTGGAAGCTGCCTGAAGAAGCCATCGATACATGGAAATCGTTCGCACCGCCGCAGTGACATAGCCTTCAGCGGACAGCAATCAGTATTCAGCTCTGTCTTGAAGATAACTGAACGCTGATGGCTGAAAACTGACTGCTTTTTATCGATCATCAAAGGAGAACCCATGCCAAAGCCAAAATATCACATCGTCGTCTGTACCAACGCCCGTCCCCCAGGCCATCCCAAACCCTCCTGCGGCAGCGCCGGATCGGCCTCTCTCCTCATGGCCTTTAACATGGGCCTCATGCAGAAGGGTGTGACACCTGGCGAAGTCCTCGTGAGCGGTTCCTCCTGCCTCGGCCCCTGCGAGCAGGGACCAACCGTCGTCGTTTATCCGGACGCCACCTGGTACTCCAAAGTGAGCGAAGCGGACGTGGCGACAATCTTGGATGAGCACATCAAGGGTGGCAAGCCAGCAGCCAAGCTGAATCCCGACTCAGTCTGGAAGTAGCGCTAAAAAACTCAACGAGAGCATCCTGTAAAAAGTATGGGAAGCCACGCCGCTGACGAACACAAATCCCATGCTCCCAAGTCAATTGGGTGCATGGTGATTACCTGCAGCGACACGCGGACCCCCGACACCGATACCAGCGGCCAACTCATCCATAGGCTTCTCAAGGAGCAAGGGCACTACGTTTCTGCTTACCATGTGGTGAAGGATGAGCCGGCTCAGATCAAAGGCCGGATTGCAGAAGGCCTGGTGAACGACGCAGTCCACGCCATCATCATCAATGGCGGGACTGGCATCTCAAAGCGGGATTCAACCTTTGAGGCGATCGATGGGATGCTTGAAAAAAAGCTAGTGGGATTCGGCGAGATCTTCCGCCACTTGACCTACCAGGACATCGGCTCACCAGCCATCATGAGCCGCGCCACCGCCGGCATCATCAAAGGCCGTGTCCTCTTCTCTACCCCGGGCTCAGAAAATGCCGTGCGAATGGCAATGGAGAAACTGATCCTGCCTGAACTCGGGCACCTCGTCAAAGAACTCGCCAAATAGGTCAAGCGATCAGCTTTCAGCGGTCAGCCATCAGCTTCTGAACCGTCAGAAGATTCCTACTTGACCCCTGCTTCAGCTGAGAAGAGTTGACACTGACAGCCGACTTTCACCAAAGGATGCTCAAAACGGTCAGCCAACGAGGCCGCAGGGAGCATGACGACTGAGGCGTACCCTCTGGGGTACGTCGCAGGGAAACATGCGACTGAGAACGAAGCCGCGGAACGGCGCGTCGTGGCGCGCCGGGGTTGGGCGGGTGAGAAAAGCCGCCGTTTTCAGCATCCGTCTAGTCTTGGAAGATCTTTGGTTCAGAGTACGGCGCCTCCACCGGGATCTTCGACTGCGCATACCGCTTATAAAACATCAACAGATCTCGTACCGACACCACCCCAACGATCTCGCCTGATTGAGTCACAGCAAGATGCCTCACGCCTAAGTCAGCCATCATGTCCTGCGCATCATCGACCGTCTGACTGCCTTCAATCGTGCAAATGGGTGTCGTCATGATCTTCTCAACGGTCATCTTGCCAAGAGGCTTATTGGACGAGACGGCGCGTCGGACGATATCCGTATCCGTGACAATCCCGATCAGCTTCTTCCCCTTCTTCACAAACAGCGACCCGACCCGCGCAGTCTTCATTTTCTTGGCTGCACTCACAATCGATACGGCAGGCCCCACGGTCTTGGGCTGTTTGCTCATAATTTTCGCCACGGTGGACATACTTCCCTCCCTTTTATTGCTGGTGTACGTAATAGAAACAGTTGGACCTGCTTTCCTCACACAGTCAGAACTATTTTCCCGAAAAACTTTCTGCTCAGCATCTGTTCTTGAGCCGCGCGCGCCTCTTGTAATGGATAGGTCCGATCGATCACCGAGATCAGCCGGCCTTGCCCCATCAGCTCCGCCGCCTTCACCAATTCCGCGCGCGTGCCCATATAAGATCCCTTGATTGTGAGCTGGCGAGAATAAACATAGCGAAGATCCAACTTGACCTCTGTTCCTGTGGTTGCGCCACAGGTAATCAGACGCCCTCCTTTCCCCAATGAGTGGAGACAGGTATCCCACACCTCTGGGCCGATGTGCTCGATGACGACATCGACACCACGCCCTTCAGTCAGCAGCTTCACACGCTCAGCAACCTTTTCCTTCGTATGGTTGATGACCGCATCGGCCCCCAGGGTCACGGCTTTGGGAATCTTATCGTCAGACCCGACAGTCGTCAGCACACGAGCCCCGACGAGCTTCGCCATTTGGACCGCCATCATCCCGACTCCGCTCCCCGCGCCCATGATCAACACCGTTTCGCCATATTCAAGTCCGGCCAGGGCAAACAGCATGTGCGATGCGGTCACCGACACGAGAGGAAACGCCGCAGCCTGATCAAACGAGAGGTTCTCTGGAATCGGCAGCACATTACGAAACGGGACTTTCACATATTCCGCATAGCCACCGTGCGTCATGGCGCCGAGCAGCCCATAGGAGCGGCACAGATTGTCTCGTCCTGCCAGACACTGATTACATTTCCAGCAGCTGATCCCCGGCGATACGAAAACACGCTCCCCCACCGTGGCGCCTTCGACCCCATTACCGATTTGCTCGACGATCCCCGACACATCCGACCCCGACACATGAGGAAGCGGCATGGGATAAGCCGGATTGCCCTGTCGTATCCAAATGTCGAGATGATTCAGCGCACAGGCCTTGACACGAACCAGCACCTCCTCCGGCCCGATCGTTGGCGTAGGCAGATCCTCATAGGATAACTTGTCCGGTCCACCATGCGCCCGAAAGAGTACCGCCTTCATCTCATCCCCTTTCTAAAAGGAAGCTAGAAACAGGCTCAGAGCTAGCTTTTCCGTGCAGGATGCTCAAAAAGGCCGTTCAGCAAGGCCGCAGGCGAATCGAAACCGGAGGCGTACCCTCAGGGGTACGTTGAGGATTTCGATGAACCGAGAACGCCGCTGGCGGGCTTTTTCAGCATCCTGCTAAAAGGTGAGGGTCCCTTCGACTACCATCACGCACTGCCCTCCCACCTTGACCGTTTTGATGATATCGTCATCCGACTCGACCCGAACAAAAATTTGTGATGGACGCTCGATCTCATAGCCCTGTTCGACGACAATGTCTGTCGTCGGGGCCACGTCCACTACGCCCTTCTGCACGAGATAGGCCCCCAATGCCCCGCTCGCGCTGCCGGTTGCGGGATCTTCAAGAATTCCAATTGAAGGAGCAAACATGCGCGCATGCACGGTCGACGACGGCTCAACCGTCACCGTCGTGAAAACCATGATGCCGTTCGCGCCAAAACGGCTGCAGATGTCCATAATGGCAGACGCATTCGGCTGGATCGAGCGAACAGCCGTCAGTGTGCGCACTGGCACGATTAATACTGGTAGTCCCGTGGACACAACCTCGATCGGCCACTTCATGTCGGTGATCGCATACTTGGCCACGCCTAATGCGCCGGCGATCTTATACACATCCTCCATCGCGTCTACAGGCCCGAGGAACTCTGGCTTAGGCTGCGTCATCACCACACGGGTAAGCTTCCCATCTTGTGCATAGAGTTCGACGGGAAAGAGACCGATGTTGCATTCTTGCATCACGCGGGTAATCCCATCGGTAGCGGCAACCAACCCAAGCTGAGCCAATACATAAAATGTCCCCAGCACCGGATGACCGGCAAACGGAATCTCCTGCGTCGGGGTAAATATCCTGAGGCGAACGACCGCCGCCTGGTCCGTCGGAGGCAGCACGAACACGGTCTCGGAAAGGTTCATCTCCCGGGCAATCTGCTGCAGTTGATGGTCGGCGAGTCCGTGCGCGTCTGGAAATACAGCGACCGGATTGCCGCCGAATGGGTCCTCGGTGAACACGTCAGCTTGATAAAACTTCAGCAATCGCTGCTCAGGCATGTCCTCTTCCTATGCGCGACGTTGCGGCCTTCCAGCATCTTGAACGTGAGAGTCGGCTGAAGAATCGGCAGAACTGTCGGCAGGGTTTGACAGGCGTCCATCTGCTTTGCCAGACTTGCCCCATGGCCGATGTGAACCAAGAAGACGTCACCCATGCGCTGGAGATACTGGGACTCACCCTCCCCGTCACTCCTGAAACCCTTGCCCAAACCAGACAAGCACTGCTCCACACTTGGAACCCCGCCCGCTACTCGAATCTGACCAACAACCCCAAGCAATACATGCAGGCCTACAAGAAGGCAGAAGAGATGACCTCACTCATCGAAGCCGCCTATGCCCTACTCTCCGCCGTCCTCGTTCCGGATGATGAGAACGCCATCTAACGGCGTTCTCAGTCGTACGTCTCCCTGCGACGTACCCCAGAGGGTACGCCTCAGTCACCGTACTCCCTACGGCCTTGTTACATGGCGTTTTGATCATCCTGCTAACCCACATCGTGGCTCGTGACCCTCGCCATGCCTTCATGCCCCTCCGACTGCGCGACCGGCCAGGTGATCAATCCTGACACGCCTTCCGGCGATCCGACAGCCTGCGTCTGCTGTGCGTAGATCTGCGGCAACTGATTCGTCCCGAACTTCGAGATATAGAGGAAGACATGTTCGCGCGAGTTCACGCGCACGGCCCAAGGGTGAAAATCGTTCTTGTAGAATTCTTCGCACATCTGCATCGCATCCAGACATGAGAGGGTGGTTGGATCGTTCAACGTATAGTAATAGTCCAGGGGGAGATCGTACTCCTCTTGTTTGTGGATCGTAATGCCGAACTTCTCCGGATTGCGCACCATCGGCGTATGGCGATAGGCCACGAAGTAGAACAGCTCCATCGAGTGGATCACCGGCTGGTTCTCAAGGACGAACTGGCGAGTTTCCAACGCTTCATCGAGCGTTTCACCCGGGAATCCATAGAAGGCCATCACATGGTTCCAAATTCCCGACTTCGCCGCCATATGGAGGTTCCGTTGGATCACGCTCTTCTTGGCATGCTTGTCCATGAGGCTCAGCACCCGCTCGTTCGCCGACTCCATCCCATAATAGAGGGTGCAACAGCCGGCCTTCGCCGCGAGATCCCATGTCTCCTGGTCTTGTAGCGTTTCTTCAAAGCGGATCAACGTCGTCCACTTGATTCCCACGTTTTGATCGACCAGCAGCTGCGAGACCTTCTTGAACAGCGCCGGCGGATAGGATTCGTCTGAAAAGAGAAAATGGCGGCACTGATATTTGTCCCGCAGCGCCTTAATCTGTTCGACGACTTGTTGCACCGGCACGCCCCGATACTGATCGAAGTAGCCCTGGCCATGGTCGCAGAACGTGCAGCGCCCCCAATAGCAGCCGCGCGTCGCCAGGTAGGGGATGATCAGCTCCGGCACGAAGTAGCGGTCCAGCGGCAGCCCATCGAAATCCGGCAAAGGCAGCGCGGTCGTCTTTTCGGTGTAGACTTCGGAATTCCGATGAATGCCTGAGGCATCGCGATAGATCAAGTTGGGCACGGATGCAATGGGCCGTTCGCCATTCAATGCCTCGATGAGCCAGAGCAGCGCATGCTCGCCCTCGTAGAGAATCGCCGAGTCGAACACGTCTGTGAAGAACTGCTCATGCTTGGCGAGATCCTCCTGCAACCGCGTGATGACGTTACCGCCCACCACCACATGAATATGGGGGAAGGTCTCCTTGATCATCTTGCAAAATGTCAGGCCTGCCAGCAGCTGCATCTGCGTGCCGATCGAGAGCCCGACCACGTCCGGCTTTTCTTTTGCCACCGCCGGCATGACCAGCTGATTGCAGAGGTCCCGATAGACGTTCACCTGCTCATCGTCCAAACAGGCCAGCACTTCCTTCGATACGCCGGGGCGATAGCCCAGATTGCTTTCCATCGGATAGAAGACGAGCGACGCGGGATAATAGGCGGCGGAAATGTAGGCCATCGTTTCGCGGAAGCAGTTCAACGCACCTTCCAGTATCTCGGCCTGATAAAAACGCTCACCGTGTACGATCAGTTTGGCATCCTCAGCCCGGTCCGCCAAATCGAATACATCCACTTCATATGCCTGCTCCACCGCGGCTTTCTGATCCGCTTCCTGCTCCGTCAACGTTCCCGCCTTTTCTTTCTCTTGAAGTCGCTTGAGCTGCATGCCCAACCGGGCCTTCACCCAAATCAGGAACTCCATCGTAAAGAAATGGTCGTACATTTCGATGTTGATATCGCGCTGCACGACGTGATGTCCCGCTTCGCGCAACACGGCAGTCAAAGAAGGCAAGGCCAGATAGGGAGCGGTCGGCACCCACTCAGGTGGGAACAGCAACATCACCTTGTTGGTCTTCCGTGCTCCTTCTACAGGAGACAGCGCATTAATCTGAATCAGCTCACTCATGCCCAATCAATTCCTCTTGGCACGCGGGATGTTCAAAAAGTCCTTCCAGCAAGGCCGCAGCGAGTGAAGGCCCGAGGCGTACCCTTGCGGTACGTTGAGGGTCTGAACGATGCGAGAACGCCGCTGGAGGGCTTTTTCAACATCCTGCTCACATTTTCCCTGCCAGAGACGGTGGCGCGCTGGCAAACTTCGCTGCATTGAACTGCAAATCAGGCAGTTTTTGGAGACCGAACCTCGCGATGTAGAGGAAGATGTATTCACGGATAAACAGGCGCAGATCCCAGCCTGGGTTGTGCTTTCGCTCGAATTCTTCAAAGACCCGCTCCGCCTCTTCGATGCTCATCCCATTCTTGACCGTATAGTAATAGTCGAGGGCCAAATCCCATTCCGGGTTCTTATAGGCGGTTACGCCCCACTTCTCCGGATTCTTCGCCACCGGGTTATGTCGCCCGAGATCGAAGGTGCCGAAGCCCAGCGAATGGACATGGTCCTTGTTCTGTTCCAGAAACTCCACCGACGACCAGGCCTCTTCCTTGGTTTCACCGGGAAACCCAAAGAAGCCCATGCAGTGGTTCCAGATGCCCGCGTCAGCCGTGAGCTGCAAGTGCTTCGTCATAATCTCCGTCGTTGTAGCCTTGTCCATCAGCTTCAGCACCCGCTCGTTCCCCGACTCATAGCCGAAGTGGAGATACTTGCAGCCAGCGGCCTTCGCATCCTGCCAGACTTGATCTTCCAGCAGGCTCTTCTCAAACCGCATATGCGTCGTCCAGGTGATACCCATCTGGGTCTCGATCAAGCCGCGCGACAGTTTGCGGAAGAGGGCCGGGGGATACGACTCGTCGGTGAAGTGGAAATGCTTGGCCCCATACTTGTCCCGCAGATGCTTGACCTCAGCCAGAATATCTTGGATCTTTTTCGTCCTGTAGCCGGCCGTATAGCCTTCGCCATGGTCGCAGAACTCGCAGCGGCCCCAATAGCAGCCTCTCGTCGCCAGATACGGCAAGATCTTCGTCGGGACGAAGTATTTATCCAGCAGCAGGCCATCGAAGTCCGGCGGTGGTAGCGTCGCCATATCCTCTGCATAACTCGTCGGCGAAGTATGGACCCCGGTTTTATCCTTATAGATGGTGTTGGGCACATCGGCCAGACTCTGCTTGGCCCCCACCGCTGACACCAGCTGCACAAAGGCCGTCTCCCCTTCATAGACCACGGCACTGTCAAAGTATTGGAATAGGGGCGACTGAGGTAGCACGTCGCGGAGGCGCGTGACCGTGTTGCCGCCAATGGTCACGTGGATGTGGGGGAAGTGCTGCTTGATGAGTGCGCAGAAGGTCATGGAGGAGAACATCTGCTGCTGCAGGACGATCGAAATGCCGACCACGTCCGGCTGTTCTTTTTCGATCACCGGCTTCACCAGATGCTCGAAGACATCGCGGTACACGTTGACCTGGGTATCGTTCACCGCATCCATCACTTCGGAGGAGACGAAGACCTTGTACGACAGATCCGTCTCCATCGGAGGCATACAGATACGGGCCGGGGCATAGACCATCGAGGCCACCGACGTAACCTCTCGGAACACTTTGATTGCCCACTCTAACTGATCGATATCGTAGAATGTTTCTCCACGAATGATGGCCTTAGCCTTCTCCGCATCTTTGATCAGCCCATCGATCCGCTGCCTGGTCAGGTCGCAGAGGGACAGCTGCAGATCCATCTCCTCGGCCGTCAGATCGCGCTTCTTGGAGAGCTTGCGGAGCCGGTCCAACTGCTGCGGCACCCGGCGCAAGACCTTTTTCAGGAAGTCCTCGCTGAAGTACCAGTCGTACATTTCGAGGTTGATGTCTTTTTGGATGACGGTATGGCCGGCCTGACGGAGGACGGCGGTGAGGGAGGGAAGGCTCAAATAGGGTTCGGAGGGGAACCAGTCCGGCGGGTAGATGAGCAGCACTTTCATCTTCCTGCCGCTGGTGGCTTCGGAAGCTTCACGATGGAGCATGATCAGCTCCTTCGAAGCCCGCTCGCCCTTCGTATACTCAATCCGCATTCCGGCTTGCTCTCCTAGTCCTCAAACTGACAAGAAACTATCAGAAAGCCAAGGGGTTAGCCTAGGGGAAAGATATTGTACGGGGGGCGGAGATTCAGAAGCAAGAGTGGGATAGGGAGCGGCCAGGTGCCCTCCTTGCTCGCAGAACGCGCGGCCTAGGAAGGCCCTCGTTCGATGCGCGCAGTCGAGGGCAACCTTGGCCACCCCCTCCAACACTGGGGAGAAGGAGTAGAGGGAGGGGAAAGGAAGCGGAGTGGCAGGACATCCACGTTGCTCCCATGCTCCCGGAACGCGCGCCCTCCGAAGGGCCTCGTTCGACGGCCGCAATTGGAGCAACCTGGGTGCCCTGCCAATGATTTGACAACTGGCGAACCTGGGGAAGCATCTGCTCCTCTCCAATTGCTAGTTCCATTGCTCAGACCAGTCCCCCTCTAGGGGATTGATTTCTCAGCCGGTTGGGCGTAGGTGTTAGAATAAACAGTCAGGTAAGCGAAAAATATGAGCCCGATTACCGAGGACGAAATAGATAACAATGTCCAATGGTTCGGATCTTGTCCCCCCATCCCCACCGAATTCCACACACCCTATCGTTCCGTTCGACTCACAATGGAATCCCTCACGAAGGCGCCTTCTCGGTTGGCTTAAAGATAAGGCACCATCGCTCGCAGAGCTCTATACAACGGCTGTAGTTCTTCTGGAAGAGCAACGCCTTCCAGGAAGGAGTCAATCATTGCGCACTGTGTTCGAGAGATCGCCAATGCCTTGCCATCTATACTCGAGGGTGTTGAACGCAAACGGCTGCCATATGATCAGCGTTTAGACGCAATCACTCGGACATGGGAACGAATCGGAAGGCCTGCGATTCTGCCACCTGCAAGCTCAGGTTCTACAGCAACACCAGACCCTCAAGATGCACTTGTTCAAGACTTATTAAATCAACTCGAAGACCTCATCAAGGAGCATAAACGCGCTCGTTCGAAAACCGATACAATCGCAGAAAGGCTTTTTCAAGCAAACCGTCCAGAGAATCGGCATCTTGGTGATGTCCTCCGCCCAGTTTTGAAGCGATGGCTCAACCTTAAGGAATGGTTTGTTGGTCATGCACACGATAACGGCAAGACGGACTCAGAATATGATTGGGTTGATATCAACAAGAAATTCAAGCTGTTTGAGAAAACAGTGCTCACGCTCGGGCAAGGTTTCTTCCAAACGATTGATGACCTGGATGAGTTAATCCACACGTCAACACCCGCTGATGTCCATCTAGTTCTAAGTCAACTCGGACACATTGAGCATTACAGATATTTTTTCGAGAACCTCAATGACCCATCGTGGATTCCTGCGTTTCGAGCTGAAGGAATCTTTAGAACTCCTCCAATTGCTGAGAATGATAGTAGCCCACGTTGGCCTGCTTCAGAGTTTCTTGTGCGCACTGCCGAAAGTGCCGATACACAGGCATTGACAGATGCTTTGACCGACATTGCAGATGCGCTCAGCCACCAGACCATAGCGAATTCGAGCGTCATTCGAGATCTAGTCGAGGTACTTCTTAAGCTCCCAGCTGAACAGTCGACAGGTTTTATCTCAAGATTGAAAAAGTGGGTTTATCACGATAGTGGGTTCAGGTTCTGGAGACGGCTTGGCAGACTGACTAGTCATCTAGCACAGGGAGGTAAATCGCAAGAAGCGCTCACGCTGTTTACAAGTTTAGTCGCTATCGAACGAGCGAAGGCGCGAGGGGATTCAGAATACATCCACAAGCCGGTTAAGCCTCGGATAGGCATGTATGACTATCGAGAGATCATGAAAGATCATCTTCCGTCTGTCCTGGAAGTCAACGGCCTGGCTCTCTTTGAGAATTTATGCAGTATCCTACAGCAGGCTGCGAAACTATCTCGCCGGTCATCTGCTTCTAAAGAATGGGACGATAATTCTGCAGCCTGGCAGCCAGATCTGTCCATTCTGGATGAGGACGAAGACGTAAGAAGCCTGTTGGCTGTAAGGACTCGAGGCGTTGCCGAATCACTTCTTACGGATGGACGTGTGGAAATTGCTCCACTAATCGAAGGGCTTGAAGAGCGCCGATGGCTGATATTCAGGCGGATGGCTCTTTCTTTCCTCGCTTCTACAATCTCATCGCCGAGACAAATGGTTGCATCCAGACTTACAGATGAACGATTGTTTAGAGATAGAGATTTGCGAGAAGAGTACGATGAACTTCTTTGTCTTGGGTTTGCACGCCTGACTCCCGATGAGCAACAGAAAATCCTTGACTGGGTGGAAGCCGGCCCTGAGAACATCGCAGAACGCATTAGGAACTATGAAACCAGCACAGGGCAACAGGCCACGTCGGCAGATATCGACCGACATCGCAGAAGTTGGCAATGGAGAAGGCTTTGGCCATGCCGCATGGTACTTCCGCATTCCTGGCGCGATCGGTATGCGGGGCTCTTAGATGAATTTGGCGAATTCGAATCAGGCCCACGAATGACAGAAATGAGAGATGTTGCAGCAGGCGAGCGCTCCCCGAGAACGGAAGAGGAACTACGTAGACTTTCACCCGCGGAGTTGCGGGAATACCTGCTCAATTGGACGCCAGATCGAACGTCTTTTCCATTTTCAAGCCGGTCAGACCTATCAGAAGTTTTGACTCCTCTCGTTAAAGCTAACCCCGCACTTTATGCCGATGGATCGGAACAATGGAGAGCGCTAGATCCGACATACCTTCACGCCATCATTCGTGGCTTCGCGCAAGCGCTTCAGGAAAATCGTCAGATTGGATGGACACAAATCCTCGCCCTGTGTTCGTGGATTCTTGCACAACCTCGTACGATTCACGGAAGGAATGTTAACCGCCAGCACGATGATCCGGATTGGGGTGGAACACGCTGGTGGATTGTTGAGCTCCTACGCGTTGGATTTCAGCATGAGAGTCTGGAAATCCCGATCGAACATCGTGACGTGGCCTGGCACCTGCTAGAAGCGCTGACGATGGATCCTGATCCAGAGACTGATGAGGATGAGGAAGATTTCGAACGTCCTGGTCAGGCAATGCATCGCGCAATCAATTCGGTTCGTGGCCGGTCTATTGAGGGCTTGTTCTTCTATCCAGGATGGATCAAGCGAAAGACAGGCGAGACTGGTCCTGCACGCCTGCCGGAAGAAGCACGTGCGGTGCTAGAGAAGCATTTAAATCCGGACCAAGACCCTTCTCTAGCAATTCGTTCTCTCTATGGCCGCTGGGTTCCATGGATCTTACAGTTTGATCGAGCATGGGGAACTGATGCTGTCTCTAGGATATTCCCGGAGACCGAACCACGGTATTGGTTAGTCGCCTGGGATGGCTTCATAAGCTTTAACAATCCATATGACGACATATTCGAACCGATGCAGCATGTTTATGCCAAGGCGATTTCACAATTAGGGTGTCCTGCAAGCGAGGCGGATGATACTCGACAACTGCGTGATGAAAGGTTGGCTTGCCATCTGATGACGTTCTATTGGCGAGGACACTATGCGCTCGAGGACGAATCCGGGCTCCTCCGAAGATTTTTTGCCCAGGCACCGGACAAGATACGGGCAGAGGCGATTGAGTTTGTTGGTCGCAGCTTGGAGAGGACGGCGGATCCTGTAGACCCGATTGTCCTGGACCGAATTCAACGTTTATGGACCTTGAGATTCGAGCAGGCAGGGCAAGACTCGACAATACAACAGGCGGAACTCATGGCGTTCGGATGGTGCTTCGGCTCAAACAAATTTGAAGCAAGATGGGCAATCGAAAACCTCCTAGGTGTCCTGAGGTTGACGCATAGTATAGATCCGGACTTTCAAGTGCTAGAGGGATTGCCAGATTATATATCCGGGTTTCCAATTGAAGTCCTAGAATGCGTCAGGCTCTTAATCGAAGGGCAAACGTCTCAAATTGACCTTTCAAGTTGGGAGGGAGACCTTCGTCGAATTTTTATGCAAACGCGCGAACATTTCAGGCCGGAGGTTCGTCATGCAGGAAACGAAGTGATTGAACTACTGGGTCGTCTGGGACATGTAAATTATGGAGATCTACGCTCTTCGGACTAACCTGATTCTCGACAAATTATTTAAGCCTATCCCGCTGACGCCGGCCTTCGTGTCATCCGGCTCATGCTCGTCAGAGCCTCTTAGGTGTCCATGGGAAGAAGGAGAATAAAGTGGCAACAAGGCCTATTCCAGAGCCGATTAGAAGCAGAGTTCAACACCAAGGATGGATTCCTCTTGAGTTTTTAGGGGAAGATGGCGGAGCTATCGTGTATCTCTGCGCAAAGAGAGAACTAATACAAACCATTCAAGACTTAATGCAGCAGGCCGGTACAGCCATACGTGAAGTACAAAGGGATGTGGAGATTGCTTGCAAGATGGTCCAGAAACTGAACGTTAACCTAGTTGCTGAAAGAAATGCGCTATCGGCATTGATCAAGACCGGAAAAGGGGTCGGGAATCTTTTCATGAGCAACCTGTACGAAATTAAGACTCCCGACCCCTTTTCTGTTCCTCTTGGGTCATCAGGTGGACGATTCAACATCGTCATGACGAATCCATCATTTGGGGCGCAGCATCACCATCGTCGGTGAAGAAGGTGAGGTTTTGAAAGAACGGGACGTCGTTGTGCGTAACGACTTCTGAGCGAGATTCTCAAACGAAAAACTCGGTTTCGCAAGGCCTGTCAGGACTTCTTGACAGGCTACCGAAACCCTGTGTTAAGGTCAGGCGTTTTCGGCGGTGAATTCTAACCCTGGAGGGAGATAAGGTTGATCAGCAAATTCTACCGTGGTGTCCTCATTCTGGCTGCGCTTGGAGCGTTCGTTGATGTGCCCATGGTGAACGCCCACCCGTCCCCCTTGGGTAATGTCAGGGAGGCCATCGACCACGCCAAGCAAGCGGTGGCCCACGGCAAAGAGGGGCATGCTGAGGAGCTTGTGAAGCATGCGGAAACGGCGCTGCAGTTTGCGAAAATGGGAGGTAGAGGCTCGCATTTGAGCGAAGGGATTGATCATCTCAACGAAGCCATAGAACATGGCAAAGCTGGTCACGCCGACGTGGGCACCGAACACGTCGAAGCCGCCCTACAGCATTTGTTGTCTGAGATCGAATGACGGACATTCTCACGAGCGCATGCAGGGGGCGGAAGAATTCCCTCTTCGATGCGGAAACAAACAGCGGAATCTACACTCCTTTCGCGTCGTCACAGACAGCGGTTCCAGCAATGGGGCCGCCATTTTTTGTGTCCCTTGCGCCTTCCTTCACATTCCTCCTACAAGACGCCTCCGCGTTACTCTGGCGATCAAAAAGTTGACATTAATTTCCTAGGTAGGCAAGGTTGAATCCCACAGGAAGAACTCACCATGCGTAACCGTCTACTACTTTGCCTCTTGATATTCGCCAGTCTTGGAATATTCTTGATTGGGCTTCCACCAGTGGCAAAGGAGACCAACCAGAAGCCACCAGCGAGTGAGGATGTGAAGAAGCAAGTTGAGGAAGCTAAGCCAGACAATAGGCCGGAATGTACAGGAATGAAGGCGCAATCGAGACCGGCATCGGAAAACTGCCTACACTGAGTGAGTGAACATGGGCTCTCCAGCAAAGAAAGAGACCACTCCCACGAGCCAGCGACTCTTGCGCCTCTTTCGCATTCCTCCTACAATGCGCCCTCCTCCTTACGAGGCTCCCATGCCCTTCTCGATTCGCCCTCACCGTCGCTTCCCTGTCTTTTGCCCTATCACCTATCACGCAGGTCTCCATGAAGGCCACGACGGAAGATGTGGGGTCAGGCATGAGTATTGTGGGAAGAAAAAGGTGTCAGGAACCATTGTTTGAATTGACGGCGGTGAGCTGAGGATCGCGGAGTGAAACTTCGATGCGATATTGCGAGAACGAGGGCGGACGAAGAAGGATCTGCTAAACAATGGTTCCTGACACCTTTCTCTATTCAAAATAAAGGCTCGGTTCCTTTCGGAGCCGAGCCTTTTACTTCAGATTCCGCCACGGTCGCACTGCATGCACACGGAAGCGGGTGTGCCTGCACAGGGCTTCCATAACAGTTTCTAACCCAACGCCACGCTATTCCACCCCTGGCGTCGGGCTACCTCTCCACCCTTTCACTTCAGCCCAGGTCATCACGGCCTCTACGCGGTCGCTTCCCGCAGTCTAACCACTCAGACTTGATTGCATCCCTTTCTCACTCGTTGCTGAACTGAATTCTGTGCGCCGAGAGTCGAGGGAGATCTGATAAGTCGAGTAACCGAGTTGACGAAGGAACACCCTTCCGTCCCTCGACATGCAATCAACGGCGGCGAACACTTCTCCCCAACTGAAATTGGTGAGGCTTATGACGACATCGTCAAAGCAGCACGGACCGCTTCGTAATTTTTCAATAATCGCGTCTTCTATGGGTAGCATGGCGTCAGACCTCCGGTTGAGGTGGGTGCGCGTGAGTCCCTCGCATCATGCACCGAACGCGCTGCGTGGGAAAGTAGGAACTGCGCTAGTCTTGGCGTAAGAAAAGACCTACGAAACCCGTGAAGAAAAAACCGGAATGATTCACTGTCAAGGAAAGAACAAGGGAAAGAAAAGAGGACAGGCTGAGCTACCCTGGGAAGAAAAAGGTGTCAGTCTGGGTTCAAGGTTCTAGTGCAACACCAGTATCCTGGTTACCCCAGGAACCAAGGAGTTGCACATGGCACGGTATCAACGATTGACCCTCATGGAGCGTGAAGAATTGAGTCGCATGTTGGCGACAGGCTAGAGGCTTCGAGCGGTAGCTCAGGCGATACAGCGAGCCCCGAGCACGCTGTCGCGTGAACTCACACGCCATCGGACGTCGCCGGTTACCTATCGCGCGGTACCCGCCCATCAGCGGGCGCAGCGGTGGACTCATCAGCCACGCAAACCGCGCACGCTCGCCATCCACACGCGCTTGCGCGCCGCCGTCTTCCACTTGCTCGCGCGCCGCTGGTCGCCCGAACAGATTGCGCACGGCTTGCCACAGCGGTATCCTGACGACCCGTCGATGCGCATCTCGCATGAAGCCATCTATACCTATCTGTATGTGCTGCCCAGCGGCGCCTTGAAGCGGGAACTCGCCCGGTATCTCCGTCGCCGCCATCGTTTTCGTCGGCCGCACAAGGTCCGTCTGTCGTCGCGGCCCATTCAGGATCTGGTCAGTATTGATGAACGGCCTTACGAGGTGACGGATCGTACGGTGCCGGGGCATTGGGAGGGAGATTTGCTCGTGGACCATGCCAATGCCTCGGCGCTTGGGACGTTGTCGGCTCTTCACGAAACAAACGAAAATGCGCGTGTACTTTGCCCATCCGCACTCTCCCTGGGAGCGCGGGACGAACGAGAACACCAATGGGCTGCTCCGCCAGTTCTTTCCCAAGGGGACACTGTTCACACAGGTGTCGCGCGTGGAGATCAAGCGGGTGCTGCTGCTGCTCAATGATCGGCCCCGGAAGATCTTGAACTGGCACAGCCCCGCGCATGCGTTTCACCACCTGTTGCACTAGGATCTTGAATGCACCCAGGAACCATTGTTTGAATTGACGACGGCGAGCTGAGAATCGCGGACTGTCACTTGGATGCGATATTGCGAGAACGAGGGCGGACGAAGAAGGAACTAGTGAACAATGGCTCCTGACACCTTTCTCTATTCCTGGCCACCTCAGGGCTTGTCATCACACATTGGCCGACTCGGCGCTGCTGCAAACAGCGACTGACCGTAGCCAGACGAGAGATTCCACTGTTGCTGACTCCCTTTTCTTCACCTACCCTCTTTGCCTTGCTATCTTACTTTCCCTGAGACAGGTGCATGACAGCGGTTTCTGCGTGTTTCGTGGCTACGTCAGCATGGCCCGCTTTCCCATGCTCAATGGCTTCTTTCAGATGTGCGATCCCTTCGGCCACATGAGGATGATCCTTGCCTCCCTGCAAGGCATGCTGGAGCGCGGCTTCCGCATGTGCCAGGAGTGCCTCAGCTTGACCCTGTTTGCCATGGTCCACCGCTTCTTTCGCGTGCTCGAGGGCGTCCTTGAGGTTCTGCTCTTCTTGACGCACAACGTCACGCCGCGCCCCGCCCTCGCCGAATACCGGTTGCAAAGGCAGCACTGTGGTGGCGACTAAGGCTAGGACTCCGGCCAGCGTGACAGCTAGTTGCGTTGTAGATCGTCTCATCGCATTCTCCCTTTCTCAAAAGAAGTGAAAAGACCTCCATTAAAACCCTTCTGCAGGTGCAGACCACAAGATAGCACCTTCCATCTTTGGGGAATTTTTATTTTACTACATTGGTCGCCGGCTAAAAGCATCGCGAACAGGGGCAGCGGAAATTTCTTATTGACAGGGCTGGCACAATCCGCAATCGTGCCTGCTCACAATAGGAGGGGTCAGGTCTTGCAATCCTATATTCCCTGTCGTCTGGTGTGTTGAAAAGTTCTTCGTAAGCGTCTTCCGCCCCCTCTCCCCTAATTCCTGGCTATAGCTTCGAGACCTGCTTATACATGACATCGGTGCGCAGCACATACTTATTCCCGCTGCACACGACAGCACCTTCGTGCCAGATGGAATGCATGAACACGAGTGCCATCCCTTTCTTCGGATGCACAGACAGGTAGGGACGTTGTCGGAATGTCTGCTCCATGTCGGCAAAGAATCGTGTTTCCCCGCCCGTCATCCCTTCGTTGAGATAGATCATGAACGTCATCTGACTCTCCTCCCAGCTCTTCATCCGCATATACGAGCCATCACGGTGAGGCTTGAAGGTTTGCCCTGGCTGATAACGGTAAAAGCGCCACCGTTCATTGAACCCAACAAGTCCATGGCATTCAATATGAGCCGGCAAGAATGGTTCGGCGCGGGAGAACAGGTCTGCGGCCAGAGTGACGTCGTCTACCAGTACACGCTCATTGTTCCGGACATTCTCAATGACGACATCGGCAACCGTGCCAGGCTCGTAGATCAAGCCCTCGCTGCGCCTGATCAGCACAGCGCATTCTTCGCCTGACAGGAAGTCATGAATCACCAACACCTTGCCTGGATCTAACTCTTCTTTGATCATGACCGCATCTCTTCGAATTCCTTGGGCGCTGCTCTTTACAGTATCGTGACTTTATCTGCTTCGCGATACCGACTAAAATTCTTTATACCATGGATCTGAGAGTTCAATACTTGCGATGGGGGAATAGGTGGCAAAGGAATTTCGGCGTGGCTCGACGAACGAGCAAGAACAGCCTACCTCACCGATCCCTGCTCGTTCTTCTCTCCCCACGCTTTTCCATTTGGATACAAGTGCATTGATTTCTCGTGATGGAAGCGTTATCTCTTTCTGGCATCTAATCCCCTCCTTCGAGAAGAAGAGGGGTCAGGTCTTTCAATCCAACATGTCGCGGTGCGTGGCGTGGATCTAGTTAATCTGGTCTTGTTGGTCTGTCCTGTTTGTTTGGTTCGACGAACGAGTGAGACAAGACAGACCCGCGGACCAACTAGACTGCCTGAATCAGGCTTGCATTTTCCGACATCTGACATAGCCTAATCGCAAGAACCAGATGAGAGGAGGCCCACATGGCAAAGGCTAAAGCCGAAGCGTTAGAGATGATCAAGAAACTGCCTGACGATGTGACCACCGGCACGATCATGGAAGAGCTGTTCTTTAAGCAACAAGTAGAGAAGGGCCTTCAGGACGTGGCGAAGGGAAGGGTCCTCACGCAGGAAGAGCTGAAAGAGAGAATCGCTCGATGGCGCAAGTCCGCTGGTCGCTGACCGCCGGGAACGACCTTCAAGACATCGCAGACTTTATCGCCCGCGACTCCATCCTCCATGCGATCACGTTCGTCGATCGCATCGTTGAATCCACGAAGACACTTCTCAAGAACTACCACATTTGACGCATCGTTCCCGAATTCAATCGGCAGGATCTTCGAACGGCGCGCGAGACTTGTTGTCCCTTGTCCGCCGCGAACCGTGGGACATCGGCAGCTAAGAAAAGATACAAGTGTCTGGAACCCTTTCCCGGTGCGTGGCAGTTGGTTCGACGGGCTCACCACAATCCGATGCCTTCCTCGTGTCCCACCCCCGCCCCCCCAATTGACATGCTCATACCTTCTCTTTTCATCAAACCTCTTCAGACTACCTACACCACCCTGCCCGCTCCCTCTTGAAACGTCGCTCAACACAATGCTAACAAGACCGGTGGTACTGAGTGAAGGAGTACGGGACGTATGGACTGGGATGAGAAGTATCAAAAAGGCGAGGTGCTCTGGGATAAAGGCGCCCCGGCACCGGCGATGAAGCAGTATCTGGCACGTCATGGGGTGCGCGGGCGCGCGTTGGTGCCTGGCTGCGGCCGCGGGCATGAGGTGGCGCTGGCAGTGGAGCAGGGGCTGGATGCGACGGGACTGGACATCGCGCCGACGGCAGTGGCGGAGGCACGCGCGCTGTATCCGCATCTGGCGGAACGCTTCGTGACGGGAAGTTTGTTTGATCCGCCTGAGGAGATGCGCGGCGCCTATGATGTGGTGCTGGAGCACACCTGCATGAGCGGGCTGCCTCCGACGCTGCGTGCGGATTACCGACGTGGCATCAATCTCACGCTGCGGCGCGGAGGCTTGCTGATCGGGGTGTGGTTCATCAATCCGGCGCTCGATCCAGGTAAGGAGGGGCCGCCCTTCCCTTTCAGCGTGGCTGATTTAACGGCGCTCTTTGCGGAGGGCTACGAGATCGTCGAGGATTATGTGCCGGATATGGCTTTTCCCGGTCGCGAGGGCCGGGAGCGGGTGCGAGTGCTGCGACGCGTGGTGTGATGAGGGATGACTGCGCGTGACTTCTTCCAGAACAACTATTTGAACTTACACGTCTGTTTCTCCGCCAACGCGTGGCAGTCCGGCGCCTTCCTCGCCTCTCTGCCCCTCACGCATCTCACAGTGACGCGCTTCAAACCTTCTTCTGAGCTACCCCCGATTCCATAGACACTCCTCTCAGGGATGGACGAGACTGACGCGGAAACGTAGAATGTCCTCAGCCACTCCGTACATGTTTCACGATGCTATGCGCGCTGCGAAAATTCGCTCGACATTTCTTCTTCTCATCTGCTTGCCACTCTTGGGGCTCACCGATATCCAAAGCCACTCCATCGAGGTCTTGCCTCACTGGAAAAAAGGAGACACGGTCCGTCTCGAAATCACGCGGGCACGCGTGAAGTCCGCCGATGGCAAATCTACGATCACAGGGAAGACTCACACTGACTTTGCGATTGAGGTGCTCAGCGCCAATGACGACGGATACCTTGTGGGCTGGACCGCAGGCAAGACCAAGTTCGACGCTCATTCGCAAGCTGAGCATTCCTTCCTTGGACAAGTCGTTAATCTCATGAATGGACGTCAGATTATTCTAAACATCGATTCGCACGGAGCCATTAGAGGCGTCCAGAACTGGAAGGGACTCAAAGCCACAGCGCTGAAATCACTGGAAGCCCTAGCTACAACCGAAGACTTACAGAAAGAGAAAGTCGACAAAGCACGCATGTCAAACTTTCAGGCGCAATGGGAATCTATGCTGGGAACCAAAGCGCAGGTCGAAGAACTGTGCACGCGCGAAGCGCAGGTATATTTCAAGGTTCTTGGGAGAGGGTATACCCACAATGATCCTTTCGAGTACGAAGACCTGTTCCCAAATCCCCTTGGCGGCGAAGCCTTCCCAACCCATGCAAGAATGGCTTTGAATACGTTAGACCAGCAGACAGGCCGAGCCGTGATTACGTGGAGCCAAACAGCCGATCCCACGCAGGTTGCACGGATTCTTGACTCAATGATCAAGGAGATGAGTGCACGTTTGGGGAGAGAACCACTGGAGGGAGAGTTTCCAAAAGCGATTTCTATGGAAGACCATGCTGAAATCGACGTCGATGTGAACACGGGATGGGTCAAAACTCTCAAACATGCGAGGTCGGTAAATTTCGGTACGCGCGCCCAAGTTGATACCACATCAATCATCAGAATTGCGAAATGACCTCGCATCAAGAATATTTTAGATCAGACCTGAGTGTGGACTTATGAAGAACACGGAGAAAATACCGAAACCGTATTGGGATCCCGAAAAGTATGCCGAACATGCCCGCTTCGTTTCCGATCTCGGCATGCCCGTTGTGGAGTTGCTGGCTCCGAAGCCTGAGGAACGCATTCTCGATCTGGGCTGCGGCGATGGCGCGCTCACTCTCAAGCTTGCAAAACTCGGCTGCAAGGTCGTCTGTGTCGATTCAAGTCCCGAGATGGTCGAGGCGGCCAAATCGCTGGGTTTGACTACTCAGGTGATGGATGGACAGACCCTCCCCTTCACCAAAGAATTTGATGTCGTGTTTTCCAATGCCGCATTGCATTGGATGAAGAATCCTGAACAGGTCATTGCCGGTGTCTGGAATGCGCTCAAGCCAGGTGGGCGTTTCGTCGCTGAGTTCGGCGGCTACGGCAACGTCGCTACTATTACTACCGCCATCGAGGCTGCTCTTTCTTCACGAGGCATAACGGTCGCCAATCCTTGGTTCTTCCCTCGCCCAGAAGAATACAGAGGGCTTCTTGAGGTCGTGGGTTTTTCGGTCGATAGCCTTGCGCTCATTCCCCGCCCGACTACACTGCCGGGAGATATGAGCGGGTGGCTTGAGACATTTGCCCAGCCCTACTGGTCTGCCTTGCCCACAACCGACATCCGTGGCTTTATCTCCGAGGTCGTCGAAGATTTGCGTCCTGTGCTTTGTGATGCCAATGGCAATTGGCACGCTGATTACGTTCGCTTACGGTTTTCCGCAACAAAACCACGCACCTCGACGTAATACGAAGACAGCCCACTGGTTCAGTTCTTGACCTTGCGCTTCGGCTTGACCTGCTGGCAATGAACAGATACGCCGACCTATTTCGCGGCGCGTGGTGGGCAACTGGTTCATCTGGTTTGTTTGATCTATCTAGTCTATCCTGTTCGTGTGACTCAACGAGCGAGAGAGACAAAACAGCCCCCATCGCTCCATGTCAGCTTCGGCCCTACAAACCAGAACCCATTTTCCTATGCATCTCTCGATTGTCATTCCAGCTTTTAATGAAGAGCGCCTGATTGAACGCTGTCTGCAATCTATTTCCACTTCACTCGTCGCCAACCTTGCGTCTGGTTTCACATCAGAAATTATTGTGGTCGACAATAATTCAACCGACAGCACGGCCACTCTGGCAAGGCAGGCAGGGGCTCAAGTTGTGTTTGAGCCGATCAATCAAATCGGTCGAGCACGCAATACCGGCGCAGCTGAGGCGACAGGAGACTGGCTACTGTTTCTGGACGCCGATAGTCTCATAACCCCTGAGTTGCTGGGCGATATCCTGCGGATGATACAAGACGGTAAGAGCGTGGGTTGTGGCTGCATACTCCGCATGCAAGGAATACCATGGTGGGCGAACTCGATCTTGCAATTGTGGATGGGTGCGTCGATTCTGTTTCGCTGGGCGTCGGGTGCAATGCTTGTCTGCCGCAGCGATGCGTTTCGCGATGTCAGTGGTTTCACCCAGGAGCTCTTCGCTGCCGAGGAAATACGCTTGAGTAAGCAGCTCAAGCGTTGGGGGCGTCAACGCGGTCTCCAATTCACCATCTTGACACAGCATCCGCTGGAGACATCAGCCCGCAAGGTGGCCCTCTACTCCGTGGGAGAGATTGCCGGCCAGATCCTGCGGGTCATGCTCCATCCACGCCGGACATTGCAAGATAAGAAGCAGTTATCGATTTGGTATGATGGACGGCGTTGATGGTCTCATTAGCGGAGATGGTGATATGAAAAAGGTGGGCAGCATCCGACGATGGATTATCTTATGGGTGCTGCTTGTAACGGTGTACGCCGCATTCGCAGGTTGGCAGGAGATCAAGGCTCGGGATGAAGAAGGGCACACGAAGGCGCTCTGGCACGAGCTGATTGGGACCGACGACGTCTCCTCCCTCACCGAGTGTATCGAAAAGAACGCGAACGGGAGGGACATCGAGGCATGCTTGAAAATTCAGGCGGCCATCGAGAAGACCTTGGGGCGATAACGAAAGAATGAGGGTCAGAGTGGGGTGCCACCCTCTACTGCGGCTCTCTTCCCAGCGTCCTGAACTTCTAGAAAAGCTTACGCCGATTTTTCATGGACAGGGGCGACAGCCAATGGTCACTCTCGCCATCTCACACGCGTCTGAGCGTCTTGACACTTCCTCACGGACGGCCTAGCCTGGACATGCAAGCGGCGGCTTAAAGAAATAAGGCAAGCACATCGGGCAAAACAATCCTTAATAAGGAGGGATCAGCTATGCGCTACATCAGGGTCATAAGTGGAGTCGTTGCCGCACTCGCCTTCGCTGCGACAGCGAGTGCTGGGTCCTTTGAAGACAAGGCGCAAGAGATGATTGGTGGGACCGAATCAGGTAAAGTTGACGTGGCCATTGATATCAGCGAAAAAGCCTTTAACGTCACAAAAGGGGCGACAGAGCGTGGGTTTACTCTCATTTCAGGGATGCCGACGGTCATTCAACTTCGCAACCGGGATCTCGTGGCACATGAGTTTATGTCCACACTGTTCCGCGATGTCCCGTTCCGCATTTCAGGCAATGCCACCTTGGTCAAGACAGCACGAGCCACCGGAGTTCGCGTCGATCCAGGGCAAACGGTGACCCTTGAGTTTAACGCCCCCGTGGCGAAGGCGGACCAATATGGTGGCACGGAATCTAGCTATGATGTCTTCTGGTGCAATGTCCATGGGAAGGAGCATGGGCAAAAAATGCGCGGGGAATTGCTGATCATAGAGACCAGGGGTGAGATCGGCGGCTGATAATGTCACGATTGTCATTGACAGCATTCGTTATCCCGCTCGCCCTAGGGCTAGGGATTGGCGGAATCAGTTCGGCCGAGGAGTCGCTGTATGACCCCGATGTGGTCCTTGTGATGAAGGACAAATACTTTCACGTGATCAAAGGGGCACAACCAGGGAACCCTCTGCCGAATCCAGCCTTCTCGTTACCAGTCGGGAGGGACATCGTCATCCAGCTCCGCAATGAGGACAATGTGGCGCATGAGTTCGTCTCGCCCTTGCTCCTAAAGGCGGAGGACCTTCAGATTTCAGGCCGGGCGACCCTCGTGTATACCATCACCGCCGTCGGGGTTCGGGTTGAGCCGAGAGACAGCGTGACGCTTCGCTTTGACATCCCTGACGCCGGCTTCGATAAGTTTCATTTCTGGTGCAATATCCATGGGAAGTTTGCTGATGACAGCATGCGAGGGGAGATCTTTATGCTGCAGACAAAACCTTCATCCCAGTAACCGGACTTCGAGACTTGTGAGGACCTATTGGTCGAATCGAGGAAGTCAGGAGACGCGACGGAGATGGGCGGTGATGGATGCCATAACCCCGATGACGATGTACTCTTTCCGAAGCAGGTTCTGCTTCAGAAAGCTGATTAAGAGGTTTGCCATGATCGAGAGAATAGCGGGGCGGATCCTTGGCGGCCTCTGCGCCATCATGCTCGCCGGTGTCGCAGTAGGTGTCGCGCAGGCTGGAGAAACGGTGGGAATTCCACCGGAAGTGGCCGCAGAGTATATTCATGCGGTCATTCAAGCCGATCGGACCATCTATTCCACCCATGTTGTGGATCGGCTGCAGGATCTCAAGATCCCTGTGGCGGTGGAAGAATGGAAAGCGAGGGGAACGTTGCCTCTTCCGGCGCAAATGCTACAGATGGCTGGTCAAGAGGTTCAAGGGCTCGGACTCGGGCTTCGTATCCGGTTAGCCAGCCTGGGGCCGATTTACAAAAAAAACGGGCCTGCTGATCAGTTCGAACGAACAGGCCTGGAAGCAGTGGCAAAGAATCCCCGGAAGCCCTATACGGGAATCATTACCGAAGGTGACAGACATTTTTTCAAGGCGATATTTGCGGACCGGGCCGTCTCCATGTCCTGTGTCGCGTGCCATAACAACCATGAGCTGGGCACAAAGCGGGACTATAAGCTCTACGATGTGATGGGAGGGATTATCATTTCGTTTCCGGTCAAATGAGGCTATTTTGCCCCTACAATCCGCAGCGGCCTGGACAAAAAGACTTTGGAACCATCGTTCAGCATAGGAGCCTGTCTCCCCTTGTACCACTCGGGTTGATTCCAAACGACCCCAGAGGTGAGGCGGGTTCGGCGGAACGGCACGGGCCCCCTTCCACGACTCGAACCTGCGAGCTGTAACTTTCGACACGCCAAACAATGGCAACGCATTTGAATCGTCCTTCCTCACAACACACCCACAAGAGAGTAGTCGGCGCCTGGGAATAGGCGCGGCCCTGGGCAAAGAGGCTGTCTCGGCAGACTCAGGGCGGGCGGGTGAGAATGCTGTGCGACCAAGGAATGACCCTGTTCGACCCGTCAGGAGTAGAATGTCCTGACTCTTTTACCTGTGCTGTATCGTTGGGGCGCACAAGGACCTCATGAGGATCTGAACGATGACAGGTGATTCACAGATGAAACACTCCCTGCGCCACATTCCCTCGGGGATCTGGGTGTTGGGCTTTGTCAGCTTGCTGATGGACATCTCGTCGGAAATGATCCATAGCTTGCTGCCCTTGTTTATGGTCACGATACTGGGGACCAGTGCAATGGCGGTCGGCCTTGTTGAAGGGCTCGCCGAGTCGCTGGCGCTGGTCGTCAAAGTCTTTTCAGGAACGCTGAGCGACTACTTGGGCAAGCGGAAGGGGCTGGCCGTGTTTGGATACACCTTGGGCGCCTTCACCAAGCCTCTCTTTGCCGTCGCTTCCAGCATTGACCTCGTCTTGACCGCTCGCTTGCTGGATAGAGTCGGAAAAGGGGTGCGTGGCGCACCACGGGATGCGATGGTCGCAGACATTGCTCCACCGCACCTCCGGGGTGCCGCCTTCGGCTTGCGGCAGTCTCTCGATACAGTCGGGGCATTCCTTGGCCCCCTACTCGCGGTCGGGTTGATGCTGCTCTGGGCCAATGATTTTCGGACTGTCTTCTGGGTGGCCGTCATCCCAGGATTGATGGCCGTGGGGCTCTTATTGTTCGGCATCCAGGAGCCTGTACAGAGACAGTCTGCTGTGCGCACGAACCCAATTCGACGGGACAACCTCTTGCGACTCGGCTCAGCCTATTGGTGGGTAGTGGGTATTGGGGCAGTATTCACGCTAGCTCGGTTCAGTGAGGCCTTTTTGGTCCTCCGCGCTCAATACGGCGGGATTCCCATCGCCTTAGTCCCCCTCGTCATAGTTGCGATGAATCTGATCTATGCTGTATCGGCCTATCCTTTCGGCAAGCTCTCCGATCAGATGAGTCACATGAGGCTGCTCACACTTGGGCTTCTGGTTCTGATTACGGCCGATTTGGTCTTGGCTGTGAACGATCACTGGGCCGTTGTCGTCTTGGGCGTTGGGCTGTGGGGGCTTCATATGGGCATGACTCAAGGCTTGCTTGCCACCATGGTCGCCGACACCACACCCGCCGATCTACGAGGGACGGCGTTTGGCTTCTTCAATCTCGCCAGCGGCCTGGCGATGCTGATTGCCAGTGTACTAGCAGGATTCCTGTGGGATCAGTTTGGCGCATCATTCACATTCTATGCAGGGGCCGTGTTTTGTGGGATCGCTGTCATGGGACTAACCCTTTATCAGCTGAAGAGCAAGGAATGAGGGTCAGGTCTTTCAATCCAACATTTCGCGGCGCATGGCGGTGAACTGATTTCTTTGGTTTATTTCGTTTGTTTGGTTCGTTTATTGATTCGTTTAGTTGGGGAAAGAAACAAACCCGATAAACTAAACAAACCAAATAGACCGCCATTGCTCACACGTTACCCCTTCACCCCTTACGCCTAACCCTTCACTTTCTCCTGCCCCTCACTCCACTGTGCAGCCATAGACCCGCCAATTCAGAAAAAGTAGAATGAGCTGGTTTCGTCAATGGGTGGAGAAGCAGGATGGAAGAAGCTCGCTCCGTCGAAATTATGGAAATTTTAGTCTGCACGGGCGGCGTCTTGTATGGCGCAGTGTTGGCTTACGGACTTAGACAGGAGTGGCGATGGATGACCGATCCACCAGAATGGACATCGGTGATCTATTTCCCCACGGTAGTGAAGATGATTTGGGGTCCCACACATGTTCGGAGCTTTGCCTATCTGACGGCCTACGGCTCCTTCGCGATGAGTCTCTTTTGTCTTGTGCAAGCATTGGTTGCTTCGTTTTAGCCCCGCCACAAACCGGCTTCCTAAACCCTCTTGCAGCGTGTGGCGGAAATCAGGCTCAGCTCGTTGGTATTGTTCAGAACACAGCTATTTCTAGAGCTATTGGCATCTCCTGCTATACTGTCCCTCAGAATACTGTAGTACCCGCTGCATTAAGAAAAGTCTATGGAAACCGGCTCCAGTTTAGTCCTGCCAGATTTCCTCCCCTACTTGCTGGCAATTTTCGGATTGCTTGCCCTGTGGCAGTACTATCAAATCCAAACGATGAAGGGACGAATTCTAGCCATCGATATTTTCGACCGATCAGGCACCCGTATGTATCTCTATGCCGTGGCCGACGATCGAGAGGCCTGCGAGGTGTGCCGCTCGGTTCATGGAACGGTGTATCCTCCGAGTGAGGTCATGAAGAGCCAGTTTTCACCGGTCAAGGGAACATGTAAGACCCCTGCACGCTGTACCGGCTTTCTTGTCGGCTTATACGGCGCGTGGCCCGAAGCGACCCGGATCGTCGAACAGTTACACTTGTCCCGCAAGCGTGAGCCGATACAGTTGAGTCAGGATGAATTGGGGGAGATGGTCCTTGGTCCCTGGGAGCGGAGCATCAGCGCCAACACCGACCGGTTGGGTATCTACGTGCTGGAGGCTGTCTTGGGAGATTGTTCAAATCCAAATATCGCAATGGATAAATACCGTCATACGCTTGAGCATGCTAAGGAAATTCGGCATATGCCACTGATCGTACCAACGTATTTTCGCCTCGTGGAACTCTTGAGCACGCAGGAACGTACGGTAGAAGCGCTCCAGCTCATCGAGCAGTTTGAGAAACGATACAAGGGAGGGAAGTCGGGGCCCTTTGCGCCGACCGAGAAGCAGTTCGCTCTCATGAAGATCAAGAAGTCGCATCTAAAGAATGCTGCACGAACGCCCGCGTCCGTTCCAACAACTTGAAATACTTCGAAAGCCAAACCGAATACCCCTCGTTACCCCCACCCTCACGCCTCACCACTGCGGCACATGGCGTAGAGTGTGTTCATCTGGTTGCCTGACATCTGCTTGGTTCAATGACAGGAAGATGCATCGCTGCGACTTGCTTGACTGAGCGGTCTCTAGGCGCGTAGCATCACAGTCAGACGTTTCAGCCACGCCGACTGTCTCATCTCTCGCGCTTCTTGTCCTTCCCAACGCGACCGATTCCCCAGTCTCCGCCGCTCCAACGCCGGTAGCACACTCGGCATATTTTCCCAGACGATCACATCGCGGCAAGGAGGGATCCACATGTCAACGCAGAGGCCCATTACCGACCGCATCCTGGAACTACTCCAGGACTCCAAAAGTTGTGAGTTCGACGCCTTAGTGGCAAGCTCTCCGGAGTTCAACTCCAGTGATATCTACCAGGAGATCTCTCGCTTAAGCCGGGCAGGGAAGGTCGTCATCACGAGGGGGGTGGGAACCTTCACTATCAGACAAACTGCGGTTGTCAGGTAAGCTCCCGGCAGGGATTTGGTCTGTCCGGTCTTTCTGGCTCCTCTAGTCTGTCTGATTTATGTAATTCGAGAGACAAGACAGAAAGAGAGAAATGGAGTTGAAAATCTTTTCTTGACAGAATCCCGACGGTTTCGATACAAGATCCGCCATGCTCCGCCGCTCGCGTCATGATAAAAAATTCACGCCGCTCTGTTTGCCCCCCGTCGATGCCCAGACAGGGTTTCAACATTACCTAAAGCGACTGGGACAGCAACCGACGGAGATTGTGTCGTGAGTAAGGGGCGGCCGATCTTCCTCCGATTCATCAACACCCTTGTACTATGGATTGTCTGTCTCACCACACCTGCGTGGGCGGACTTCAAAGCAGGCGAGAAGGCCTATCAGCACGGCGACTACGCCACGGCTTTACGTGAATGGCAACCGCTGGCGAAGCAAGGACAGGCCGCCGCCCAATACCATCTTGGCCTGCTCTATGCTAATGGCCAGGGCGTTCCAAAGGACGACGCACAAGCGCGGCAGTGGTACGAGAAAGCCGCTGCCCAAGAACATGCGGAGGCCCAGGCTAACCTGGGGAGCTTGTATGACTATGCACGGGGTGGTCCGCAAGATTTCAAGATGGCAGTGCGGTGGTATCGCCGGTCGGCAGAGCAAGGAAACGATTTAGCACAAAGAAGACTTGGCCTCCTGTATGAGCGTGGGGACGGCGTGCAGAAGGACTATGTCCAGGCCTACATGTGGTACAAGCTAGGAGCAGCGAATGGAGGAAAGTCGGGAGCCATCATGCGAGATGAGCTTGCCGCACGGATGACCTCCGACCAGCTTGCCGAGGCAAAGAAACTGGCGCGTGAGTGGAAGCCAAAACACTAATAAGCACCGACCGTCCCGGATACAACCCCGACGCTCCACCTTGCAGTTTCCTCAGGCCCCTCCTAGAATAGAACCTCATGTCTTTCTCGATTCGACCCTTTAGTCACATCCCCTTGCGTTGCTCCGTCTCATACAATGCTACCCCATTCCAGGGCCAAGGCGCCCTGCAAAATCGCTTCATGTCGTTTCGATTCCCCCTCGCCCTTGTGCTGTCGATTGTCTGTTTCGCCGCACCTGCATGGGCGGACTTCAAAACAGCAATGGAGGCCTATAACCGTGGAGACTTCGCAAAAGCCTTGCGAGAGTGGCGACCGCTCGCCGAGCAGGGAGACGCCAGCGCACAGTTCTACCTCGGTTTATCCTATGAAAATGGAGACGGAGTCCCGCGGGACTATGCGATAGCACGTCAGTGGTACGAGAAATCCGCCGCCCAAGGCGACGAGAAGGCGCAACTCTACCTCGGCCTACAGTCTGCGTTCGGTCAAGGCGGCCCCGTGGACTTAGTTCAGGCGCACATGTGGTACAGCCTGGCGGCCGAAAAAGGACATCTAGGCGCGGCTGTCTACCGTAATGATCTCGCCAAACAGATGACGCAGGCCCAGATTGCCGAGGCGCAGAAGCGAGCGCGGGAGCGGAAGCCAAAGATACCCTAATTCTCTGGCAGCTCTCACCCACGCCTTCCAAGATCGATCGAGAACCTGCTATATTCGCCCCCTCACACTCTTCGAGGTACCCCATGGACATGTTAATGATCGTGTTTCGCACCGCACTGAAAGAACGCGTCCATGAGTTATTGCGGGCGTCCGGGGTCATCGCGTATACCGAATTCCCCCAAATAGCCGGGATGGGACAATCAGGAGCGACGGAAGGGTCATCATTCTATGCAGGGGGGAACAGTGTAATCCTGGTCTCGCTCGAACCAGCTCAACGCGACAAGGTCGCCGAAGCGGTCAAGTCTTGGTGTGCAGAGGCACAGCACTCAGGATGGGTCAGACCAGCCATCAGGATATTCTCCTGGCCCTGCACACAGCTCATTTAGCTTCGCTCAAAAAACCGTAAAAGGTAAGACGTGAAAGGTGAAACGTAGGCCTGCTGCGGGCTCTTCCTCCGAAACATTTCACGTTTGACGATTCACACTTCACGGATCATTGGACAGTCTTTTAGAGCATCTAGCTGAAACTTACTGTAGAATCTCTCAGTAGTACGACGCCTTCTTTCCCGAGACTCTCATGGCACGGGACACCCAAGCGAAGCTGCAACAGACCTATCGAGAGCGCGCGCTCAAGATGTTTCCATGGATCTGTGGACACTGCGGGCGCGAATTTGACGGCAAGAAACTGAGCCAGCTCACCGTCCATCACAAAGACCACAACCACGATAACAACCCGCCCGACGGGAGCAACTGGGAGTTGCTCTGTCTCTACTGCCACGATAATGAGCACCAGCGGAATCAGGTGGCTGAGACGTCAGATGAAGCAACATCGGGCCGGGAGCAAGACCAACCTTCGACCTTCACACCCTTCTCTCAGCTACAGGACTTGCTCAAGCGCAAGATCTAACAGGATGCTGAAAAAGTCTCTGTTCTCACCCACCCAATCCCGGTGCGCCAAGACGCACCTTCACCAGGCGTCGTTCTCCCCACGAAAGCATCCTCAACGTAGCCCATTCGGTGAATAAGCTGTCTTGGCAGCTTGGGGTGGGTGGGTGAGAAGAATTACGCCTCCGGCGCTTTCATCGGCTGCGGCCTTGCTGGACGGCCTTTTTGAGCATCCTACTATGTATTGTCTGTCACGGGTGATTCTGGTGAGACAAGGTGGAAGCACCCTCATCGCTTTTCACTCTTTCTGCACGTCTCGTGATTCTCGTCCTGGCCGTCGCTATAGACCAGTCGATCCTCGTTCGTGCAATATGTCTCACCATACGTCATAATCTTGATCTGCGGCCATGACCCCTATGCCATTCGCCATACGCTCATGAATTCCGCCCATCCCCGCGATCCTCTGCACGGAATCACACTGGAAACCATCATCAAAGAACTGGTCGAGCGATATGGTTGGGCAGAGATGGGACGCCGGGTCCCCATCCGCTGTTTCCTCCATGATCCGAGCGTGAAATCCAGCCTCACGTTTCTCCGGAAAACACCCTGGGCGCGGGAACGGGTCGAAGGGTGGTACATCGCCTATAAAGACGTGTAAGTGACCGCTGCAGGCTTTGTCCACCAGAATCTTTCCGAATCAGGGAACCATAACTCCATGGCTTCAAACGCCACCATATACAAAGTGACCCTGCAGGTCTCCGACATGGACCGCCACTACTATGAGGAACACACCCTTACTTTGGCGCGTCATCCGTCTGAAACCGACGAGCGTATGATGGTGCGGTTGCTGGCCTTTGCGCTGCACGCCCATGAGGCCCTGTCGTTTGGCCGTGGGCTCAGCACCGAAGAGGAGCCTGCTCTCTGGCGCAAGGATTTGACAGGGGCCATCGACCTCTGGATTGAGGTGGGCCAGCCAGAGGAGAAAACCGTTCGCCGCGCCTGCGGGCGCGCAAAACAGGTCTACATCTATACCTACGGAGGGCGTGGCGCCGACCAATGGTGGGAGAAAAACCTGCTTGCACTCGATCGGTTGAATAATCTGACCGTGATGAGTCTGCCCCTGGATGGGAGCCGCGCCTTGACCGCACTCGCGCAACCCAGCATGCAGTTGCAATCCACCATTCAAGAAGGGCAGATTTGGATGGCGGACGGAGAGAATACCGCGCATATCGAATTGACAATTTTACAAAGCACTTCAACCCGGTTTAGACCGTAACGCGAGGGCGCCCTGCCAGACCCGCAGTAAGAAGAGGCATCGATGAAAGGGAGAAAACGTATTTCCACCGATGGCAATCCGATCGCCTGGGCCAGCCCATTCGCCGATCTGAAACATGCAGGGCTCCCATTGGCACCAGAGGTACAGCTTGAAGGCATCCCACGCAACACAGCACCCCTTGTACTAAAGAAGAACCGTGGGCGAGTGGATATCGTTCGCCAGACCGCACATCGTGGCGGCAAGATCGTGACGGTTGTCACGGGATTTACCGGCATTGGCCTGGCCGAAAAAGAAACCCTCGCCAAGGAGATGCAGAAAGCCTGTGGCGCCGGAGGTACGGTAAAGGAGGGGCGGATCGAAATTCAGGGCGACCAACGCGAGGTAGTCGCCCGTATCCTGACCAATGCTGGTTTTCGACCAGTGTTTGCCGGAGGGTGACGCGGGGACGCGAGGCAGGCGGGACGGGCGAAGAAGTTCTGAGTTTTGAATTCTGGGTTCTGAGTTTTCGGAGGGAGTGAGGGTTGATCTGATTCGGTTGGTTTGTCTCGTTCAACCAAACAAACAAAATAGACAAAAAAACAAGAGAAACCATCCGGCGCGCGCTTCCGTAGGTTGACTTCCTCCTCTGCTCACGGTACAGGTGCACCATTATTCGGACAGAGCGTCCTCACGCTTCGTCCATCACTGAAAGGCCGCCATCATGAAGAACGTGGAGATGACCGTCGAAGGAACAATGTTAACCATCAAAGTAGATCTGTCCAAAGAGTTCGGACCCTCTGCATCAGGGAAAACGATCATTATTGCCTCAACGGAGGGAAATGTGACCATTCCAAACCGCGAGGAGAAGGTCGGATTGAACGTGTATCGGAAGAAGTGACCGAGACGTCGACTCGACAACTCTGTCTCACCTCCTGACTTACAAAGGCAAAACGCGTATACTGCCTCAACTTACCGCCGTGAGCACCCGGGAGAAACCTGTCATGGTGACTCATGGAATAAGAGACTGCAGGAAAGATTCACAAGAAGCACATGAGTAATGTAGCGAAGTTCGATGCAATCCGCCTCTACCTACGTCAGCAGTTTCCCAAACACCACATCGCCGATTTCCCGGAAGGAACCAGCCGCGCACAGGTCTTCCGAGTCGATGGGCCGCATGGTCACCCTCTCCACTACGTTGTCATCGGGTTCGACTTTCTCCTTGAGCAGACCACCGAAGACCTCCCTCAGATTCTCCTATCGTCCGAGTTAGGGAATAAACTGAAGGAGGCTGGAGCCTCACCTGTCATGGTCTCAAAGACTGGGTTCAGTACAAAAGGCACCACAGCCACGGCATGATCAGCGCTGCAGATTGAATGAGATTCACACCAGACGGCACGACTCTTACAGCGCCGGCTTGTAACCAGACGAATGGGTAGGGGCAGATAAGGGCCCCAGAGCGCTGCCACCGACGTACGTCGGCTTGCTGCTGACGCACGTCGATGGGCGCAGTGGGTGTCGCTTCAGTCAGTACGATAGAAGCATAGAGCTGTATTAGCCCCTCTTCTTGGCAATCTTATCGGCGCGCTTTTCCTTCAAAGACTTGGCTGGCTGCTTCTTGGTCGTCTTCTTCTGTGTCATGCCCTTGGCCATTGAGTATCTCCTCTGTTGTTGGGATGAGTAAAGTTGCACCGCGACGCAATTGCCGCCCCCACTTCATACCCCAAATACAGAAAAATTGGAATGGGAATGTGATGTTCTCTTGTCAATTGACTTTACCGCCGACCCGCTGTACAGCTTGCACCGGTCGAACGACCTGTCCGTCCGTCTGACCCAACACTGTGGAGGTGCGCTGATGGGGAATCAGAATGGGAATAAGGAGCGGGAGGGATTTGCCGATGCGATCAACCGTGCGGCATTCGGCAACGAACGTGTGCTATTGCGCCGACGGGGCCGGGCCGTCGCCGCGGTGATACCCATCGAAGACCTGCGACTCCTGGAAGCCCTGGAAGATCGCGTCGATCTCGTCGATGCCCGCGCAGCCTTGGCTCAGGCCAACAAGAAAGGCGCTCAATCATTCGATGCCATTTTGAAAGATTTGGGGCTTTGATTGCGCCAGACAATCTCAACAATTTTCCTGGCCCCTACTGCCGAGCAGCAACTCTATGGATTGGTAAAACCGCTTCGAAAGATTTTCGTAAAACGCCTCCTTGCACTCCGCGTTAGCCCTCGACCCCCTGGCGCCACGAAGCTTGAGGGCCTAGACCATCTCTATCGAATTCGCGAGGGTGACTATCGGATTCTCTACGTGCTTCGAGAAAATGATCTCATCGTGCTTGTCATCAAGAACGGCTCTCGCACGGATCGTCCTATCAGGTCCTAACTCGAAATACTGTCCAGAATCTCCTGATAATAGGACTCCAGCATAGCCATGCGGGCTGGTTCAACAAGCACCAACTGTCGTTGATCCAAGGTATTGGCGAAATAGAGATAGACCCCCTCCTCCGCTTGGCCGAGTTCGACATGCAGCTGACGGCCATCCGGCTCCTGCTTCGTGGTCTCCTTAAGGAAATGCTTATCGCGAAGCTGTTCCCAGACGTGCTGTGCGGAAGGCCAATGGTTTTCATAGAGCGGCTCGTCAGGATCGGTTAAACCTGACTTTAGCTTCGCTCGATCAAAGGGAGGGCCTTCGTCCGGCTCCGGCGAATCATCCCAGTGAAACTGTCGCGACGCTCCCCTTCCCAACACATAGAACGGTCCATCGTCGGCAATTTCTTCAACAAGTCGGTATCGAATCAATTCCGGCTGCTCGATGAGGCCAAGACCCCGTGCCGCCAAAGCCCGCTGCAACGGAACTCGTCTTGCCAGCTGGCGAGTCTTCTCAAACACGATCATGCGCCCCTGTGCAGAAAGCAGAGCGTTCAGGTGATCAAGCCTGGCGCCGATCCCCGTTCGGCGCTCGAAGTCCGCTTGCAGCTCACTCTCGCCGGCACGCTCAAAGGTGTTCCAACTGCGACTGGGAACGCCTGGATCCTGTTCAGCCTGTACGAGGACATGCGTGGCTAGGACCAGATCAGAGAAATGCGTGGGAGGCATGTGTTCGAGGTCGAGACATTCAAACTGCACGTTGGTCAAACCAAGCGCCTGCGCTTGTTTGGTCGCTCGTGCAATCGAAGCAGAGGAGCGATCGATCCCCACGAACCTTCTGTCTGGATGCTCCCTTGCATAGAATGTCGTGAGGATACCGGCCCCGCAGCCTACGTCTAATATGGATTGTATCGACCGGGCTTTACCGATGCGATCTGTCACTCGCGGACCGATGGCCAGATAATAGTCGTACTGTTGGCTATGAAGAACCGGCAGGATATTCGAACCGGCTGTGGCATCGTAAAATGAGACCTCATCGGCAGAAGATCCGCGACGCTTTTGCTCCACTTCCCGAAGCAATGTTGCAATCTCTACCGGTGAGAGGGTTTCCCTCTGCCACTGGAAATAGGCCTCGTCAGACGTGAATCGCTTGAGGCCCCACCAAGCCAGATGTGAACGGAGCGATTGCACGAGTGAGCCATTGGTCATTGATGAAGTCTCGACACGCCTGCTCAAAACGTTTTCCAGCGAGGCCGCAAGGAGTTCGAATCACGAGGCGTACGCGGTGAGGGTACGTTGAGTGGTTCGAACGACTGAGAACGAAGCTGGAGAGCGTTTTCAGCAGGCGACTACGGTCGTTTGAGCATGATCGCGTCAAAATATGCCTCCGGCACCGGATGCGGGTAGCGCAACTGGCCTGAGCCGAATGCGACATATTTTTCACAAGTCAATTGCTCAAGGCCAATCGGGCCCTTGGCATGGAGACGTGAACCATTGAGCCCGATATCGGCGCCCATTCCGTAGCTATCACCGGCATTGAGCCGGGACGATGCATTGACGAACACCGCGCTGGCATCCACTTCGCGGGTGAAGCGCAGGGCGGACTCATAGCTGGTGGTTGCGATGACAGCGGTGAGACAGGGTCCATGCGCCACGATGTGCGCCAAGGCCTCGTCTATGTCCGTAACCATTTTAACGGCCAACACGGGAGACTGGAACTGGGTATGCCAATCCTCTTCCTTAGCCAGGATGATCGAAGCATGTCCGGTCATCGCCATTTGCCCCATGAGCGCCATCGTCTTCGGACAGGCCCGCACCTCGATCTTAAATTCTTCGAGCATGCGGTTGACCAGCGGAGGCAAAAACTGCCGCCCAATTACCTGTTCCACGAGCAGCGTGTCGAGCGAGTTCGAGGCTATGGCCTTCTGCACTTTTGAACTAATCGCCACGTTTTGAGCCATGGGCATATCGGTGTCGGCATCCACGTACATATGCGTGATTCCCCCGTCATTGCAAAGCACCGGCATCTTCGCCTGCTCAACCACCGCTTTGCGAAGACCGGCCCCGCCACGAGGAATAATCGCATCGAGACTTTTGCCGGACCGGATCAGCTCGACTGCCACCTCTTTTTCGGGTCGCTCGATGATGATCCATGCGCCGGCCGGTACCCCATTCTGTTCCGCAGCTTCGCGCAGTCCGGTTCCAACAACCTGCTGCGTCAGGCCCCATTCAGGCGCGCCACGAAAGACACAGAGATTGCCCGATTTGAAGCAAAGAGCGATCGACTCTACCGTAATAAGCGGGCTCAGCTCCGACACGACGCCGATCACTCCGATCGGGACGCGGACACGACTGATTTGCAACCCGTCAGGCCGTTCAGATCTCGACCTGACGGCGCCGACCGGATCGGGAAGGTCCGCAATCATTCGAAGACGGTCGGCCATCTCCTTGATATCGTCCGGCGTCATGCGAAGGCGGGCCACCGCGGCCTTCATCCGGTCTTTTATGACATCGGCCTCGAAGGACTTTCCAACCGCATCCACATCCTTCTCGTTCGCCGCCAGAATTTTCTCTTCGTCTGCCGCCAATCGATCCGCCATCGCCCGCAAGGCTTTCTCTTTGACAGGGCCGGACAGTAGTGCGAGGCTGCGAGCCGTAATACGACATTCTTTCAATAACTTATCAAGATAGAGCTTAACCGGAACTTCAAGCATTTTAACCTCGTAAAACGTGAAACGTCAAATGTGAAACGCGATCCTCAACGACTCGCGCTGACACTTGCGGTCGACTATAACATGCGGTTTTTTTACACGTAAAGGAGGAGGGTGGCCTGGGTTCTTCCAACTGCGCGCATCGAACGATATACCTGCTCCCTCCAAGCTTGCGCGTTATCTCTCTAGGGATGAGGGCTGATTGATCTTCCACTGCGCGCGTCCAACGAGGGCCTTCTCAGGCCGCGCGTTGCGCGAGCACAGAAGATCATCAGGCTCCATCCCCTCCTCTGTTCTGCGAGCAAAAATGGCACCTGGCTGCTCCCTCTTCACCTTCCCCTCAACTTCTCTTCATGCCGGGCCAGGAACCACCCAACCAATCCCCAGAGCAACGATAACGGGACCAGAATCCATGCCACCTGCCCTGCCGTCGCCCCCAATACTTTCACCCCGCTTACAATCCACCCGGTCGTCGCATCGCCCCCACGCGAAACTGCGGTGTCGATAAAGTTCTTAGCCTTATATTTTTCTTCCCGGCTCACCACCGTGAAAAGAACCTCGCGAGCCGGTTTCGCCAGTGCATATTCACCGACTCGCCGCACAATGGTAAAGAGCACGAAGACGACCAGGAACGGCATCATGCCGATCACGCCAAACCCAATGGCACTCGCAACGGGCAAAACGACGAGCGCCGATGCCAACCCGAACCGGCTGATCACGCGGCCGGTCACCGTCACCTGCAACAGAAACGTCAGCACGTTGACGACTAGATCGATGAGGGAAAACAGACGAGTGCGCCCTTCCGGAGAGGGAATTTGTTCGCTGACCAGCCTCATTTGTTCCAGATACAAGAATGTCGCGGTCGTCGTGAGGAAGAATAGATAGAGGCAGATCCCAAGGAGATAGGGTGACGAGAGTGCGGACCTCACCCCCGCCCAGATGCTGCCGCCGATTGGTTCATCCTGCCCGCTGCCCTGTCGAGCCGGTTGCGCCTTGGCCCAGCGATCCAGCCGATGCAGACAGAACCCGCAGGCAACGAGAAAGCCTACCGAGATGAGCAGCAGCACAGGGATCGGAACGAGGTAGGTCAAACCGGTGGTGAGCAGCGGGCCGACCATCGCTCCAATACTGCCACCGGCGGCAATCACACCGAAGAGTCGAGCGCCCTGCGCCGGTGTGAACAGATCAACCATGACGCTCCAAAACACCGACACGACAAACAGATTGAACACGGACAACCAGACAAAGAACCCGCGGGCAGTCCATTGCGGAGACAGGTGGCCCATCATCGCCACAAAGAACAGGAGTAAATTGGCGCCGAAAAATGTATAGACAATCAGCAGTAATCGATAACGCGACGCTCGGGTCGAAAGCCACCCGAAGAGCGGCGTCACGAGCAGGAGCGTCACGAACGTGGCGGTCATCATCCAGGGCAGGTGCTGCACCCCACCCTCGATGGCCATCTCATCCCGAACGGGACGCAGAATGTAGTAGCCGCAGAGGAGACAGAAAAAATAGAGGAACGCCCAGCCCACCGGAACGGCTTCGTCCGGTTCTGCATCGGTCACCGACGGGAGCACGTCTCGAAGCCACACCATACGAACAGCATCCTGCCGTGCCCGGCTCTCCCGCGCAAGGAGAAAATTTGCTAGAATGCTGCCGCCCACGATCGTATGGCATTTTCACGGAGACTTGATGATCGACTTACGCAGCGACACAGTCACAAAGCCCTCTGATGCCATGCGGAAAGCGATGGCACGTGCGGAAGTGGGGGACGATGTCTACGGCGAAGACCCCACCGTGAACCGGCTGCAAGACATGATGGCAGCGATGTTCGGGAAAAAGGCCGCACTCTTCGTACCGTCAGGTACCATGGGCAATCAGCTCGCCATTCGCCTCCACACACAGCCGGGCCAAGAAGTGATCGTCGAAAGCACGGCGCACATCGTCAGGTACGAACAGGGCGCCGCCGGGGCGCTGGCAGGTGTCCAACTCCATTGGGTCACGGGGAATCGAGGCCTCATTTCACCTGAGCAGGTTGAGGCGGCAATCCGCCCCAAAGAACCGAACACGGTACAAACGGGGCTGATCTGTCTGGAGAACACGCATAATAGCGGCGGCGGAACGATTTATCCGTTGGCGACGATTGAACGGATACGCTCTGTGGCTGCCACCCATGGCATCCCCATGCATTTGGATGGAGCAAGGCTGTTCAATGCCGTCGTTGCCACCACCCTGCCACCGGCCTCCTATGCTCAACACTTTGATACTTTGTCAGTATGTCTCTCGAAAGGACTGGGGGCGCCGGCCGGTTCCCTCCTCATGATGAACGATCTGACCCTCCTCGATAAGGCAAAGCGGGTACGCCGTATGTATGGCGGTGCTATGCGACAGTCCGGCATTCTTGCCGCCGCCGGCATTTATGCACTTGAACACCATATCGAACGATTGAAAGATGACCATGACCACGCCAAGCGCATGGCGCGCCGGCTGCAACAGATCCCGACGGTCAGGGTCAATGCTCAAGACGTCGAGACGAATATCGTCATCTTCGATGTGATCGGCCATCGCCACAATCCAGCAACTATCGTCGCCACCTTGAAGCAGGAGGGGCTATTGATCAATGCCATCGGCGGCGTCAGCTTTCGTGCCGTCACCCACATGGATATCTCAAGCGCCATGACCGATGAAGCCTGCGAGATCTTTGCCCGTGTATTAGCGAACTAGCCTGCATGATTCATGGCGGAGCGGCGCGCGATAAGCGCGAAGAGCGAGACAAGCGTGACGTGTAAGCCCTGCCCCTACCAGTCGCGCTTTTGCGCCAGTCTCGCTCGTCTCGCGTCAATCATCCATCTGCTCATTGACACCTCTCCCACTGAAATCTAGAATGCCTCATGATGGATCGCCAATGCCGTTAGAAGTTGTTTTGTTCAAACACATCAGCCGAATTCTTGAGATCACCGACGCACTCGGGCTGAACCGCGAGTGGGTCGAAATCCCGTTGTCTCCAGAAAATCCCGGTGTCGTCCGGCGATTGCCCAATGGCAAGTTGGAAATCATTGTCGATGCGGAACTACCGTTCGAGGATTGGCTGGGATCGCTCCCAAAACATATTCAGCTCATACAGAAAGCCTAAAGATGAATAGCCCCGCCATACACCCTATTCCCTCATCAGAAGAATTAAAGGCAGAACTCCTGGCGATGCCGGAACCGCCGGAACAACCGGACCCGATCGAGGAACCTGGGTTTGAAGAACTTGTTACGATGGCCTTACGCCACGTCCGTGGCCGCCGCGGGGGCGACCTCGTCAGCGTGATTCTCGTCGGGTCCAGCGTTCGGCGCGCCATCACGACTCACAGCGACATCGATCTCATTGCGCTCGTGAAAGGACAGGCTGACGGCCACGAAATCGTCCGTGTCGCCGATCGCCTGGCCGACATCCGCTATCGTGGGCACCTAGAGCTTGAGGAGGATCTCCCCCACTCGCCGCGCCTTCCATCTCTCTTACGGAAAGCCCGCATCCTCTTCGATCACGAGAACATCGGCGCCAAGATCATCGAACGCGCCCACCAACGGTTCCGGCAGGGGCCGCCCCCTGTCAGTATCAATGAACAGATTCGAATGAAGGCAGAATGCTTCCATTGGCTGGGAAAAGCGCGGGATCTGGCTGACAAGCCGGCAACCGCACAGTATCTGTTGGCGATATTTTTCGATGATGCCGTCACCGCGTTCTTTCGGCTACGGGGATTCTGGATCACTGCGCCGACTGATGTGCTAAAGTTCATCGCCTCCCGCGATGCGGGGTTCGCTGACCTGGCAGCTCAATTCCTGACTGCGGCCACGTTGCCGGAGCGGCTCAACTTTGGTCGCGACCTAGCCGATACTCTCTTCAAGGACGTACCGAACCCTGCCAGAATTGACTGACAGGGTTCCTGGGTCGATCATCAGACTGCTGTCGCATGGGTTGTCCTTAGCTTGAACTTTAACCTGTTCCGCGTTGGCAGACTTTTTTGAGCATCCTGCTAGAAGGAGTTACTATGGAAATCGGCTTCATCGGTCTCGGGAAAATGGGAATGAACATGGTCACCCGCTTGCAACGTGACCGGCACCGAGTGGTGGTCTATGATCGATCAGCGGACTTGATCAAGCAGGCCGAAGGCGTCGGTTGCATCGCGGCCTCCTCGCTCGCTGACCTTGTCGGCCAGCTGAAGCCCCCGCGCGCGGTCTGGGTCATGGTCCCATCCGGAGCACCGACTGAAGAGACCGTTCAAACCGTCGCGGCATTGCTCCAACCAGGCGACACGGTAATCGATGGCGGCAATACCAGGTTTCATGACGATGTCCGAAGGGCCGGGGATCTCAAGAAGAAACAGATCCACTATGTCGATGCCGGCACCAGCGGGGGCATCTGGGGATTGAAGATCGGTTACTGCCTGATGGTCGGTGGCGACGAAGCACCGGTGAAACAGCTCGCACCGATCTTCACCACGCTGGCGCCTGAGCAGGGCTGGTCTCACGTCGGTGGAGTCGGCGCCGGACATTACGTGAAAATGGTACATAATGGAATCGAGTACAGCATGATGCAGGGGTATGCGGAAGGTTTCGAGCTGATGGCGAAGAGCGACTACAACCTCAACCTCGCTAAGATCGCAGACCTCTGGATGCACGGCAGCGTTGTCCGGTCCTGGCTCTTAGAATTGGCGGCCGGCGCCTTGAAAGAGGATCCACGGCTGGAACAGTTGAAGGGCTATGTGCAGGATTCCGGCGAGGGCCGCTGGATGATCGCCGATGCCATTGAGAAGGATGTGCCGGTCCCGACGCTTACAACAGCATTGTTTACTCGATTCCGGTCACGGCAAAGCGAGTCCTTTGCGGAAAAAATGCTGGCTGCATTGAGAAATGCGTTTGGCGGCCACGCAGTTCGCCGGTAACGCCGGAGTCTTATGCCACCCAATAGCCCACGTATCGATATCAGCCCTTCACAGGAAACGATTCCCCCGGTCGAGCCCTGTACCCTCGTCATCTTCGGAGGTTCAGGCGATCTGGCACGTCGACGGCTCATTCCTGCCCTCTACAATTTGCTCCTCGATGGACTCCTTCCCCCGAACTATGCAGTGATTGGGTTGGGCCGTACGTCGATGACGGACGAGGAGTTCCGCGCCACGCTTCGTGACGGCGTCATGACACATTCCCGGCAAGCCTTGGCAGAAGACAAGTGGAAGGACTTCGCGCAACGTCTTTTTTATGTATCGGGAGGAAACGACGACCCGAACACCTATGCCAGACTGAAGTCTCGAACAGAAGAAATTGAGCGAAATCTCCAATTGCCCGGCAACCGGATTTTCTATCTGAGCATCCCTCCCAGCTCATTTGCGTCTGTATGCGAGGGGCTTGATCAGGCCGGATTGGCGACGAAACAGGGGACTCATACGCCCTATGCCCGCATCATCGTCGAGAAGCCGGTCGGCCGCGATTTGGCCTCCGCCCAGGCAATCAACGGCGTAACAGGGCGCGTATTCGAGGAATCACAAATATTCCGGATCGATCACTATCTGGGAAAAGAAACGGTTCAAAATCTGATGGTCGTCCGATTCGCCAACAGCATCTTCGAGCCAATTTGGAACCACAAGTACATCGATCATGTGCAGATCACGGTGAGCGAAGCAGAAGGTGTCGGGAGCAGGGCCAGCTACTACGAAGAAGCCGGTGCATTGCGCGACATGGTGCAGAACCACATGCTGCAACTGCTCTGCTTGGTGGCGATGGAGCCCCCCTACTCTCTCGATCCCGATGTGGTGCGCAACGCCAAGATGGAAGTCCTCCGCTGCCTCAGGCCCATCACCGATCAGGATGTCGAGCACGTCACCGTCCGTGCCCAATACAGTGAGGGCAAGGCCCATGGCAAGCCCATCCCTGGCTATCGTCGTGAGAACGGGATTCACCCTGACTCCAAGACGGAAACCTATGTCGCGCTCAAATGCTTCGTGGAAAACTGGCGCTGGGACGGCGTGCCCTTCTATCTGCGCACCGGAAAAGCGCTCCCGCATCGCGCCAGCGAGATCGCGGTACAATTCAAGGACATTCCGCATATTCTATTCAATGCCAATACGCAGCAGCCGCAACCGCCAAATGTGTTGGCGCTACGCATCCAGCCTGAGGAAGGGCTCTCTCTCCGCATCGTCTCGCGCGTGCCGGGCACACGCGCACAGACACACCCGGTGGAAATGGATTTTCAATACAGCGACGTCTTCGGCCGCCCATCGCCGGAAGCCTATGAGCGGTTGCTCCTGGACGTGATGGCCGGCGATGCCTCCCGGTTCATGCGACGCGATGCCGTTGAAGCCTCCTGGGCCTGGATCACCAAGATTCTGGAAGGATGGCAACGGCAAGGGTTGCGGTGGTTACCTGAATACCAGGCAGGATCCTGTGGGCCGGTCGAGGCAGATCGCCTTATTGAGAAGGATGGGCGGACCTGGCGAACCTTGTAGCCGACCTTACTCTAGCGAGAGCTGCTTGAGAATCTCCTCTCTGGTTCCCAGACCGCCGATAAACCGTTCGAACTCTCCCTCACGATAGAGAGCCAACACCGGTAATGAGCTCACGTCCAGCTCTGCAGGAATCTGAAAATTCTCCTCGACGTTCATTCTCAGGATCAACACCCTACCCGAGACATCGGACTCCAGCTTCTCCAGTTCACGCATCAACGCTCGACAACTTCCGCATCCTGGTTTCCAGAACTCCACTAACACCGGCATCCTTGCCTGTGACACGACGTAGTCAAAGTCCCGATCGGTTACGTCACGCATCATGACTTTCGCTCGTCACAACCCACCCCCGGCGCCGCAGCAAACACCTCCTGGTACAACCGCTCAGCAAACAACCGATACCCAGCTGTGGTCAAATGCAGTCCGTCATTGGAATACCGGGCCGCAAGTTGATGAGTCTCGGGCTCTGCCGTGGCGGCGAAGAGATCGAAGGCTGCCAGCCGTTTCGATTCCGCATAGCGGAGAATCAACCCGTTAAGCTGACGTCGCCGATCAAGATGTTCTGCGAACCACTGACGCCCCTCCTCACTGCAAAGATCCTCACCTACTCTGATCGACGGAACGGTCACCGGCACCGGCTTAATCCCTGCCGCAATGGCCAGTTCATACATCTTGAGGAGATTGCGCATAATGTCTGCCGGCGCGGCATTCCACCCCAAATCGTTCGTTCCGCCGAGAATCACCACATGTGTCGGTTGGTGATTCAGCACAGCTGCCCGAAACCGCATCGCCATTTCACCGGTCAATTCGCCGCAGATGCCGCTCACAGACACACGCACGGCAGACCCGGTCAATTCTTGCAGGAAATGCCCGTACGGGGTCTCAATGCCTTGAGGATTGCCGGCAGTGGGCGATTGAAACCCTGCTGTAAGGCTGTCTCCAAAACACACAATGTGGCTCGAAGCAATTATCAAGGTAAGACAGATTCTACCGGCCCAGTCATGGGATGCACAATCCCTCCGCACACACGGACAGTAAGGATAGGATTCCATCGGTACTTCCTCAGTAAACGACGGGTGGAGAGCGGCAATTTTCTTGACGATTCAGCACCTCCAGGATACGACTAGTCACTATGAACGAGCCTAAGACAGACGGCGGCGCACTGCCAATTGCGCCAGCAAAAGAGCCGGCCAATCCGGAGCTGGTCTCCGTCAAACGACTTCTTGCACTCTTGGACAAGACAGCAAAATCCAGCCGGACGTATGGGTCAACCAACCCCGTGGCGCAAAAGTTCTTCCAACAGTTGTTCGAGGGGCTCACGGCGCACCTCGCCACCTACTCCAAATTAGCCTTTCTCGTTCAACGCTCCGAACTGTATTTCAACGGGGAAGCCGTCTACCAATCCGATCAGGAGTCGAGCAACGAAAGCGTCGCGTTCAAGCTCTACTCGGACGGTATTCGAGAGCTCACATTCCTCGAAGGCCTTCCTGCTGAGGATCTTTCCTACTTGCTTGATTCGCTATGGGGCAGCCTCGACCCCAATGAAGATGACGACGATATTGTCACTCGCTTATGGTCCAAGAACCTATCGACTATTACCATGGTCACTGCCGAGGAAATCGCCAAAGCCTCGACCGGTGAGGATGTGTTTGCGCTGCCTACTGCAGAAGCGATGAAAGCGCCAGAATCGAGCCTGCGAGATCTGCTTGATCGTGAGCAGACCAACGCCAGGAAGGAGAAGTCTCTAGAAGCCGATGAAAGCAACCCCTTAGGCGAGAAACCCACCGGAGGAGGAGCCGGACGATTCAAATCCGGTCAAGTGGGCTACGAGATATCAGCGGAAGAACTCGCCTCGCTGGTAAAGGAGATCGAGGCCGAGAGCAAAAGAGATAACACCATCTATTTGTTGGACATGCTCACCGCAATCTTGGCATCGGAGAAATCACCTGCGATCCTGACCAGGCTGCTCAGCCTATGGGAAACTGTGCTCGACTCATTGATAGCCCAAGGCAAATGGACCGCCCTGGACAGTGTCCTTGGACTATTACATGTCACAGTTGAGGTTAGACCGGATCTCGGCGACGACCAGAAGAAACAGCTGACAGCCATTCTCGACAACCTTGCTCGACCGGAACGCATGAAAATGATCGAGATCTATTTGAACAAGACCACCAACGCGCCCACGGAAGGGTTGCCGACGGTTCTGCTATCGTTGACGCCGGCAGCTGTCCCTGTCTTGTGCACCCTCTTGGCAAATCTTGAGACGCCAGCCCATCAGGCGATCGTGGCTGAGGCGCTCGAGACGCTCGCGAAAGATCAGCCGGATCCGCTACTTCGTGGTTTATCCGACCGCCGCCCCCGCTATGTGAAGAACCTGCTGACCATTCTTCTCAAATGGAACAATCCTAGATTTGTCGACGCCATTGAAAAACTGGTGCGCTACCCGGACGTCCAAGTACGGAAGGAGGTTGTGCGGGCGATCGGAATATATCGCCCCAACGGGAACGGAATAAAACTAGTTGCGTTCTTGAATGATACCGAGGAGTCGGTGAGGTCGACGGCGCTCAAGCTGCTCATGACCGGTCAATACCAGGCTCCGTACGCAGCCTGGTCACCCCTTGTATCGGCTGACACATTCATCGCTCGACCCCACAGTGAAAAACGCGCGGTGTTCTTCGCTATGCGTGCCACCAGTGGCGATGAGGTCATTCCCTTCTTTGAAAGTCTGTTCACGGAATGGTCCTGGACCAACCGAAAGAAAAAAGAAGAGCTCGCCACCCTCGCAGCCGAGGCATTGGGGAAATTACCCAGCTCAGCCGCCCTTACCGCCCTTGAACTGGGCCAGAAAAAGGGTAGCGCCACCGTACGGCAAGCCTGTGCTTCGGCCATCGCTCTCACCCAGCGACAACAGCAACTCAAGCAGGCTGCATCATAGTAAGGAGCTTTTGTTGTGAGTGATTTCAAAAGCAAAGAGGCCTTGGTCGTGCATGAACAGGCCCGGCCGATCCTGACCCATGAAAGGTCCTTGTCTGGGAAAATCGCCAGCGGATCCGAGGCCGGGGACATCCTCGATCAGCAGATGGCCATACTGGGAATCCAGCTGGTCACACAGCTGAACGTCTTGATTAAAACTTCCTACATCTATGACCGTACCAACGCGGCGCTGGACAAGCCCGTCGACACAATGCTGACCTTGATCAAGACCCTGGCACATGACCAACCGGTCACACTCCGGCTGCAGAATGACTTCTTGTTTCTCGGAGACAGTCATTTAAAAGTCACCGCACAGCAAATGGCCGTGGCCACCAGCATCATCAATACCTTGAACGCCTGGAAGATCGGCGGAGTGACATTCTCGCTGGCTGCGGGGTCAAAGGATCTGCGTGAGTTCGCCGCTCTCTTTGTCAGCCTCGATCCTCATACCAAAACCATCGGAGACCTTCGGGACGAAATTACCGCCCGGGAAATCACCGGCATTGAACTAGAAGAACCGCGGCAACTGGACGTCCGAGAAAGATTCGGAACGGAAGGAAGCGCGGGATCGAACGGCGCAAAAGACGCGAACCTAAATCTGCAACGGAAAATGAAAGTCAAGAACGGCTATGCCAATGTGGCAGGATCAGTCGGAACCATAACGCAAGCATCCCGCGAAGGAGGAACGGTCAGCTTCAAACAGGCGAAACGGGCAATCCAAAATATCGTCGACCTCATGATGGACGATGAAGCGACAGTCCTTGGTCTCACGACCCTGCGTTGCCACGATGAGTACACCCATAACCATTCGGTCAACGTGTCGTTACTGTCCATTGCACTCGCCAATCGAGCCGGCTATCCGAAAACGGAACTGGCCGACCTGGGCCTTGCGGCTTTGTTCCATGATATTGGGAAATCCACCATTCCCATTGAAGTTCTGAACAAGCCTGGTGAGTTTACCGATGAAGACTGGGTAGCCATGCGCAATCACCCCACGGAGGGTGTCCTGAGCCTTTCGAAGCTGAGGGGGATCACGAATCTTCCTGGCAGGATGGCGGCGGCTTCTTTCGAGCACCACATGAACCTGGACTTCTCAGGCTATCCAAAGCTGACCGTCCCCTGGACTGTCTCGCTGACCGGTCGCATCCTCACGATCGCAGACTGTTACGATGCCATGACCTCCTCCCGCGTGTATCGCCGGGAACCCATGTCTCCGTCGAAAGTATTGAACATGATGTTCTCAAAGTCCGGGAAGGCATTTGACCCGGTGCTGCTCAAGCTATTCGTCAACTGTGTCGGCATTATCCCCATTGGGAGCTTGGTGATGCTGGAAACCAGTGAACTGGCGGTCGTGCTCAAACCGGCTACAGATAAGACAACCGCCGAACGACCGTTCGTCAGAGTCATCACCGATCCCCAGGGAAACACGGTCGATCAAGGGCGTGAGGTCGATCTAACCGAGAAAGATGAGAGCGGGGATTTCCGCCATAGCATTGTCCGTTTGATCGACAATACTGAGTATAAGTTCGACACCAGCCGATACTTTGTCTAACCTTCGGCCAGCCCAATCCCTTGACAGGATCTGCCCCCCCAGTTATTCTCCTTCGCCGAATACCCCGCGCTTCCGGTCTTCGCAGCCGAAGTGGGTACTTCGGAGGAGTAGGCCGGTGCGGGGAGCGTCGTTTTCGTAACGGTTACATTGGTCGCATCAATAACCAACAAGGAGCGCGTGTTATGCATACAACGAGAGCCCTCGTGGGGCGGGCCACCCTTTCCTTGGTCGCAGCAGGCATATTGTTACTCGCATTTCTTCCTGCCGCACAGGCTACCGAGGCCTTCAAGATGGGTGTCGTCGATCCTCAAGCCGTCTTAGAGAAATCGAAAGCGGGCAAAAAAGCCTTAGACGGACTCAAGGAATACGTCTCCACCAGGCAGAAGTTGTTGTCCGGTGACGAGGAGGACTTGCGTAATACGGAGAAGACACTCAAGGAGCAAGCCGCGAAGTTAAGCGACACCGAGAAGAAAGAAAAAGAGACACAATTCCGCACCAAAGTGCAGGAGTTTCAGAAACGCGCGCAGGAGTTCAATCAGGAACTGCAGGGCAAGCAGAAGGAATTGGTCGATGAATATATGAAGAAAATTTCATCGGCCACGAAGGCCGTAGCGGAAAAAGGCGGGTTTGCCCTTGTTGTCGATAAGGGCAGCGAACAAACGGTCAAGATTGTGATCTACAGCAAGGACACCATCGATCTCACCGAACAGGTGATCAAGGAATTCGATCGGGTCAACAGCAAGTAACCTTCCCGAGCCCCAGCTAACATCCAATGTGAATGGGACCTCAGCCTCTCTGAGGTCCCATCAACGCTCCATCGGATAGCCCGCTTCCTGCCAGGCTGTGATTCCCCCATCCATCGACTGCACATTCGTATAGCCCATGTGCTGAAGCGCATCCGCCGCTAAGACCGACCGGTAGCCGCCTCCGCAATACAACAGAATGGCCTCCCCTTTATTGGGAATGAGCGTTTCCACATCGCGCTCGATAATCCCTTTTCCCAGATGACGAGCGCCTTTCGCATGGTCCTTTGCAAACTCGCGGTCCTCACGGACATCAAGAAAGTGTACGACCTCACCACGATCGAGCATGGTCTTCGCCTGGGCCACTGTACATTCCTTGACTCTTGTTCGCGCCGCATCGACCATCTTGAGAAAGCCCGGATTATGTTTCATCTTCGCTCCCTTCCCTGTCCAGCGTCAAAATAGAATCGTCTGTTCTATCCCCGGCCTGCAAAAAGTGGCGGGAACTGTCTCATCGCGCAGCACTGACAATCCCACTTTGCGCCTGGAGACTTCAAACAATTGTTCGATCATGGTCCCGTAGGGGCCTGCACCACGATGGCGCTCGAAGAAGGCCCCCTTGCTGATTGCTCCGCCACGCACGTCCCGAATCCGGCTCGTGATTTTGGCAATTCGATCTGGGAATGCCTCAGCCATTCGTTCCATGAACACCGGCTCCACGGAGCCGGACAGACGCAGCAACGTCCCCATTGCCTCCACGGCTCCTGCTTGTTTCGCACGGGCCAACAGATCGGGTATGTCCTCATCGTTGAGACCGGGAATGATCGGGGAAAGCGAAATGCCGGTCTGAATTCCGGCCTGTGCCAATGTTGCCATCGCCTCGAAACGTTTCCGACTGGAAGGCGCATGGGGTTCGACCTTACGCGCCACCTCATCGTCTGAAAACGGGATACTGAAATACACATGAACCGATGCCTCCTGCTGCAACCGGCACAGCAGGTCCAGATCGCGCAGCACCAACAACCCCTTCGTGATAATCCCGACCGGGTTTCTATACTCGGTACAGACCTCCAGGCAGGCCCGCGTCAACTCCAGGGAGGCTTCCAATGGCTGGTAACAATCGGTGTTCCCCGAGAAGTGAATCAACTCACCCTTCCATGAAGATTTCTCGAACGTCCGGCGGAGCAGAGTCGCGGCCTCCCGCTTCACGATGATCTTAGACTCGAAGTCAGTCCCGGCGCCGAATCCCCAATACTCGTGGGTCGGTCTCGCGTAACAATAGGCGCAGGCATGGAAGCAGCCGCGATAGGGATTGAGGCTCCACCGAAACGGCAAATCGGGACTCTCGTTTCGACTGAGAATCTCACGCGTTCCATCTTCAAACATCTGCACCTGCACCTGGGGAGCAGGCTCCAAGAAGTCCCGGTGCTGTGATTCGAAAGGATTAGGCGGATTCAATACCCTGCGCATCGGGATATGGTCCTCGATCCGCCTGCTCCTGTCAACGGGACAAAACAGGCCTGCCAAGACCGATTATCACGGCCCGATTGATTGACTAACCCTTATCTCGATGCTAGATTCCAGCCGCTTTCAGGAGCATTCCACGATGTATGATCTCCGTACACTCCGCGACAATTTAGACCCCATCCGGGAACAGCTTGGCCTTCGTGGCGCCGACGTCCCCTGGGATAAACTGCACACACTGATCGAACAACGTCGGACCTTGGCGAGCCAGGTCGAGCAACTCCGCCACGAACTTAAAAAAGGGTCGGACGAGGTTGCCACGCTGAAGCGAGAGAAAAAACCGGCTGATGCCTCCATGTCTGCCATGAAGGCAATCGGCGAACGGATCAAGGCAATCGAAGATGAACTGCGAGCGGTCGAAGAGCCCCTGACCGACCTGAATCTCCGTATTCCGAATCTTCCACATGTATCGGTGCCTGCAGGAAAAGACGCGAGCAGTAATTCTGAAGCCCGTCGGTGGGGATCCCCGCCCACTTTGACTGCGCCGGCCAAGAGCCATTTTGAACTCGGCGAAGCCCTCGGTATTCTCGACTTCGACCGCGCGGCAAAAATCACCGGCGCACGATTTGCGGTCCTGACGGGGGCCGGCGCACGACTCGAACGGGCACTCATCAACTATATGCTCGACCTTCACACAACACAGCACGGCTACCGGGAGGTTCTCCCCCCATTCCTGGTCAATCGGTCGAGCATGACCGCAACCGGCCAGCTACCTAAATTCGAGGAGGATCTCTTTCGCCTACGGGACGAAGATTATTTCTTGATTCCGACTGCAGAAGTACCGGTGACCAATCTCCACCGTGACGAGCTACTTAACGAAAGCGAGCTGCCGATCAGGTATACGGCCTACACCCCCTGTTTTCGCCGCGAGGCAGGATCCTATGGAAAAGAAACCAAAGGGCTCATTCGCCTCCACCAATTCAATAAAATTGAGCTGGTCGCATTTTCAAAACCTGAACAGTCGTATGAAGAACTCGAACGTCTGACCGGCCATGCCGAGGCGATCTTGCAGGGCTTAGGCCTACATTACCGAGTCGTCACCCTCTGCACCGGCGATATGGGGTTCTCTGCGGCAAAGACCTACGACATCGAAGTCTGGCTTCCTTCGCAGAGCCACTATCGGGAGATCTCCTCTTGCAGCAATTTTGAAGGTTTTCAGGCCCGGCGGGCCAACATTCGCTATAAGGGCACCGTCGAGAAGAAGGGAACCAAAACAGAATTCGTTCACACCCTCAATGGGTCGGGACTGGCAGTCGGACGCACGGTCGTGGCCCTTCTCGAAAACTACCAGCAACCGGATGGGTCGGTGTCGATCCCTGAGGTACTACGTCCGTACATGGGAGGTCTAGCGCAGATCGCAAAGTCTTAAGACAAGAACATCAACGTCATATCCTAGTACGATTGTGGAATCTTTCTTCTCGTACACTTGACGTTTGACCATTGACGTCCGATGATTCTTCTGCACGGAGGGGTGACGGAGCGGCCGAACGTGCCAGTCTTGAAAACTTTTCTGAGCCTCTCGCGTAATCTCTCGAAAGCATGAGCAACACCGCATGAACACTGGGGGAATAGCGTGTGACTCCTTCCACTACTTTCTACAGGTTTCAACCGCTTTCCACGCTCATTCCACAACGTAAATCACAACACTTTTCCCAGTCAGTATCAGCAGTTAAAAGAGCGGAGTAGTCCTCCCTATGGCCTCAGTTTTTACCAACTTTAGCGTCTACCTTGCTACCGCCGAAGAGGCGTTGGCGGAATCGACGCGCCAGTTAAATACTCACCGCACTCCCAAACCTGATGGCCAACCTGGCTACATCCTCGCCTCGGACCCTGAACGCAGGTCATTCAAGCAGAGCCTCATCGCCATCGCATTCGCAGGCATGTATCTGGAGGCACTATTAAGCTTGATCGGTCGTGCGCGGTGGGGCGAAGCCTTCTATGACGAGAAGATTGATCGTTTCAAATATGAAGAGAAACTCAAGCTTCTAGGCATTGTCGATCAAAACAACCTAGCAGGCTGCACGCGCTTTCGCGAAGCCAGGAATGATCTCATGCACGAAAAGGCTCTTAGTTTTGAGATGCCTGGATCTGAAAAGAAGGTTCACACGAAGAATCGCAAGAGGGGAATCCCCAAGAAGGATATTCGAGTGGCCCAAGAAGAGGCAGCCTTCGGAGTCAAATTCGTCAAGTCGATTGGCAGCATGCTCGGTCAGCGCCCCAACCCGACAATCGATCGGACGGCCCCCGGTGAGAACCGTGTTGTGACATGAATCCCCTCTTGTCAGTGCTCATCGCCGTCTCGCTGTTCTTTATTTTCTACTTCTTCTTTGATCTGCCAGGAAAAGCAATTTTTCAGACCCGCCTTCATCTCAAGCGACTTCGGAAGCAACTTGATCCTCTCGCTATGGCCACGGGAGTGGGAGTCTCTGTTCCCCACGAGGAACGTGAATCCCTACTCACCTATACCTTTTCTGACGGGAATTTTATCGTACTGACTGTATGGGGAAACGGCTTCAGCGTGTGGTCACCGAATTGGAACCCCGGTTACGAGAAACACACTGAAGGGTTTGAACAGCTCATGGGTGTGATTGAAAAGCTTCATAGTCCAGGGCGCGAAACAAGGAGAATTGTCATGACCCGCCAATGGTTCGAGAACACTTTCAAAGTGTATCTAGACGAGATCGAGCGATGTGTTCAAAGCAAATGCTATTGGGCATTACTGCATATTGTTCTCGTTCTTCCCGATGTGTGCGCTGCCATGGAAACGGATGATGGAACAACTGGAGGGAAGGAATATCGAGGATGGTGTGAACGGTATTTAGCGGATCATTCGATAAGCGCCGAAGACTGGTATCAGATGCGTTGTATCATTCTCCACCAAGGCCGAACTATAGACGCCAAGCAAAAAAGTCAATATGCAGCGTTCGCGTTCAGTCAGCCCGGCGTGGGGATTGTGCATCGCTGTATCAACCAAACGCCGCAAGGCAAAGTCCTTCAGCTCGACGTGAGGGAAATGGCGGGCGAACTGCGCATTGCGATGAATAAGTGGTTCGAGGTTCTCAGCAAAAACGACGAACCTCAGATCGTGCGAAACGTCACTCACCATGCTGAGGTACTTGCACGTTCACAGGATAACCCGGCAATGCCGATCGCCATGAATGTACCCACTATGCTGAGTCTCACGACTTCGAGCCCCTGGACTCCGCCGCCCGCAACATGATGGAGAGATCGCCGTCACGACCTCCATCCTTGCACCACCCCGGCACCTACGTTATGTTAGCCCGCATATGAGAGCCAACGACGACGAATTTTTTGTGAAAGTTGCTCAAGCCTTGGCAGGGTGTCAGCTCGTTGAACAAGAGTTGAAGCTCTACATTGCTGAAGCTCTGGAGTTGGCCAAAAAGTGCATCGGGCACAAGATACCCTTCAAGATGAGCGGCGAGGACTATGCCGACTCTTCGCTGGAGAGGCTGATAGAGTCCTTCAAGAAACTGAGTGACAACAATCCCCTTGTTAAAGAACTTCAAGCATTCAAGGAAGAGCGAAATTTTCTCAGCCACCACGGTATCGTCCACTGCCTTGATCCCGATGGTGACATAGATTACATCGCCATGGTTGAGTTCCAAAAACGGCTTGCGGCCATCGAACCCGAGGCCCAAAGACTGCGCCTCGCAGTCCACGAAGAGGCGAATAAGTTTCGCGGTTACTTGTACTTCGAGGATGAATCGAATGCGGGCTAACCTCTCCATCGAGGGGACCGCGACAGGCACACTGGGCTAAAGGACGCGATGCCCAAACCCACGAAAGCCTCCGCCTCAGCAAAAATGAACAAGGCTAGTCGTACCAAGAAGATGAAGCAGGCGTACATTGCCCAGTTAGAAACTGGCACAGAGGCCAACCCGACGCTCGATACATTGCGACGACTGGCCAGGGCATTGAAAACAACGGTGGGAGCATTGGTGGGGTGAGTCTGGAGGAGGATCGAGCTATGAAGAAGTTAGCAGGTGCTTATATCATTTTTTCTCTGATGACCATATCTGTCGGCGAGGCTCTAGCCGACTGCAGCTGGGTGGCTTGGACTAAACACCGCCTAATTAGTACGAGTGAGGGCAAGACCCATGACGAAGTAACGTGGGAGGTCCATTCGGCCTTTGAGAAACGCGCTCAGTGTGTCGATATGCGAGAGCGCCTCTGGAAAGAAGCCGCTAAGGACGCGGAGAGTACTCCCAACTTCAAAAATTTGAAAACGCAATTTCCTGACAAGGTATCTGTCGAGGTACCCGATGGCAGTTGGGAGAAAGCATTCTACTGCCTTCCTGATAGGATTGAACCACGCAGTAAACTTCATGATTTGATTAATCCACGCAGTAAATCTGTAGAGGCGGAGCATTGAAGAGGAGTACCGCATGATCGTCGTAGTCTATGCGAAGTAGAGCACCGCATTTAGATTCGCGTCTGGCTGTAGCCAAAAAGGCTTATGACTTACTGGTGAATGCCGCGAAGAGTGATCTGAATATCTAACGGGGAGACCGACCCATGATTGCCGCCATCAACGCGAGAAAATCGACTGAGCCTGAAGGTGCAATGATGGCTCGATACCTTCTAAGAAAGGAAGGCCATCATGGCTCACAGACCGACTAGGAGTGCTGGCCTATTCTTGTTGGGTCAGATTTTCATCATCGTGGGTCTGGGATACGGACTGAGTTACACCCCGATCGGCCCGCAAACGATCTTATGGTTGCTCTTTGCCGCTGTGGCCTGGATCGGTCTGTTGGCTGTTTACGTCTTGGGTGCCGCTCTAGACCGCGTGGTTGAGCGTCTCGATACTATCTCAAAACAACTCAACATGACGACGCAGGAGAAGGAGGGCCAACCATGAACGAGCAACCCGATGCACACGAACACCCCCTCAAGCATCGTGATCCAGCCGCACCGCTGTCACCGGCCCATAAGACGTGATTACCATTTTGGCTGAACTTCTCGTTGTACAGTACCTAGCCGTCGCACCGTCTCGTTGAGTTCTGTGGTGCTGTCGGCCCTGAACCGACTTCCCAAGCGCAGCGAATTTGTCTTTGCCAAGCTCAACGGAAAACCGTATCATGCGATCCGAGGGTTTCATGAGGCGTGCCAGCGGGCGGGTCTCACCGGCGTGACGCCGCATACGACCAGGCATTCCTTCGCCACATGTCTAGTAGAGAACGGAATGGATCTCCGGACGGTTCAGGAATTGGGCAGGTGGGCGACTCTTTCGCTGGTCCAACGTTATTCCCATGTATCGCCAAACCGGAAAGCGGATGCCGTCGAGGGGCTCGTGAGGAATTGCACAACGCTATTCACAACACTAGAGAGACAGCGTATCGAGAGTACAGCATAAATACTTGATAAGATTGCGTGGAGGGGTGACGGAGCGGCCGAACGTGCCAGTCTTGAAAACTGGAGACCTCGCAAGGGGTCCGCGAGTTCAAATCTCGCCCCCTCCGCCAACCAGTCTGGAGAAGAGATAACCATTCTCTGTTTCTCAGAGATTGTCACGGTATTCCGCCATTACCTCACTTTTTAGACCTTGCACAGTACAACTCACTCGGACTTTCAAGCACTTCCATACCGACCTCATCGCTTGACCCTCTGGTAAAGCCACCGAAAGATATCTGGCTCAGCGGCAAACTATGTCACCATCTGTTACTCATCTGTAATGTACCCGTAACATCAGTGGGATACCCTGCGATGTATATGGAGTATCGTTTAATCGTGCCAACCATCGAATTCAATCACTGATACAGACATGCCGTCCCTTACACCAAAGAAAATACTGATCGTCGAAGACGAGGCAGACATTGCCCACTTGGTGAAACTCTACCTTGAAAAAGATGGGTTTCGACCAACGATCGCGAAGACAGGTGTCGAAGGCCTCAAGCTGGTCAAAGCCGACCGCCCCGATATGGTCATTCTGGATCTCATGCTCCCCGAGATGGACGGATTGGAAATTTGCAAGAAGATCCGCACTTCGCTGGATACCGCTTTGCTCCCTATCATGATGTTGACTGCCAAGGCCGAAGAATCCGACACCATCATCGGTCTTGAGCTGGGAGCCGATGACTATGTCACCAAACCCTTTAGCCCAAAAGTGCTGGTCGCGCGGGTGAAGGCTCTGTTCCGACGATTGGAGCGAACCGATGACCCAAAACAAACATCCTATGCATATGGACCGTTGCTGTTGGATCTTTCGCGACATGAAGTCCTGCTCGACGGCGCAGAGATCCCCTTGACCGCAAAAGAATTTGGATTGCTCGAACAACTTCTGCGGCACCCGGGCAGGGTGTTGACCCGCGACGTCCTCTTGAATACCGTTTGGGGCTATGACTACTACGGCACCACCAGGACCGTGGACGTGCATATCCGCAGGCTGAAACTCAAAATCCTGTTACTCGAGGACGCCATCATCTCGGTCAAATCCCTGGGATACAAACTCAAAGACCTCAACGCGTCCGACTGAATCTAGCCCGCATTATTCATGAACGCTTCTGCTCCAATCGCAGATTCGCCGCTGCGACAAGCCTGGAAGCGGTGGCCCGGCGTCCAGGCAGGCGGGCTCGCCGCTCGGTCGGTCAACATACTGTTTCAAGTATGCCTCCCTCCCTCGCAGCTCCGCGCGCCTGTCTCGCTTGGCGACTACGCGATTTCGCCACGAACCGTCATGAATAATGCGGGCTAGGAACTGTATTTCACCCCTTTGCGCTCCTTCCCCAGTTAATTAACTCTTGTTTCACAGAGTGTTGACCTTTCTGTTACATAGCCGGTCCAAGCTTGATACAGATGGGCAAGCTGATCTTTGCCAAACCTTTCTTGGGAGCGCCATGCCAAATCCACGCACCGGCTGCATAACCCAGCTGCAACGAGGAAGCCGACTCGTCCTGAAGCTGCTGAAAGGACTGCTCCTTATCGGCTGCGTCTTCCCTCACCTTCGACCCTTCGAGCGGGACGTGAATATTGAGAGCTGGTGCCGCGAAGTCTTAGATGTCTTGTCAGTTCGTGTGAACCTGCGCGGCGAGACGCCACCGGGGAAAGTGTCGTCTGTGCTGTTTGTCGCCAATCATGTTTCATGGATGGACATTCTGGTCATGAACGCCTGTCGGCGAGTGCGGTTCGTGGCCAAGGCGGAAGTGCGGCAATGGCCGCTGGTCGGGTGGATGGCCATCCGAACCGGTACAATCTTTTTCAAAAGAACCAGTCCACGTGAGTTGGTCCGCGTGACCAAATCCATCAACACTTTTCTTCGGCGTGGAGACTGTATCGCGCTCTTCTCTGACGGGACCAGAACCGACAGCGCATCCGTTCACGCATTCCATTCAGGATTGCTTGAGTCGGCCATCGCAGCCGAGGCGCTGATCTGGCCTGTCGGAATCCGTTACAGCAGGCTCGACGGCTCACTCGGCACCGATACCCCCATCGTCGGCAGTCAGTCATTGATCGTATCGATCATGAGTGTCCTTGATCAGCCGGCCACGCTGGCACAGGTGTCATATACAGATCCCATCGAAAGCTCAGCCGGCAATCGGCATAAACTGACCGCCTGGTGCCATCAGTCCATCGAACAGAGTCTGGCAAGCTACCAGACGCCCACCGATCCCTTTCGACTCCCACTAAGGTATCCCACGGACGAATCCTTGCCACCCTTGACTGCCGCTTGATTTCTTCTCGCCGACGCCGCATGATTCACCGACAATTGTAATCGGTTGCTGCACCCTATCGTGACGATGACCAGCCGCGTGACATGGTGCCTTCTCCCGAGCTTCCTCCTACTGCTCCTTCTGTCTTGCAGTCATCCTCGTGTGGATGAATTCGAAGCCAGTATCGGCAAGATCGCCCAGGACGACTTGATCCGCCGATTCGGTTACCCCCAGCGGCTCAAGAAACTACCGACTGGAAGCGAGGTGTGGGACTACGAATTCTTGGCAGGGAACTCTCGATGCGTAGGCTATCGTGTGTATTTCGATCAAGATCGACGGTCCCAACGCTGGGAACCACGGGACTGTCAGACAGGGGCGCGCTAAGAACAGCGAGACTTGCGCGAAAAGCGAGAAGAGTGAGACGCACGACTGTTCGAAGTTCGAGGTTTCCAGAACTTCGAACCCGGAACTTCGAACTTCATGTCATGCCTTTCTCGCTCGTCTCGCTTGAGTTAGACATCGGTACTTGACTAAGCCCTAATATGTCTAGCAGCCTGGACATATGGACACTAATCAAGCGCTTGCCGCCTTCAGTACGCTGTCGCAGAAAACCCGCCTGCGTGTGTTTCGTTTGCTCGTCGAATATGGCCCTGCAGGCTCGCCGGTCGGTAAACTGAGCACGTCCTTACAAATTCCACATAATACGCTGTCGTTTCACCTGTCGCATATGAGCCATGCGGGTCTCGTCCTGTCGCGACGGGAAGGCAGATCTGTGATCTACAGCGCTAACTTCGAGTTTTTTTAGGGCTCATTCGCTACATGGTCGAGGATTGCTACTGCGTTGAATTTTCCAGCATCCGCAACGATAAAAAGCGGAACTGCTCGATCATTGAACTCTCACACTGTTGCCAGCAAGAGGAGGAAGTATCATGAAACGTTTCCATATCCATGTTGGGGTTGAAACACTCGATGAATCCATCCGCTTCTACAGTGCCCTCTTCGGTGCAGAGCCGGTCAAAACGAAGACTGATTACGCCAAATGGTTGCTCGAAGACCCCCGTGTAAACTTCGCGATATCCACACGTGAAAAGAAAAATGGCGTCGATCACCTTGGCATCCAGGTCGAGGAAAGCCAAACCGTCTGCTGCTACGCCCGGTCGGACAAGTCATGGATACAAGATCCCGCCGGCATTCCGTGGGAAGCATACCGGACGATAGAAGACGCCCAGCTATTCTCCGGCCATTCCAATCAGTCAGAAGGTGCGTACTGTACGCCGGAAACAATGGGGCAACCTGATTGTTGTGAGCCCTCTGAAAAACCCACTGGATCAGAGGCCGAAATAGACGCGGCGTTTGATACGGTTTTTTTATGCTCAAGAACCGCGTAGAGGAAATACTGTCTACCCCGGATTATTGGAAGGATAAGGTTGCGGCTCAGATAAGAACTTCAGATCTTCGCTCACCCTCGGCCTGGTTACTTGGGCTTCCCTGAAGTTCGAGCCGAATCTTTTGTAGGGGAACCTGCATCGAGAGGCTCTTTGATTTGCAGTCCGATATCTTGCAGCGCTTTTCCATACTGTCCGCAATATTCGCGGGCCCGCGCCGGCGCCTGCTCGTACTTCTCCAAACAGGCCCGGTACGACATCAGGAGCAAGGTCGCCTCGTTGTAGACAGCAGTAGCTGCTTCGTCTTGTCGATACTGTTGACATTGAATCGCCGCTTCTCGATCGAGCAGCGTCTCGCCAGGCATTTTCCCGCACGTAATGTCGATGAACTTCGAAGGACGCACACAGCCAGCTGTCACACACAGCAACGCGCACGAAGTCAGTACAACTAATTTTTTCATCATTGTGGCAGCCAATCGAACTCCCTCTTCCAGGCCCGTCATCATTTCTTCGCAACATCATGAGCCTGCGCCATTACGCCTGACACACTGGCATGTTACAAGTTTGTTAACTTCTTTCTCTCAGAGACAAGACTCCCCCTCCATGCGCGCAGCCCTCATCATCCATGAACACCTCAGCCTTCAGGACGCCTCACTCGTCCCGCTATTCTTGCTATTCTCGCAAGTCTCGCGAATCACGCACGAATAACGAGATAGGTGTTACACGAATTTGATCTGCCCCTGATCGTCCGGTGCATTAGACCTTGTAGAAGTAGCACAACAGGGAGGTGACGCAGATGCCAAACATGAGCTCATCGAACCATGTCCTGAGAATTGTTCCATCGAAGCGCCCGAACGTCTCCATGCGAAAGAGCCAGAATTATGCGGACCTTCATAACGAACTCATTCGACTTCGAGCGGTCCTCACACACGAAACCATGATGTCGCAGCTGATCACCATGGAGCCAGAAATCTTTCCCGACCTGCTCGATCAAGCCGCCTCCGAGCATGAGATCGATGTCGCCTTGTCCGTGAAATTGCTCGCCGTGGAAAAACTTCGCCGAATCGAGCAGGCGCTCACGTCATTGCAGGGGCATTCGTATGGAGTCTGTACACGATGCAACCAAGAAATTCCCTATGCCAGGCTCAAGGTACAGCCTGATTCGCTCTACTGCGTCCCCGGTCTCACCGTCATTGAGCAACAACCATCGAGGAATTAATTCAATGCCGGATATTTTCACCGCTCTTGCCCGCCCATCGGAGTCCAGCTGCCCCCCTCACGCACCTGGCTCCCCGCGCTTGACCCTTCTCCCTGCCAGGAGAAGGGTCAAGCCCCGGGCTACAGCTTCCTTGAGAAGACACCATACCGTACCCCCACGACCCACAACCCTATCATCAGGAGAGATTATGCACTGCACCCGTTGTGCCGGTCTGAGAGTGCCCGAGATCATCTGTGAAGGAGGGAGCAGAGTCCCAGCCCTGCGATGCGTCCATTGCGGGGATGTCATCGACCGCGTCATCGCCTTTAACCGCCAACGCCGCCCCTATCCAAAACCCAACCGGGGCCGCACACCCATCTTCGGAAGCGACCGGTGGAAGAAGAACAAACCGGCGCTCGTGTGATTCTGATCATGGACGTGGAATGGTTGTTAACACCGGTGGCTTTACCCAGGGGTTGAACCACTTACGGCTGTTCCAGGGCCAGCGCTGCTGACGGTGAGTGTTGCCATTTTGCATTTTCCCTATTTACTGTACGACAGAATACTAGCGCTGGTCTTTAGCGAGCTAATCTCTGGGATATTATTGAGAGCTGTGACCGTCATCCGATACTTGCCAGGTTGAAACATAAGAAGTCCTAGTGTTCTCTCAAAGAAACGATGTCCATGGGCGGCTACTCCCTGAGGATGCATCTCTCTCGCATACACAAGGCCGGTATGGGTGCGGGGAAGCTCGATCGAATTGACTGGAGTCCTCCCTGTATATTCGTATACATCCTCAGCACCAGCTTCCGCACGCTTCTCACCAACATCGAACCGTTCGATCTCCAGGCGCACAGACGTGTCGATACCCGGTTCGTTTTTATTATAACTGCTGTCCGCCTACAGTAGATGCCCCAACAGCTTGAACACAATTGCGCGATCGGCATCCTCTTCAAGATCGAACGTCACGATGATGTTCCAGCCAGCTCTCCGTCCAGTTACTTGGAAATCGATCTGTAGCGTCGTTCCCGCCGTTCAAATGGGAAACGGGCGACCATAGATGGGGGGAGAGGTCGTGAAACTAAAGAAATCAAAAAATCCGGCCATGGCCGTCTGTGACACCATCAACATGGTGACTCCTCCCAATAGTAGAACGTGATGAAAAATCACTCGCAAACCCTTACCCTCCCCTCTTCTCATTATCAAACATTTGAATGTCCACTGCCCTTCCGCGTTGAAAATGCACGCGGAACGTCTTGTTGCCCAATCCGCGGAATTGAGTGTCTGGGCAACACAGGAACGATGCGGGCAGCTGCCCGCATCACCGATCTTCGCAGCCGACCATGCTGCGCAACCCCTCGAAGTCGACGCAGGCGACGACGTCACTCACCAGTCATGAGAACTTGTCTGGGAACTGCTTCACCAATGCCGTCGTGAGCGTATCCGCAATGAGATAGACGTGTTGTCGCATCATCGGCCAGGTTTCCTCTAGCTTCGCATACTCCTTTTTCTTGTACTGATTGACTTGGAGGACATGGTTCGCTACATGCGCCGAGATTAGGCCCGGAACGGTGTCTTTCGTCAGATGGTCGGCATTGGATGCCAAGCCGGTCAGTGCAGCATCCTGCAGGCGCGTATTCCCCGCGACGGTGGCCTCGGAGTATTCTTTGAGCGCAGCTACATGGCCGACCAGTAAGGCAAAGAGCTGCCCAGACCTTGCTTCACCATAGAATGGTGTAACCGTGTTCGCAATCTGTTTGGCGTTGGCCACGACTTCTTTCTCGGCGACATCCCTCTCCGCCAAACTCTTCGCCGCGTTGTACAATACGGCGTGCTGCACCCAATAGATGTGCCCGAGCCAGAGATCGCGAAGGTCCTGATTCATCTTCACCGCACGGACTGAATTTGCACCTCCAACTGCACGTGTTTCGTAGTCACACCCCACCAGGCCACCGAGCGCGAGGATCAACACAGCGATAGACAGATATCTCTTACTTATAAAGCTCCTCATTGAGGTTCCGGTGAATGCTGTGCGTTCTGATACCGCATCCCGATGCGGTACGGTGCCCACGCGTTGCTCTGAGTAGCGCCTTCCGCCCACCAGTGTCGTGCCGTCGCGTAATCTTGCGTGACGCCGTATCCTTCGCAATACAGCATTCCGATGTTGTATTGCACTACTCCGTCGCTTTGCTCCTCTTGCCTTCCGGCATCGGAAATCTGAAAGTTCTCTGTCTGTGTTTGGAACGTGATGCTCATAACAATTTCTCATCTTTCTCCGACTATTGTTGTCGGTACACGGGACGACTTCGTGCCTTCATCGTGTCTCTCCAGCGTGTTACGTACCGGCTGCATGATGAGAGCGAGGAGCAACGGAACCTACCCGTTCAAACAATTGAAGTCGTTGATCACGGCAAAGACCTGATAGTGGCTAATGATCTGAGAATCGAACAGGACCCGGACATTACCCGTCAGTGGGTTAGCCTTCACATGGGCCACACCCTCCAAATTGGCCAACAGCCTCTCCATTTCGTCGGCCACTGGGTGGGAGCCTTTGACTTCAGGGATTTTGATCCGGATCCTTCCATCAAGGATTTGACAGTACTCAGTTCCATCCATCAGCGGGTCATCTCCTTTCTAAGAAACGCCTCAACCTGTTGACTGCCCAACTTCTTGGGATTCTCCTTCTCGTTCCTCGCTATAAATAGCGTACAAATTCATTGTTACGTAAAGCGGAATATTAGATTGCTGGCATGTAAATTTTCTCACCACTTGGATACGTTGCTTTCCCTTACATACGGTTCAATCTTTCGGTGTTTCCTCTAGTTTTTGACATTTCGACATATCTCTGAAAACGACATCTACACGGTGTTGTCGCGGATGATGGATCAGGATTTTTCACGAGGTCGAATAGATCCCTTTGCTATCTGCGAGGTAATCCTGAGTTGCCTCGCCTGCTAACGCGCATTGGCCTGCTGAACTCGTAATCACATCTTAACTCTGCCTTGACGGCACATTAACCAGACACGAGTAACCTCCGCCAACGTGTCTGGTTATATCCAAATTTCTCATACAATAAGGGAGGTTTAGCATGAAGAGAATGCGTCTATTACTGGCGGTTATTGGGGCTGTTGCCAGTATGTCCTGTCTGTATAGCGTAGCTATCGCGGCTACTCCCACCAAGCCGCTGACGGTGGCCGTGTTTGGAGATTTTCCGTATAGCCCCGAGCTGCTTGCTAAGGCGCCACTCCTCCTCAACTCTGTGAACACCGATCCGGATGTGCGCCTCGTGATCCACGTCGGTGATATCCATTCCGGGAGCATGCCGTGCACGGGTGCGGGATTGAGTCCGATTCCGGCTGGCGCCGTCCCCGGTTGGAATCAGGGGATCTTTAATATCTTCCAGCAGTTCAAGGATCCGGTCGTCTATACACCTGGCGATAATGAATGGACTGACTGCCACAAGACAAAAGAAAAGAGCAGTGGTGCTCCATTGAATGAACTGGCGGCCGTTCGCAGCCTGTTTTTCCCAAACCCGGGGTTTGCCCTGGGCAGCGCCGGCACGGAAGGCAAGGAAGTGGATTCTCAGGCCAATGAGTTTGAGGGGGAGTTTCCCACCGACGGCCAGTTCGTCGAGAACGTCATGTGGAAGCAGTCCAAAGTGGTGTTCGTCACATTGAACGTCCCCGGATCTAATAACGATGGGTTACCCTGGAGTGGGTCCTTCCTGAACGAAGACGCTCGTAAGAAGGAAGTGACGGAACGCAACGCGGCCAATCTGCGATGGTTGGATAGGGCGTTCCACGAAGGAAAGAAAGCCGCGGCCATGGTGATCGCCCTTCAAGCGAATATGTGGGATCCCGAAGCGTTGGCGGCCGGTGGCGATGGACTCAATGGCTATGATGAATTTGTCCAGGCGCTGGCCAATCATGCAATCGCCTTTGGACGCCCGGTACTGTTACTGAACGGCGACTCGCACGTGTATGGCACGGACCATCCACTTGCCGATGCGACAAGCGCCACCGGTGTGATCCATCATACGCAAGTGGTGCCGAACCTGACGCGCATCACCGTGCAAGGTTCCACGAGCACGCCGAATGAATGGCTCAAGCTGAGGATTGATCCCAGCTCGGCTGATGTCTTCTCATGGAATAACGTTCCTTATTAGGTTCGGCGCCCTTAGCCAGTGCGGCGAGAGGGGTGCAGAGAATAGAAAAGGCCAGGGGAAATCCCCTGGCCTTTTTTGTGCCGGACAATAAAACATTTGTTTTGTATTGTGATCATGCCTGTGCCCTTCGTCGACCTCCTAATCTAACGCCAACTTAACTTCTTAGAATCTGACAGGATTTTCTATCAGGCTGGTTCGACTGGTGCGCACTTGCTCAGGTCGACCCTAATATAGGATCTGGATCCGTTTATCGGAGGGGGCAGCACCTCTCTCCGCGCACCAAACACACGTTACACAAATTTGATCTGCTGCTGATCCTCCTGTGTCTTGAGCCTAGTAGAAGTACAGTCACAGGGAGGCGACGTAAATGCCAAACATAAGCGCATTGAACCATGTTGATCGCGCCTGATCACCACAGAGCCAGAACTCCTTTCCCGACCTGCTCGATCAAGCCGCCTCCGAGCATGAGATCGATGTCGCCTTGTCCGTGAAATTGCTCGCCGTGGAAAAACTTCGCCGAATCGAGCAGGCGCTCACGTCATTGCAGGGGCATTCGTATGGAGTCTGTACACGATGCAACCAAGAAATTCCCTATGCCAGGCTCAAGGTACAGCCTGATTCGCTCTACTGCGTCCCCGGTCTCACCGTCATTGAGCAACAACCATCGAGGAATTAATTCAATGCCGGATATTTTCACCGCTCTTGCCCGCCCATCGGAGTCCAGCTGCCCCCCTCACGCACCTGGCTCCCCGCGCTTGACCCTTCTCCCTGCCAGGAGAAGGGTCAAGCCCCGGGCTACAGCTTCCTTGAGAAGACACCATACCGTACCCCCACGACCCACAACCCTATCATCAGGAGAGATTATGCACTGCACCCGTTGTGCCGGTCTGAGAGTGCCCGAGATCATCTGTGAAGGAGGGAGCAGAGTCCCAGCCCTGCGATGCGTCCATTGCGGGGATGTCATCGACCGCGTCATCGCCTTTAACCGCCAACGCCGCCCCTATCCAAAACCCAACCGGGGCCGCACACCCATCTTCGGAAGCGACCGGTGGAAGAAGAACAAACCGGCGCTCGTGTGATTCTGATTCGTGAAGCGGCCCATTTCTACAACTCACGGCCGACAATTCAACCAATCGTTCCTCATAGCTGTATACCTTCATGAAACCAATTAGAGTGTTGATCGTGGACGATCAGGAAATCGTTCGAGAGGGGTTACAGACCATGCTGAGTCGACAGGACTGTTTCAGCGTGGTCGGCGAAGCGGCTACCGTCACAGATGCCATTGCTGAATCCAGTCGCCTTCAACCGAATGTAGTCTTGATGGATATCAGCTTGTCCGGTAGCAGTGGAATAGATGCCTGCCGTGCCATCAGAGATTCCTGTCCCGGCACGCGGGTGCTGTTTCTCTCCTCCTGTGAAGATGATGAGGCCGTGCTCGCCGCGATCGTCGGAGGGGCGTCCGGCTACCTGTTAAAGCACGTGAGCACCGAAGAGTTGCAGCAAGCCATCCATGCCGTAGCCCAAGGGCAGTCGATCCTCGATCCAGCTATTACGCGGCCTCTCTTGACCCGCATGCAGTTGCAGAAAGAGGAGGCATCTGCGCCTCAGCAGACGACCCTCTCTACCCAGCAGCAGCGTGTTATCGCACTCGTGGCTGAAGGGAAAACGAATAAGGAAATTGGCTCATTGATGGAACTCAGCGATAAGACCGTGAAGAACTACATCAGGATCATTTTCCAGAAGCTGAAAATATCCCGGCGCGCTCAAGCTGCGGCATCTTTCGTTCGCGCTTCCCCCTCGGGGAAGCGATCAGTCGGGAACCATAAGAATCAGTGAAATCTCGGTAACCGGCCGCGATCGGTCTGTTCACATTCCCTACGCTTTTGGCATTCCACGAAGCGTCGCCTCTCTCTGACATGATCTTGTTCATTTGGTGTGTTTAGTCTGTCTGGTTAGTTTGGTTGATTGGGTTTATCTGGTTAGTCTGGTCCAATCAAATAAACCAGACAGACTAAATAAACCAAACAAACAATCTAGGAGAGAGGACTCACACGCATCTGGTGGGTCGTGTAGGCGGTTCGAATGTGTTCCTTCTCGCTGTCGGATCCTCGTATCTGTAGCCACACAGCACCGTCGTTCGACTCCGCGACAAGTACGAACGTTAGTTGCTGAGAGTGCTGCCCTTCGAACAAGATGTACTCGGCGATACGCCGGATGAGCAGTTCCGAGCGACGGAATTTAAAGGCATAGCCGCCCTCGATCTCTTGAATCTCTGCCATATATTTGAAAAGACCAGTCACCAGGATCTCGCGGCGGAGGGCGAGCGCCGCATCCGGAAAACATGTCACCAGGGATCGATTAAATATACTATGCATGTTGTGGGTGTTGGAGCGACTGCGTGCGCGCCGACATTTCTGGCGCGCACGCCACGTTGACTGAACAGGAAGCACGTCACTCACCTACGCTTCCCTGAAAACCCTTCACCGATTCACCCATTCGCAAGCGAGGACACGGATCAATCTTGCGCGTTCACAGGCCAATTAACTACAGGCAAAATTTCGAACGTCCGATTATCTCCATGCTGTCCGGTGTAAAAGACTCTCCATCCAAAATGAAAAGGAAGAGGAAGTTTGGCTCCGAGCAGACCGTGATTGGTTGGATCACCATCAGACACATGGAAGCCGGTGATCTCGTTGTCGCCGTCATTCTGATAGCCGGGCATGCCGCTGAACGCAGAATCGAGGGTGGCCGATGGATCCCGTCCCTGCGCCAACATGCGGACCGGTTGATTCGCCGAATTGCTGTAGTCGGTCCTGACGTCGAACAGGAACGCCGAGTCCAGCGCATTACGCTGGGTATGCAACGTATCACCGGCATCTTCCACAAAGACGATCTTATTCGGCGTGACGAAGGCGACGTTGTCAAAACCAGAATGTTGCACATCCCCCTTATAGAACATGGTCAGCTTACCGCTATCCATCGAAGGATTCTGCATCGTCAGTTTCATGATTGACCCGAATCCGCCGTGATTAACTGCTTCCGTCAGCGCATTAGTATCGCCGGTTTCATCGAAATAAAACTCGCGGAATCCACTACCCGGCTTGAACTGGCCGTTTTCAGGGCGCTTAAACGGTGTCCCTCCGGCGCCCTTCGCCAAGACATTGGAACTGAAGGAAGCAAATCCCTGGAGGTCTGTATCGTGGATAGTAATCCACTTGGTGTCGAACACCTTGCCGTAGGTATGAAGATCCAACATGTCGTCGGAGAGAATGTCGGCGTCGGACTGGCCAGTATGAAATACGATCGGCGCGCCCGTACGGAGCGAAGTCACTTGCAATACCTGCAGCTTTCCACCCACCTTCAGATCGCGAGGATCCTTAGGAATGAACCGATAGACGAAGCTATTCGGTTGTCGCGCATGGCTGTTGCTAGTGCCAGTCGGCCCTCCCACATCTTCGATAATAATCATGCTGCCGGACTGGTCGGCCTGTATCCCTTCATAACCGCCGCGCCCCATGATCCCGAACAGATTCTCAACCGTGGACGGGAAATCGAGAGTCGCTTGGTAGATGCCGCCGTTTGCCCCTTGCTCGACGGAAAACAGCAACCGCCCCGAGAAGGGATACCACGTGGAGCCATCGATCGTTCTCAGCGGAGTTCCGTCCTGCTCATTCTCGGCCAGGAGCGTCACTCGATGAGCGCCGTCTGCGTCCAGGTTGATGCGCGTAATAATTCCTTGCCCATTCACGCCATTCTCATGCCCCTGGAATAGAAAATGCGTGCCGTAGTTGTACAGCGGGTCAACTCCATGTTGCCCGTTCAATACGAGATAGGTGTTCTTATCCGGCTCTGTCTTCGTCGCTTCAACCTTGTGCCCCGTAACGGGAAGATCACCGGGGGCGGGAAGCATCGGACCGTCGATGCTGTAACCGTAGTAACCACTGGTGGATAGCGAGGGATTCTCCAGCCGTGTGCTGCCCTGTGCTATAGTCACTTCATGAAATTCCGGCGACAAGACGTTTGGAGAGGAGATACCAGGCACTTTTTGATTGGCTGTGGGCACCGGCGTAATTGGACCGGCGATTGCTGATTGCGCTCCCATAATCGCAGCCGTCGCCAGTCCAACTTTTGCGCTGGCTAGCCCCCATTTCACCATTTGCTTTCTGATTTTTGCCATCATCGACTCCTTTTCACATTTCCTCACTGTGCCGGATGAAACCAGCAACAGTGAGCGTGCCGAGACCCGCATCGGCACAGATGGTTGATTGACTACTTTTGGCCCATACCGTACTACCATTGACGCTCTCCTCCTTGTCGCATGCGTGCGGTGCAGCGGACGATGGCTCGCAGACGAGGAAGAACCGATTACTTCCCAACCTCCAGCGCGTATTCTTGATGCCGCGTCACGGGAGCAGGTTCGAAGAAGCTGCAGTCTTCTTTTTACCAGCTCGTTATCGGCACCCTCACAGGCAGTACTGTCTCAGGAGTCTGTTACGAACCGATCTATCCATCGTCAAAAATTCGTAACAACGGCGTTAAGAGATCGTGCTATAAATATGTAGCGAGTCAAATAGGCACTTCCATCGACTTGGCAAGAAGGAGTAGGGATAATTCTGTCGTGCGAGGGAGATTCGATGATGAGAAACATACGGGCACGCGTTCTTCTTCTTTCGCTTGTGCATACATTCCCGTCGACGTTGGCGGTGCTCGGCCTTTTCACAGCCTGCGTCTCGGCGCCTGATTATCCGGCTCCCGATCATCCAGAGTGGATTCGTATCGGTGTGACGACGAAGGATGAGGTGATACAACGATACGGGCACCCTGATATGGTGATCGCGTCCCCTGGCGGGGACACCGCCATCTACCGCCCAACCGCTTCCGGACAATCCGCCCCGCGAGTCGAAATTCCCACCGCCCAGGCCGGCCCCCTCGGATCAGCTACGACACGCATGCAACCGATCGATCCTGGTCTAGGCGCCAAAGCTCTGAACGGGAAAACAAAGGAGCGGTTGCGGAAGGAAATGCGTATCCGCTACGATAGTCGAGGCGTTGTACAGGAGCTGTCTTCTCCTTAACCGAGCCGTTGCTCTTGCAGAGTACGGCATCATTCGTAAAGCGTATTTCGTTTCGGAGTCGGACGCTTCATGTTTCGCGCTTGCTTCCAGCGCTTCACTGTCTGCTACGCTTCAGGAAAAAAGAATTCGATGAGCGAGCCTACTCTCACTTCACTGACGATCAACAAGGGCACCTGTTATGCGGTGTTTGCGTATGACATCGGGTGGGCAATCAATTTGGAGGACGTCACCAGACGAATCACAGCCGACAGGGAGCGCAGCCGCCTCCGACATAAGACGAGGGCTCCTCAATATTTCGAATACCGGCCCGCGCCGCTCCGCCTCATGCAAGAGGGACGAAGCCTTGCGGTTGGCCAGTATCACTCCGCCCCTACGGTCGAAGTGATGGTGTATGACTTCGGCGCCGTCACAATCACCTACCGATTTACGCTGGACGGTCCCTTCGAGGGCCTGCTGGAACTCAGCGAGTCCCTCTACGAGAATGCGCCCTTACTGACGGAATCACGCAAGCGGGTCGAGCAACTCGTTCAGGCGATTCATCCGTCGATCGAACGGCCCAAGATCGCCAAAGAGGTGGAGGATTACATTATCTTCTCGATTGAGTCCTATTCACCGGAACAATCGCTCCCCATCTGGAAAAGCAGGGAAACGGAACTGGCGCAGGTGCTTCGCGGCGAACGGACACCGCTCGCAGACCAGGAAATTCAAGATGCCACGTCCTGCCGCATTTCGTACGGGGTCGACGACGCCGCGCTCATCGACTGGCACTCGGCCGTGATCTTCGGTAAGGAGATGGACGACGTGCGGGCTGTGCTGGAATTTGCCAATGTGGAGCTCTTGGAGATGCGGATGCTCGACGAACAGCTTGATGCGGCGCTGGACGAGGGGTATGCAGCCCTCGCTCGAAAACCACACTTGCTGCCGCTCCCCGGTTCGCACGACAAGGACACCACGCATATCGCGCAGCTACAAGTCGACGGCGCGCTCCTCTTCGAACGGGTAACCAACACCTTGAAGCTGTTAGGCGACCAATACCTGGCGCGTGTCTATCGCCTCGCGTCCCAACGTTTCCACCTGGAAGCCTGGGATGCAAGCATTCTGCGCAAGCTGGAAACGTTGGAGAGCATCTACAGCAAGATGTCGAACCGCGCGACCACCCGCCGCATGGAGGTGCTGGAATGGATCATCATCGTCCTGATCGCTGTCTCTATTGCAATCTCATTTCTTCCGATGGGAGGACACTGACGATTCACGTCTCACGAATAACCTGACAGTCCCTCCTCCTAGCTTTAAAGGTCACCGTTGACTACCCCAAACTTGGCTCAAACAACGACACTTCCGAAGCTATCAGCCCTGACCTGTCCCCTGGCTCAAAGGGTTCTCGCCGCAACTCGCTGCCGCTTCCCGCCCGATAGACCAGTTCATCGGTCTCGAAGTCATATTCGGGAATTTCCCGATTCTCCCAGCGCTTCGTGAAGTATTGATAGAAGAGCGTATAGAGTCCATGATGGTCGGGGTTGTGCTGGAAGACATATTCGGGCATCCAGCGTACGTCGAGTCCTGTGTGATAGTGCTGGAGCCAGAGATAGTCACCGAGGATCACCATCCGCAGATGCGGACGATCTGAGTAAAGCTTCAGCCGGATGACCTTGCCGCTGACACGAAAGCGTTTGATCAAGGCAATGGTGTCTTGCAGCTCCTGCCGAAACCGATCTGAAGAAATATCGGGATGCGAGAGAGACTGGGCTCTCCGAGCGGCCTCTTCCGAGAAGGGATTCAAAAGGATGAGCTTCGCTTCGAGGCAGGTCTCAAGTAAGGCGTGCATTTCGGCCTTGTCGTCCACGACCGTCCCATGGCCGGTCACCCCGATGGCCAGAACGGTTCGACCGAGGCTCTGTTGTTGTTTGAGTTCACGAATTCTTCTGCCGGCCCCCGGGTCATGCAACGGAAAAAACGAGACCAACCCCGCTCCCCTCGCCATCACGGCCTGACGGCGGTCTGTATAGGCTCGCCACAGGTAATTCGAAATCACGATGAGCAGTAGCGCTACGCCGACCTCAATGCTCAGCAGCAGGATCCGTTCCTGTTCGATACGAGACCAGAACGACAGGAATTGCCTGGCAATGTTTGGGAGAGACCAGGCGATTCCAGCGCTGAGCCCTATGACCACAGCGTGAAATGCCAAGGCTCTGACCTCCGTCGCAAATTCTTGTAGTCGAGATAACTTTCCTTTGTACATGCCTTCCTTTCAACTGTTCAGGCGCGCACCAAATTGAATCGTGTCGCCGATTATCCTCTTTATGTCCTGGCAGCTAAAAGCTTCGCCGATCCATGTTACGGACAGGTAAAGCCAAGGCCGACACAAGGTAAATAAAAACGATTGAGTGGGGGTATTAGGCCACGTCTAGACGTAACAGCCGATTACTGTGCCCCTCATAGTCGGGCACGAGCCGCTGATACGCTTGCGGCATCAGAGAGGAGGAGATCAAGAAGTCCGCCGAGGCCCGGTTACAAGCGATGGGAATGTTCCACACCAAAGCGATGCCGATCAGCGATTCCAGATCCTGGTCGTGTGGTTGCGGCTCCAACGGATCCCAGAAGAAAATCAGGACGTCGATTTCACCTTCGCTGATCTTCGCCCCGAGCTGTTGGTCGACGCCAAGCGGCCCGTTTGGCAGCAGCTCCACTGGAAGATCCAGCTCCGTGTGAAGGAGACTTCCTGTCGTCCCCGTCGCGATGAGCCTATGCCCTGCGAGCACCTCTCGATTGGATTTGGCCCAAGCCAGGAGATCCTGTTTCTTGTTGTCATGCGCCACGATCGCTACTGTTTTCGCTTTAGCCATCGTGATGGAGTTGTCTTTCATGCAACCCTCCTTCTGACCTTCTGACTAGTCTCCGATCTCTGTGATAGAGCTTTCATCATCCTGCAGTCAGATGCCGGATAATCTTGCCCTCCACCATATAGACGACGAGTTCAGCGATATTCGTCGCATGGTCGGCAATCCGTTCGTAATACTTGCCGATGAACGTAAGGCGTGTTGCCCGCGTGATGGTGTTTGGATCTTCCAGCATGAACGAGACAAGTTCTCTGAAAAGCTGCTCCATGAGGTCGTCGACATAGAAATCGTCCAGGCAAACTTTTCGCGCTAATTCGACATCGCTGTTTACAAAGGCATCCAGGCATTCTTTAACCATCTGGGATGTCCACTCCGCCATTCTCGGTATATCGATATAGGGTTTAAGCTGCGGCTCTTCGTTCAACTCGATCGCCCGTTCGGCAATGTTTTCGGCCATATCACTCATCCGTTCAAGTTCCATGGAGATCTTCATGGCCGTCGTGATGTATCGAAGATCACCGGCCCTTGGGTGATAGAGCGCCAACAGGCGCAGGCAAGCCTCGTCGATTTCGAGATCCAGTCTATTGATCCGCAAATCGTTCTCAACGACTCGAATCGCCAAGCTCGAGTCGCGCTCGGTCAATGCTTGCAAGACGTCCTGCAATTGAGATTCGACTGAGCCGCCCATCAGCAAGAGCTTATTTTTAAGATCGCTCAGCTCGACATCGAGATGCCGTTCCATCGCTACCCCCAAACATTCAGCCTTCAGCCTTAACCCCTGACGAGGTTCGCATGCTCAATCCACTGACCTCACTCGCTCACTCCATCGACCAGGTTGCATTAAAGTGCTGAGCCCGAGCACACCGATGATGATCAAGAAGAAGACGAAAGACACCGCGAGGAAAAACGTGGCGCGTAGTTCCGTGATCATGATGATCCCCCCATTCCTCTTACACGCAGAAGAACCCGTTCATCCAAAGAACCGGGCTGACGGCATGAAGACTACGATCACCCTACCGAACTTACCAGGCTAATCTTACCCGGCTTCAGTCACTACGCCGTTGCGGTTTCATCAGGAATCTGTAACATTTTAATCCTGGCTAAAACCCCTGCATAGACTCCTTGTCGGCAACGGGTCACGGAAGTACGGTACAATCACAGAGCCCATGGGTACACCGCCTTCAAACGTTGGACGCCTCATCGCTTCACAATTGGTATTGCTTACCCTTGCTTGGAGCGTATACCAGGGCGATGCCTACTCGCTTGAATTGGAAAGCGAGGTTGCCGTCTGGATCGAACCGGGCCTTGCCGTAGCGAAGAGTCCGTTGAGTGGACGCCGAGAGATCACGCTGGATGCCCAAGAAACGGTGCTCGGTTCAGGCGCGAGCGGGATTAATGGCATCGTTGTGACCTCACGCCGGCTATTGGGCTTTTCAAGCCGCACCCTGGCCTGGATCAAGACCGACCGCGATCTGCGCGAAAAGGTCTTGGAGCGGCGCATCTTGCCCACCTTCAGCCTGGTGAGGACGGACAAGCATCTTTATGGATTTCGTGGCGCGAACGGCATTTGGTTCAAGGAGGCGCTCGGCGTGCGAGAAAAAGTTTACAGGCTGCATAGTAACGAGTACGGGTCCGTGGCCATGACCAGCGAGAGACTCGTGGGATTCGGCCCTCTGCTCGGCCAGTTCTCCTCAAAACCGCTCGATGTTCACGAGCGCATCACGCAGGTGGGCAATGAGGGCGGTCTGATCATCATTACAACCAATCGACGGACACTCGTCTTCGGTAGCCGCATGAGCGGATGGGATGAATTCGAGTAAGGGCTCCCGGCTAACCCCCGTGAGGTGCAACGGTGTCAAGCACCCCTGTGTGGCTCTATGAGTTCACCTCATGCCTTCACACCCTCATTCGATCCCCCCGCGTCGAACACTTTTTTTACGGCTGCCAGCAATGTGACTTGATTGATCGGTTTCGACAAGATGTCGGATACGCCTTGCTTGTGGAGAACCTTCGCCCTCTCGGTCGTCACTTCACCGCTCAACACAATGACGGAGGCATGGGGAAACTGGGATCGGAAATAGGGAATCGCCTCCATTCCACTCATATTCGGCATTTGAAGGTCGCAGATGATAGCGCCCAATGCAAAGGGGTTGTCTCCCCGCTTGATAGCCCTGACTCCTGCTTCCCCATCCTCAGCTTCCACCACGTCATATCCCGCCTTTGACAAGATCAGTCGCACCGACTTTCTAACATCCACTTCGTCATCCACAACCAACACTCTTCCTTCACTCATACCACGCTCCTTTTATGACACCATTTCTGTGACTTCTAATTTGCGATAAGCAGGACGCCGTTTCACCAGACTAAGAGATACGAGGCCGGTGGCGATAAATAGAAAAGAAGCAGGCAACGGGACCGGTGCGACCGTCCCTCGGTCGGCGACAACGAGAATGCTGCCTGGGCTGATGACAGGGATAGCTCCGTCGCGAACGATTAGAACACCGGGTACCCCGATGCCCACGATATCAGTCGCGCTCGTGATGTTGAGTGAACGATCAAACGACGTGATTGATCCAGAAAGAGTGAAGTGGTTAGCATGCAATTGAATATCCCCTCCACTCCCAGCCACAACAAGATTCTTGATGGCAAGAGAATCTACGGCCACCATCTCCAATCCGCCGCTGCCGAGCAGGTCAATTAATCCGTTGAACGCGAGGTTGCTCTTCGACAGCAACCCCAATGTGCGAGTCCCGAAGATCGAGAGGTTCGTGCCGGTGATATTGTCGAATGCGAAAATGCTTGCACCGGAGACTGGATCGAGCACGCCGCTGTAGGAGGCCCCACCGGTGAGTTCCAACGTGTCGGTGTTGATGATTACGGTTTCTGACGCGTTTAGCGTCCCAAGCGACGTGAAAGCCCAGGAATCTAGAACAGCGGCATGGCTTGGAAGGGCCCAGAGACAGAACGCGACAGTCCAGGCACCAATCATCCACCTCATCGACACCATCCTTTCTGCAACTGTGCCCCTATTGTTCTACACGCGAAGGGTAATCACGCTCATGTCTGCCCAAAACATGCATTTAATGAGGTCGGAAATATACTGATGTCGGCAAAACAGCGCCAGTTAAGATCGTGTTAACGAACGAGGTAGCTGAAACCGGGGTGCCCATACATGCAGAAATTTACGTATCAGTAACAAACCTATAACCGCAACGCAATGCCTGTCTGGTAGATTGATGCCAACACATATAATCAATAATTTAAGGAGGGGAACAATGGTTACAGTCAGCCAACTCATGAAACGGGATCTCGTGTCAGTGGATTCCGGTACCTCAGTCGTCGAAGCTGCCAAGTTGATGAAAGTCTGCAATGTAGGAAGCGTGTTAGTATTCCACGATCACCAGATCATCGGTATCGTCACGGAATCGGATGTGGTGAGGAAATTCGTGGGAGCTGATAAGGCATCCTACTTTATGCCCGTCGAAGACATCATGAGCTGTCCGATCATCGGGATTGAAGAGCGCCGCCCGCTCACCGAAGCAGCAGACCTCATGAATAGGCACCAGACACACCACTTGGGTGTGACCAAAGGTGGGGCGGTGGTCGGCATCCTGTCCGTCCGCGACCTGCTCCACCCGGTCTCCACCGATGACTTTTAGCCGGCTATTTATGAAGATTCAGCACAAGCAGGTGTTCATGAATGATCCGCGCTACAACATAACCCCTCACCCGAGGAGATTGGAGGCCTAACCATGGCAACGAACACTCTCGAACCTGACTGCTTCGCTATTAGAGAGCACACACGGAAGGAGCGGAAGCTAGGAGATATAGACATCGACCAAGTGTCTGCCGAGATGCGGGCTGCGATGATCCCTCCGGGGCGTCGTAGTGAAACGCGTACGGGCTATCGTCGCCTCTGTCCATATGAGGTGATCGAGGCTAAAGAAGGAAAGTCGGTCGTCATCGGGCAGGGAGAGGCCTTCGCACTCAACCAGAGCACGGGAGGAATGCTTCTCCTCGTAGACCTAGCCCCACAGACGAAACAGTTGATCGAAGTGCGCACCCGCCGCTCCGGATGGGGCTGGACTTTAAATTTCTTGGAAGCCAGATGGACTAAACCTGTTCAGGTGGAGTCACTGGGAAATATGTACCTGGTTGGATGCCGACGGATTTTTGGCTCCTGTAACTATCTGTCCTTCTAGCCCCACCCTTCCTCAGCAACTTTCTCCACTCCACGTCCCCTCAGCGCCAGATGCGGCGAGACGGGACTCTTTGTAATCGGCGAGCGACGCACGACGAGCGGGAAAGGCGGGACGAGCTAGACGGGGGGGATTCGAGGTTTTCGGATCGCGCTGTCGCGTTTTTCCCGCCAGTCTTGCCCGTCCCGCTTGAGAGAGCTAGGCTCGCAGCTTGTATCCCACACCTCGGACGGTCAAGAGGAACGTCGGAGTGGCCGGGTTCTGTTCGATCTTCTGCCGCAGCGAATGAATGTGTACATCGAGCGCATGCTCTTCGAGCGCATAGCCTTCTCCCCAGACTCGATTGAGCATTTCCTGGCGAGAGAACACACGGCGGGGTGATTCGAGGAACTGCTTGAGAATTTGGAATTCCTTGGGGGTCAGATCGACAGTATGGCCGCTGACCAGGACTTCGTGGCGATCGAGGTCCATTCGAAGATTCCCTGCGTGATACTGGGTGTTCGTCTTGACGCCCGCCTCCCGGCGTCGAAGGATTGCGCGCACCCGTGCAACCAGCTCACGAACACTCTGGCCGCATACGACCAAGTCTATATCCTGATCGTATTCTTTGAGACATTCTTCATCCTCACAAGAAATGTTTCCATCCTGCACGGCAACGATCGGAATCGCGCGTAACGTACTCATTCGGCGAAAGTTGACGACAGAGCCGGAACCATGGTCGAGAATAATCAAACATGGGACTTTTGCTTTCGCCTCTGCGAGGGCAAGGGACTCCGTGGTCACGGTCGTGCCGGAATATCCGTTCGTTTCTAACGCCTTCTTCACCGATTGCGAGAGCGACTCGGACTTCAAAAAAATGAGCACCGAATCGCGTACGTCTGGCATGGATGATTTATCGGTCAACATTGCATGATCAAATTAGACCAGGAACAACACCAAATCGTTACAGCGTTATTAATTGTCCGTTAATTCGAACCGGCGCAATTATTCGCGGAGTTAACGCCGATTTAACAATTCATTGATCTTATGGCAACGAAACCCTCGTACTCTCATAGAAAATGCTGTCTGCCTGGTTTGTTTGGTCTAGTTGGTTTGTCTGGTTTGTCTTGTTTATTTAGTTGAACCTGACTAACTGGATAAACCAGGGAGACG
>JBAXBK010000008.1:0-100445 GCA_037142015.1 Nitrospira sp. | reverse complement strand
TTCTTTGAGCCGTGTATTCCCGAATGGTTCAAGGGGGGGATACTGGATTCCCGCTTTCGCGGGAATGACGAATTGTACCCACTCGATTGGGAGAAGACCCTAAAAACTATTAGAGATGACATAAGGAGATCTAATATGGGGGCCATTGCGGTATCTAAGAAAGAAGAGCAGCAGATCGAACGGCTGCGAAAGGAACTGCGTATCCCGACCAAGGCCGGGGTACTACGAGCCGCACTGAAGACCCTCGAACACCAGACCACAGAGGAACGGCTACGGAGCGAGGTCCATGAATCCGTGCAACGTTGCGCGCACGCCGACAAACGAGAACATCGGGAGCTCTCTCAGGCTGCGGTGGGCCGCCGGGTCTCGGAATCCTAACAGGATGCTGAAAAAGTCCGCCAGCATCGTTCTCGCATCGTTCAGAGGCTCAACGTTGGGAAGGAGTGCCGCGGATATCGGAAGCACTGGAGGGTATTTTCCGTTCGCCAAGATCCATTGTATGGGCGAACGGCTCCACGAAGTGCGGTGCGTACCTCCTCGCCTCTTTGCTCGCTGCGGCCTTGCTGGACAGCCTGAGCATCCTGAGTTATTGCGGCATCAGAGGCATTCCGTGAGGTTTTATCAGTGTTTTATATATAAACCGAGTTTTCCAGCAGCCTGCTAGATGCAAATCAAGCGCGGACATCTGTATGTGGTGGCCTTCAACCCACGGGTACGAACCAAACCCGGGAAGCTTCGTCCTGCCCTGGTCGTACAGTCCAATCTGGTGAATGAGGCAGGCTATCCTTCCACGATCGTCATCCCGACAACCAGCAAACTCGTGGCAGACCCGGGCATTCTACGACTCCGTCTCCGCAAAGGAGACGGGGCGCTTGACTGCGACAGCGACCTGCTGCTGGGACAACTGATCGCGGTAGCCAATGAGTCGTTCTGCAAAGAGATCGGGAGTCTGCCGGAGAACACAATCGAAGAAGTGGAACGGCGGGTGAGAATCATCCTCGGTCTGTAACCGCGACATCAAGAGTATCATTCCCTTCAGATACCTCTGCCCCATAATCCGCAACCACGCGCATCCATTCGTATTCCCTGCTCCATGTCAATACACAGCCAAGCAAGGGCGTGAGAAGCTTTCGACTGTGGCTGTCGAGCGAGCACCTCTTGATTCTTCAACTTCTCCAGAGGGGGCAGGCAAACTATCCTTCACTGCGCGCATTGAGCGACTACCGCTTTGTCGTGGGGGCTCTGCGAGCAAGAAGGGTGGTTGTCTGCCCCCTCGCATTCTTCTGATCGTGCGCGCTCAGGGAGCAAGGGAAGCTCCCTGAGCGCCCTTGCGCCATCCCTTCGGCGGCTCCTTCAGCATCCGGCGTCAATAACTATTTCGTAGGGGTAGGTATTACTTCTGCGGAATAGGATTTTGTTACACGAGAATCTAATCTGCACAGGCCAAAGGTTTTAATCAGATTTTACTTATCTGTATGTCTGTGATGAGCCTGGTTGGTTGATCTGGTTTGTTTCGTTGGTTTGGTTTTTTTAGTTTTGCGAGCCAAACCAACGAAACAAACAAGACAAACCATATAGGCGAGATAGACCGAAGGAGAGAAAGAGCAACTGGTTTTCTAATTCATCTCATGGCGATGTTTGCTTTCTGGCCGGACGAGCAGATGTCACTTTAACAAAAAAAGGGGGGGGGGAGATTCCATGGCTACATATTTACCACCTGATGCATCGAAGAGACGTGTGCGCGAAGCGCAGAACGCGCGGAACAATCGCGCGGAGATCGTGAAAGCGCTCTCTCAGGGCCAGATCAATCGGCGGGATCTCATGAAGTGGGGACTCTTCACCTCGGCAGGGCTACTGATCGCGAAGAACGGCCTGAGCCCCTTCGCCAAGAGTGCCTTTGCCCATGGTGTGACTGGAGTCCCGGCGACACCGCTGAACGGTGCGGTGCCCTTTACTCATGCCATGCCTCGACTGGACTATGTACCGCCGACGCCCCTGACGAAAGTCGTCAAGCCAAACGGCGAATGGGAAGCGCTATTTCCTGACGGAATGTTACCGCAGGCTCAACCGAGCGCCAAGCGGCTCTCCTGGCACACGGACTTCAGCGCGCATCAGGCAGGCAATACCCCGGCGAATCCTTTCATCAACCCCATCTCGAAACGTGGACCGATGGAAGGCCGTCCGCCCGGCGAATGGTTCGGCCATCAACGCTGGAAAGAGTTCTTTCCGCAAGTCGGCTATAACCTGGCGTTCGGGGAATGTGTGAGCACCAAGTTCCACCCGGCCTGGCCTGAGCAGCAGGCGAACAAGGTCTGGCCCATGTACCATTTCGGAGGATGGGGGGTAAAAGGGCATCCGCCGATCCCGCTCTTGAAGGGGCGCTATGGGGAGCCCATGCTCACACGCATCTACAATAACCTGCCGGTAGACCGCACCAACAACGGCGGGTTCGGGCGCAACGAGTGCTCGACGCACTTCCACAACGCCCACAACGGGGCGGAGAGCGACGGCGCCTCCAACGCCTTTCACTTCCCCGGCACCTTCTACGATTACCATTGGGGGACCACGTTAGCGCGGCACGATATGATCAATAGGGACGCCACAGAAAAGCGCGCCTCAGGCCCCGACGGCAAGGGCGGTCTGGTTCAAGTACCGGGCGACTTCCGTGAGCTGCAAGGCACGCTGTGGTTCCACGACCACCGGTTTTTCTTCACCGCCGAGAACGTCTACAAGGGCGAGGCGGCGATGATGAACTATTACAGCGGGCCGGATCGCGGCAACGAAACGCTCGACGACGGCGTGAACCTCCGGCTCCCCAGCGGCAGCCTGCTGGATTGGGGGAACCTCGATTTCGACGTGAACCTCTTCATCTCGGACGCGGCGACAGATCTTGACGGACAATATTTCTTCGACATCTTCACCACCGACGGGTTCGTGGGGGATCGGTTGCTCGTCAATCAGACCTGGAAACCCTACATGGAGGTCTTGCCGCGGAAATATCGCTTCCGGCTCATCGACGGCTCCATGTCGCGGTTCCAACAGTTGTGTCTGGCCGACCAGAACGGCAACTTCGTGCCGTTCCAATTCATCGCGAACGACGGCAACTTTGTGGTCAATCCGATCACGTTGACGCAGCTCGATCAGCAGGGCACGGCGGAGCGGTACGACATCGTCGTGGATTTCTCCCGCTTCCGCCCAGGCGACAAGGTGTATTTGGTGAACCTGTTGCAGCAAACCAGCGGGAATAAACCAGACGGAGCCCTCTCGCTGGCGAAGGCGCTGGCGCAGGATTCGCCGGACTCTGCCGTGGGAGCCATCATGGAATTCCGGATCGTCACCGAGGTCGAGAGCGTGGACGTGCCGGGCCACATCCATCGCGCAAGCGACCCGGATGCGAGCCGAGTGCCGTTGACGTTGACCGAGCAGATTCCGATCGTGGCCCCGGTGCGTGAGCGGCATGTGGAATTCGGGCGAGCCGGCAATGGAGATTCACGGGATCCCCTCACGGGGGAGTGCAATCCTGATTGCCCGGAGACAGCCACCTCCTTCCCCTGGGCCATCAAGGTCAATGGAGAGACGCCGCATTCGATGAACGCCAATCGTATCTCGCTGCTGATCCCGAAACCGGGCGAGGTCGAGCATTGGACCTATCAGAACGGCGGCGGAGGCTGGGACCATCCGATCCACCTCCATTTTGAAGAGGGCGTGACGATGGAACGCAATACGCCCATCATTGCCCAAGAGAATCTGGTGCGCAAGGACGTCTGGCGGCTGCATCCCAGCGGGTCGGTCAAGTTCCAGGTGCGCTTCGGAGAGTTTGGCGGCGCCTACGTGAACCATTGTCACAATACGGTGCACGAAGACTTTGCCTTATTGATGCGCTACCAGATCCTGACGGATAAGGACAATCCAAAATCCTCGAACGTCCATGTGGACATTATCCCGACTCCGATCCCCACGCCGGACGGCTGTACCTATATGACGCCGGACGTGCTGGCGGAGGGCAACCCCTTGGGGAACCAGGTGACGGTTTCGGCTGCTCCGGTCATTAATTCGACGCCGATTCTGGCAGCGAAGGTGGGAGAGGGATACAGCTACGGCGTGACCGCGACGGATGCCAACGGCGATACGCTGACCTATAGCTTGGCGATGGCGCCGGCTGGGATGTCGATCAACGCGGCCACGGGGCTGATCGCGTGGGTCCCGGCTGCGGGCCACATGGGTGCGAACGAGGTGACGGTGCGGGTGGCGGATCCGAAACTCCTCACCGCCACCCAGTCCTTCAGTATCACGGTGGGACTCACGGCAGTCGCGCCGGTGATTACCTCGATGCCGATATTGACGGGGAAGGTGGGCACCGCCTACCGCTACGACGTGGACGCGACGGACGCCAACGGCGACACCCTGAGCTACCGATTGGTGGCGCCGATTCCGGCCGGCATGACGATCACCCAGGCCACAGGGCTGATCAGTTGGACGCCCACGGTGAATGGGGCCGTTCCCGTCACGGTGCGCGTGACGGATGGGGGCGGCTTGTATGCCCAGCAGTCCTTCACGGTGACGGTGGCGGCCAATGCGGCGCCGGTCATCGATTCTCGGCCTTCTACGACCGGGAAAGTCGGTGCGCCGTACACCTATATGGTGCATGCGACCGATCCCAATGGGGACGCGATCACCTACCGCGGTAGTGGGCTCGGCAACCCCAGTAATTGCTCGGTCGACGCGACGACAGGCGTCGTCAGTTGGACCCCGACGCTGGCGGGGAACATCCGGATTCGGGTCCGGGCGAGCGACACCGCTGGTCTGACGACCGAACAGTCCTTCTACGTGCAGGTGGCGGTGTAGGTATTGGAGAAGGGGTGCAGGCTGAAGGGGTTTAGGCTGAAGGGCTGAGGGGACTGGCTCCGCCGTCTGCGGCGGGGCCTGTCCCTGTCAGTTCAACGCGCAAGACAAGCGAGACGGGCGCGACACGACGTTCTGAGTTCTAAGTTCGACGTTCTGAAAACCTCGAACTTCGAACCTCGAACTTTCCCCCGTCGCGCGAGTCCCGAGGGAATAACGAGATACGTTTCAGGAGAGTCGGTCGCTATGCGAGATACGCTTCACGTTTCACGTTTCACGATCTGTGCGCTGCTCCTCTGGGCCCTCTGCGCAGCGCTTTTCGCCGCTCCTGGGTCAGCTGCGACCTGGGGCGAGAGCTACATTCCGAACGTGCCGCTCGTGACCCAGGACGGGCAGACCGTCCGCCTCTACGACGACTTGATCAAAAACAAGATCGTTCTGATCAACTTCATGTACGCCAGTTGCAAAGAAGTCTGCCCCTTGGCGACGGCCCGCATGGCGCAGGTCCAGAAGGAATTGGGCGACCATGTCGGGCGCGACATCTTTCTCTACTCGATCACACTCGATCCGCTGCACGACACGCCGGCGGTGCTGAAGAAACATGCCGAAGCCTTTCATGCCGGGCCTGGCTGGCTGTTTCTGACAGGAAAACCGGAGGACATCGCGGTCGTGCGCTACAAACTTGGGGAACGCAGCAAGAGCGTATCGGATCATAACAACGGAGCGATGGCAGGCAACGGCGCGACCGGCGAGTGGGAGCGCACCTCCCTGTTCGAGGACACGGGGAAGCTGGCCCTGGTCATGCTGAATATGGATCCGGCTTTCCGGGCCAAGAGAGGCAGTCAGCCTGGCACAGCCTACGCCGAGATGACCGCCATCCCCTATGTGAGCCAGGCCGGGCAAGCCCTCTTCGTCAAGGCCTGTTCCTCCTGTCACACGATCGGCCAGGGCGATCATGTTGGCCCGGATCTCCAGGGCGTGACGTCGAGGAGGGATCGAGCCTGGCTCTCTCAGTTTTTACAAGCGCCGAACGTGCTGCGGGCAAAAAAAGATCCGATCGCCGTCGCGCTTTCCGCGAAGTTTCCCGGCGTCTTGATGCCTAATCTGGGCCTATCGGAGACGGACGTGGGAGATCTACTGGTCTATCTGGACAACAGAACAGCACGGCTGGCAGCCCCAGGCCACTCCGAGGTGGAACAGCCTGGGACTCGTGAAACGTTAAACGTAAAACGGTAAACGCGCGAAGCAGGCTTGAAGTGTTCGGCGCTTCGAATCCCGACCTTCGGCCTTCAGCCTACGAGCCTCGCCTATCTCGTTCACGTAAGAGGTGTCACCATGTCACAGCCCATCAACCGACGAAATCTTGTCAAATACGGCCTCGCAGGGCTTGGCGCCTTCGCTCTCGGCCACTGGCGACTCCCAGCCCCATTTTTAGAGGGGCCGCGTGAGGCATCGGCCAAGAACGGCCCCTCCTCCAGTAAAAGCGGATCGCTCTTCGGCTACAGACCCTTTTCACAGCCGCTCTTCATACCTGCGATTGCCCAGGCCATGCCCCGTGGCACTCTCTCGCCGAAACCAGGCCAATACGAACGGGACGGACAACTGAACGGGAAACCGCGCACTCCTCGCGGGAATTTCAACGATGTGGCCCACGGCATCGCCCCTGAGTTCGATGGACGGGTTCCCGGCTTTCCCTGTCCGGATTGGAACCGCTTCTCAAGCCATGCTCACGAAAAAGAATATCGCATCATCATCGAGGAAACCGTCCATCCATTTTTCCCTGGACTCTCCACCCCGATTTTTGCCTTTCGCGACGCCTACGCGAGCAACTCGGAAGGACGAACACCTGGGCCGACCTTCCTGACGCGCTTTCGCGAACCGGTCGTGGTCCGGTACGAGAACCACCTCACGAAAACCCGTGGCCCTATCAACACAACCGGTCACGATATCGAAGCCTCGGTCCATCTCCACGGCTCCCACGTTCCCTCCCATGCGGATGGCGCGCCGGACTTCTATACCTTGGCCGGGGAAGCCAGGGATTATTACTATCCCAACATCGCTCCCCGCATCACTCAAGCAGACCGGCACGCGAAAACCTGTGAGGGCGCATTCGACCCGACCTGGATTCCCTCCACCCTCTGGTATCACGACCATGCGATGGACATCACGGGGTTTAACGTGAGCCGGGGACTGGCCGGATTCTATCTCATGTTCGACGAACGGGAAGAACAGTTGATTGAAGACAGAGTTCTACCAGACCCGGCAGAGGGGTTCGATATCGGTCTGGCCCTGACCGATCAAAAGTTCAACGCCGACGGAACATTGGCGTTCGATTTCTTCGACCACAACGGCCGCCTCGGCGATGTCTTTACCGTCAACGGGACGGTTCAGCCATTCCTGGAAGTGCAGCGGCGCAAGCACCGCTTTCGCATCTTGAACGCCTCGAGTGCACGGATGTATCAATTGCGGCTCAGCAACGGCCAGCCCTTTCTTGTCTTTGGAGCCGACACATGGCTCTTTCCCAAAGCCGGTCTCGTGAAGACCTTCGAGCTTGCCCCGGGCCAGCGGCATGACGTGATCATCGACTTTCGAAATGCGCCAGACGACCTGTTTCTCGAAAACATCATGCTTCAGTCTGACGGACGGAAGGGGGACGGGGTCGATCCGAGCAAGCCCACACCACTGCTGAAATTCGTGGTCAAAGGAGCCGCGGTGGCCAATGACGTCACGATCACCGACAGCACGATTATTCGCGATCAATGGGAGCCGATTTCTCGAAACGAGATTGTCGCAGCGCGAAGCTTTAGGTCAGATCGCTCGCTCGGAGCCTGGACGATCAACAACCGGTTTTTCAATCCGAGACGCGCGGATGCGGTACCGGAATTGGGCACCGCTGAACAATGGACATTCGAAAACAGTTCGGGCGGCTGGTGGCACCCGTTTCATACCCACCTGGAGGGCTTTCAGATCCAGACCCTCAACGGAAACGCCCCTCCGTTCGAGCGATCGTTCAACAGCGATTTGGTCAACCTTCACGGCGGAGGAGTTGCCGATGTGCTGATGAAGTTCCGCACCTTCACTGGTCCGTTCGTCTTTCACTGTCACAACATCCAGCACGAGGACATGCGGATGATGGGAGCCTATGATCCCAGGCCGATCGGGGTTCCCAGCCCGCTCGATGGAGAAAGAAAAATCGATGCAGACGTCTCAGGGATCGTGCCGACCTGTGAGGAACTGGAAGAAGAACAGCGCCTCTACTTCGATGCGGCTGGTGATGTGGAGCGCCTCGACGGACGGGGCGTAGGGTTCCCTCAATGCGACTTCGACATGAACAAGAGAGGCAATCAATTGTGACAGCGACGGTTCCTTACAGGCCACAGGGCACTCAGGCCTTCATAGCCTGTGCGGGAATCGTCTTTCTCTGTTCTTGTTCTGTGACAGGATCTCCTGACAATCTCCCGACATCCTCCTCCCAACCGGTCGCTGCGAACCAGCGAGAGTCCATAGGGAAGCCGTCCGACGGCTTCCCCAATATCCTCCTCCAGACACAAGACGGCAAATCAGTCCGCTTCTACGATGACCTGGTCAAGGACAAGACCGTCCTCGTGAATTTTATCTATACGAGCTGCCAGAAAAGCTGTAGCCCCACCACAGCGAATCTTGCGCGGCTGCACGGGCTGCTGGGAGACCGGGTCGGGCGTGATCTGTTTATGCTCTCGATCTCTCTGGACCCGACGGTAGACCGGCCGAAGACGTTAAAAGAGTATGCCACTCGCTTCGGGCAATTCCAGGGGTGGTATTTCCTGACAGGGAATGAGACAGAGATCGAGGATCTGCGCCGGAAGCTGGGCCTGTACGACCTTGATCCTGTCATCGACACAGACAAGACCCAACATGCCGGGATTGTCATTGTAGGCAACGATATGACGAATCGGTGGTCGTCGCTGCCGGCCCTCATGGATCCCCGGCAGCTCGCCCAGACGGTGCTCCGAATCACCAGAAATCGAGGATGAGGCAGGCTGAAGGCTAAAGGCCGTAGCATTCGGAACTTCAAACTCAGGACTCAGAACTCAGAACTTCATCTCCCGCCTGTCACGCTTCACGAACGACACCCCCTCTTTTGCCCCTCTTCAGACCCCTCTATTGGAGGGGCGTAACCCCACCAGGGAGGGTATTGTCGGATATGCCTTTCCTTAATACTATCGTCAATATCCATCGCACATTTAGAGGGTATTTCTCACGCGCTCGAACATCGCTCAGCCGACGGCAAGAAGAACCGACTGCACTAAACAAAGGAGCTGTTTATGGGAACTACTATCGCGAATCCGACCCATTCCCTACCCCGCCGGACTGACGGAGGTTTCACCCTTCTGGAACTGCTCGTCGTAATGGTGATTATCGGTCTGCTCGCCGGGTTCGTGGGGCCCCGATATTTTGCACAGATCGGGAAATCTGAGGCAAAGACCGCCCGCGCCCAATTGACCGCGGTGGAGCAAGCGCTGGATCAATACCGCTTGGACGTAGGCCACTATCCCTCCACGGAACAGGGACTGGCCGTCCTCATGGTCAAACCGGCGGATGAGGCGAAATGGGCAGGGCCGTACTTGAAGAAAGTCCTTCCCACGGATCCGTGGGGCCGTCCCTACTCGTATAAATTCCCCGGGGAGCACAGCGAGTTCGATCTATGGTCGTTCGGCAAAGATGCGCAACCGGGTGGAACGGTCGATAACGAAGACATCACGAACTGGTAGAGGACTATGCTGTATCACGTCAAGGCCATGCAGTCGCTGGATACGGTGGTGGAGATGAACGTCGATTCCATCGATGCCGACGATGCTCGCCGTCAGGTCGAGCGGCTGGGCTACGAGGTGTTGACGCTCCGTTCGAAGCGCGCTGGATTGGCCGCGTATCTCAAGCGGAGGACGACTTTTCCTCTGACTCTGTTCAGCCAAGAACTGATCGCCCTACTGGGGGCTGGTCTGTCGTTGGTTGAAGCGCTCGAGACACTCCGGGAAAAAGAGCGCCATCCGGATTTGAAGCAAGTGCTGGAACAGATTCTGACCAAACTGCGGGAAGGGCTCACGTTCTCCTCGTCGGTCGAACAGTTGTCCTCCAGTTTTCCTGCGCTCTATGTCGCGACGGTTCGTGCGAGCGAGAGAACCGGCGATCTCCGCGAAGCTCTGTCCCGGTATATCGCCTACCAGGTGCAACTGGATCAGGTTCGTAAGAAGCTCGTAAGCGCCTCGATCTATCCGATCGTGCTGCTCGTCGTCGGCGGACTCGTGATGTTGTTCTTGATGATGTATGTCGTGCCCAAGTTCAGCCGCATCTATGAGGATGCGGGCAAGGATCTTCCGGTGTTGTCGCAGCTGTTGCTGGAGTGGGGAAAGGTGATGGAGGCGCACGGCCTCCTGGTCATGGGCTGCCTGGCGTTTGTGGGGATCGCCTCTGCCTACGGCCTCACGCTTCCCGCCGTGAAAGCGCGGGTCCTTTCACAACTTCGATCGATTCCCGCTATCGGGAGCAGGCTCCAGGTATTCGATCTGGCGCGCTTCTATCGCACGTTGGGCATGCTGGTGAAGGGGGGTATCCCGATCGTGGCCGCCATCGAGATGGTCGCCGGCATTCTTCCCCTGTCATTGCGCGGGCCGCTTCACGCTGCTGTGCGGGATCTCCGCGAAGGAAAGCCGGTTTCCCAGGCGATGGAATCGCACGGATTGACCACTCCGGTCGCCCACCGCATGTTGCGAGTGGGGGAGCGGACCGGGCAGATGGGCGAGATGATGGAACGGATCGCGGTTTTCTATGACGAAGACATCGCGCGTGTGCTGGATTGGCTGACGAAATTGATCGAGCCCGCTCTCATGGCCGCCATCGGCCTCGTGATCGGCACGATCGTGCTCCTCATGTATTTTCCCATGTTTGAACTCGCGGGGAGTATCCAATGAGATGGACTGAACAGGTGGTCGCCGGTACCGACGGATTCTCGCCGAGTGAGTTGGCGCTCGCGAAGGCCGATGCTGCTCGCGCGAAGCGGCGGTTGATCGAGGCGCTGGACGATCAGTTTCAGTTGAGCCACGACGAGTTTGCCGCGAAACTGGCGGCGACCCTTCACTACCCGTTTTTGAGCCATGAGGCCCTCCAAGCCTGCGAGGCAGATTTCAGCAGGATTTCCTATCCCGATACAGTGGCGCACGAATGTCTGCCCTTCCGTGACGAGCAGGGTCTCCTCTGTGTGGCATTTTGCGATCCGTTCGATCCGGCCAGGCAGGCTTGGGCGGATGAGCAGCTGCGGGAATCCGCTCTGTGGGTCCTGGTCCATCGTGTCACGCTACTCTCGATGTTTGCGAAATACGAGGCCGGGGCCCGTGCGATGGACGACGTGCTTGCGCTCGACCCGGAGCGGCGCCGGGTGTCCGAGGCCATCGAGGATCTGTCGATCAAATCGATCAGCGAAGGAACCAGTCCCGTGGTCAAGCTGGTGCATTCGACGATTTATGATGCCTTCAAGCTCGGCGCCAGCGATATCCATCTTGAAGCGGGAACGTCGGATCTCACGGTCAAGTATCGCATCGACGGGGTGCTGCTGAAAGTGAAAGTGGTGGAAGGCAAGGAAATGGCCGAGCAGGCGATCTCCCGCATCAAGGTCATGTCGGAACTGGACATCTCGGAGCGGCGGATTCCCCAGGACGGACGCTTCAAGCTGGCTGTTCTTGGCCGCGCGGTGGATTTCCGGGTGTCGGTGATGCCCAGCATCCATGGAGAAGATTCGGTGATTCGTATTCTGGACAAGCAGTCTTTATCGCAGCAGAGTCAGGGGCTCCGGCTGGATATGATCGGCTTCGACGAGCAGACGGTGACGCAGATCCGCGGACTCGCCTCCGAGCCCTACGGCTTGATGCTGGTCACAGGCCCGACGGGGAGCGGGAAAACGACCTCTCTCTATGCCGTGCTCAACGAGCTGAACCAGGGCAAGGACAAAATCATCACGATCGAAGATCCGGTGGAATATCAGCTGCCGGGGATTCTGCAGATTCCTGTCAACGAAAAGAAAGGCCTGACGTTTTCCCGCGGGCTGCGTTCGATCCTGAGACACGACCCGGACAAGATTATGGTCGGAGAAATTCGTGATTCAGAAACGGCTCAGATCGCCGTTCAGTCGGCACTGACAGGACACCTGGTATTGGCAACGGTCCACGCCAACAACGTGCTGGACATCATCGGGCGATTTATCCATATGGGCGTGGAGCCCTATAATTTTGTCTCGGCATTGAACGGGGTCATCGCGCAACGCCTCTTGCGCGTCCTCTGCCCCCATTGTATCGAGCCCTACCATCCTGACAGCAAACTTCTGGCCGCGTCACGGCTGGCCGACGAGGAGGCTGCGAATTTCACCTTTCGAACCGGCCGCGGCTGCAAGGACTGCTATGGCACCGGATACAAAGGACGCAGGGCCATTGCGGAGGTGCTGCTGCTCACCGACGAGATCCGCGAGCAGATCGTCGCGAAAGAACCGATCCGCCGGATTAAAGATACGGCGCGGGCAACCGGTACGCGTTTTCTCCGGGAATCCGCAATGGATCTTGTTCGTCAAGGCATCACCACGTTGGAGGAGATCAACCGTGTTACCTTTGTGGGCTGACCAGCTCAGCATCCTCCTATGCCCCGACCGGTTACTGGTGGCGCATCGGCCCCGCGGTTTTCGCCCGGGACTGATGGCAATGACAACGGTGCCAGTGCCTGGCTCGTCCGAGGGTTCCGCCGACTGGGAGCCGGCCGCCGCAGCGCTGGAAGCCCACTTAGCGGCCAATCCCCAGTGGCGAGGGGCATCGCTCCGGATCATCCTCTCCAACCATTTTGCGCGCTATGTCTTGGTGCCCTGGAGCGACGACTTGAGCAACGAGAAGGAACATCTGGTGCTCGCCCGGCGCCATTTTGCGGTGACCCATGGCCCGGTCGCCAAGAACTGGGCGATCCGGATGAGCCTCGACAGGCCGGGTGAATCTCATGTCGCCAGCGCGCTGGACGAGTCTCTCATGAGCCGGTTGACCCTGGCGGCGGCGGCGAGCCACACGAAGCTCGTGAGTGTGGAACCTCTGCTCATGGCATCGTTTAACCGTTGGCAGCAGGATTTTCGTGAAGAGAGTCAGTGGTTCGTGACTGTGGAGAGCGGCATGCTGTGCGGAGCCCTCCTGGGCCGCGACCGTTGGGTTGCGCTGCGGCGTTGGCGGACACAGGGCGACTGGGCTTCGGAACTATCCCTATGGCTTTCGCGGGAGCAACTGATCGGCGAGGAGTCCGTCCCGCCGGGCGCCCTGTATCTATTGGCGCCTTCCCGTGCGGGGACCGATTCGATGGCCATGGGGCTCCCCGTGAGATTTCTCGGTGAAAACGATCGCAACGGCAACCGGAGCAGGACGACTGTGATGCGTCCTCAGGCGGTTGAGGAGGCAACCCATTTCTCATGCATCCTTTAAGGCTTGACTATACCAACCGGGTGGTGTGGTGGACCAGCCAGGGGGCTGCCTGGCTGGGCATCGGTCTGTTCCTGGTCGTGGTGACCGGATCGTACTACTGGTATCTCGGGGAAGAGACTGCTCTCGTGATGGAGAAGATCGAGGCGGTCAGGCAGCAGACTGGTCGGGAGCGCATGGGAAAGGAAAAGTTGACGGAGGAACTCAAGACCTTTCGCGCGGACATCAAAGAATCCCAGACTGTGTTGGGACAGCTCACCATTCCGTGGGATCCGCTCTTCATCGCAGTGGAAGAGGTGTGGGGCCGGCACAGCGATCGAATCGCCCTCATGGCCATCCATCCGGACGTGGGCGAACAGCGAGTGGTGATCGATGGGCGAGCGGCCGACTTCGATGTCCTGTTGGATTTCGTGACGCAACTGGCGGGATTCGACATCATCGATCATGCATACCTCAGCCGTCATCAGAGGGAAGAGAAGGATCACGCGAAGCCGGTGCGGTTTTCTATCGTGGCGGAGTGGAGAGTGCGAACATGAACTTCGGCGGCTTCCTCAGATCAACAGGGCCGACATCGGCGGTCACCAACCCTGCGCCCCTGGCCCGGAAAGCAAGCCTACTGCGCCGGCTGCCGATTCATTGGGGCGAGATCCTGGCAGGCCGAATGACCGCTCTCAAGGAGGCCACACGAAACCAGCCGTCAGTCGCGCAGCCGGGGTGGGTCCGTAGACTCAGGGGGCAGCGGCTTGCGGCTTCAAGCGTCGAGGGGGGCCTCTCCAAGGCCAAGCGAAATCTGCCGTCAGTGGGGCACATGGGATGGACCCTCAAACTGTGGGTGCAGCGACTTGGTGTTTCAGGCGCCGTTGGTCTTGGCCTCCTTGCATTTGCGGTGATGTTTTACCTGTCTGCGGTACTCACCCTCGAGGCGGAACAGGCACAGATATTGGAAGAACTCGAAGCTTCTCTGGTGCGTGTCCAGAGACCGGGAGCATCTCCCGCCATGGCTCCCCGCACCCCCAAAGAACAACTGTCTGACTTCTATGCCATTTTCCCTCCGGCCAAGGAAGTGCCGGAGACGTTGCGGAAGATCAATCAATTGGCTGAAAAGCAGCACCTGGTATTACAGGCCGGCCATTATCATGTGATCGACGACCATTCAGGCCGTCTGATCCGTTATGAAGCCTCGTTGCCGTTGGTAGGTCCCTATCTAAACGTACGCCAGTTCCTGAGGGCGGTGTTGGCCGAGATTCCAAGTGCGGCTCTCGCAAAAGTGGATGTCGAGAAGAATATGATGGGTGGCGCTCAGGCAAAGACGACGGTCAGCTTCACTCTTTTTTTACGGAGAGACAGCTGATGGTCACCTCCACGTCGAAATACCTGATGCTCGTTTCTCTTATGGCGGCTCTTCTTGAGGCTGCCGTCGGGTCCGCAGGCAGTCCGGCGGTGAGTCCTCAGGGGAATCTCGGTCTCGATCTCGGCAAGCTGAATCAGCGGGTGACCGGGAAGAGCGTGTACGATATGTTTCCAGATGGCGTGAGACAGGAGAGCTCGTCTCCACTATCCTCTTCCCCTTCTCCTTCTCCTTCCTCTAAAAAGGGGAAATCTAAAAAGGCCGGGTCGTATTCCGCGCCTCCGCCCCCCCCTCCGCCGCCAAGTCCGGTGATTGTCGAGGAGGTGCCGGCCGAGCCGGTTGTGGTAGAGCCGCCGCCGCCGCCCCCGCCTGTCGTGATTCCAACTCCGCCCTTCCCCTTCAAATTTGCGGGAGTACAGCGGCAATTATCCGGGCTGACGATCTATTTTCTGATCAAGGACAACAAACTGTACACTGTTGAGGTCGGACAAATCCTCGACTCTGTGTATTCCATCGACGGCGAGGAGGGGGGGCAGTTGAACGTGACCTACCTGCCGTTGGATCGCAAGCAAACCATTAGCATGGGGGCTGCAACATGACACTCTCTATTCGCGCCACGTTTTGGACACACATACTCGGCTGTGCCTTCCTCGCCAGTTGGCTCGCCGGCTGCAGCGCCACACAGCTATTCAACGAGGGGATGTCGGACATCAATGCCGGGCGATTGGATGTCGGGCTGGCCAAGATCGAGGAGGCGGTGAAAAAAGATCCGGACAGTGCATTTATGAAGACCCATTTGCGGATGACGCGAAAGTATGTGGTTCAGCGCGTTCTTCTGGAAGCGGATTCGGCCCGCGCCGGTTCGGACTTCACGGGGGCGCGCCGGCTCTATGAGCACGTGCTGGAACTGGACGAAGCCAATTCGCAAGCATTGGCCGGCCTCGAGTTGACAAAGAGTGCGGAAATGAACCAGATCGAGATCCGGATGGCCAAGGATCTGATCGGCCACAATGAGCTCAAGGAAGCTCAGGTGCAACTAGGGCATATCTTGAGCACGGACCCGAACAACTTCGAAGCGAAACAGATGCTGGACCGTATTCTCTCGCAAAGCCCGCCTCCCGAGCCGGTCAAGCCGAAGCTGCGCTTGAAAGAGGATCGAATCGCCGTGTTGCAGTTCCGCGAGTCTCCACTGGGCATGGTCTTCGAGGCGCTCTCCCGCACCAGCGGCATCAATTTCGTGCTCGATAAAGACGTGAAGAGCGATGCCAAAACGAACATTTTCGTGAAGGATATGCTGATCGAGTCGGCGCTAGACATGGTGCTCGCCCAGCATGCGCTGGAGAGAAAACTCTTAGCCGATAACATCGTCTTAATTTATCCCGACTCTCCGGACAAACGGCGGCGCTACGAAGAGCAGATGGTCAAGTCCTTCCACCTCACGAACGCAGACCCAAAGCAGGCGATGAGCCTGTTGAAGGTGATGCTGGACACCAAGTCCCTGTTCATCGACGAGCATGCGAGGCTGCTCGTGATGAGGGATACGCCGGAGGTGGTCCGCATGGCCGAGAAGCTCCTCCTTTCGCTCGACCTGGAGGATTCGGAAGTCATGATGGAAGTGGATATCGTGGAAATCACGCGCTCGAAGCTGACAGAGATCGGTATCAAGTATCCCAACCAGGTCAACCTCAACATCCTCGGCCCTGCCGCGGACGCAGGAGCTACGGCGGTCACGACGCTCCAAAATCTCATATTCGATCGCGCGCACACAGGTATATCGAGTCTCGCAGCGACGATTAATCTTAAAAGGGAAGACTCCAATGTCAATATCCTCTCCAGCCCGCGGATCAGAGCGCGGAATTATGAAAAGGCCAAGGTTCATATTGGAGACCGTGTTCCTGTCTTCACAAACGCGGTGACGCCGATCATCGGGGGGACCGGCAGTGTGGTGACCGGCAGTGTGACGTACATCGATGTCGGGTTGAAATTCGATGTGGAGCCGACAATCTATTGGGACGACGAAGTATCCATGAAGCTGAACCTGGAAGTCAGTAACATTGTGAAAGAGGTCGTGTCCGGGTCAAGCTTGTCCTATCAGATCGGCACGCGGGCTGCCTCGACCGTGTTGCGATTGCGGGATGGCGAAACCCAGATCCTGGCAGGGCTGATCAGTGACGCTGAACGTGAGACGTCCACCAAGGTGCCGGGACTGAGTAGTTTTCCTGTCCTCGGCCGGCTCTTCACGTCTGATAAGACTGATAAGAACAAAGTGGAAATTGCGCTGTCGATCACACCCCATGTTATCCGACATGGCAAGCGCCCCAACATTGCGTCGTCAGAAATTTTGTACGGCACAGAAAGCTCGCGAGGCATTCCCTTGACGGTCAAGATGGGTGAGAACGGGCGCAGGCCCATTGTGGAATCGAAGGGGGCCGCCGGGCTGCCTGCTGCTGTGACGATCGGGGCTGCCGTTTCCGTAAGCCCTTCCGAGGGGCAACCTCGAATTGAACCGATTCCTGCTGCAGCCCTCGATAGCACGAGGGCAGGAGCTCGCCGTAAGACATCGGGATTGCCTGCCGCTGTGGCAACAGGGCCCCCCTCTGCCGAAAATGCTCCTGAGAGCCCGGCTCGAAGTGAGCCGACTTCAGCCACGGACTCCGAAGGAACGAAGAAAGATGCTGGTGATGTTCCTCCCGAAAGTCCAGCTCAAAGTGCACCGATCCCACCTGAAGGTGCAGAAAGCGTGGGGCAGGTTCCATGAACAAGCGGATCCGAGCTGAGCGGGGCTTTACGCTGGTGGAGATGGTCATGACTGTGGCGATCGTCGGAGTGCTGGCTTCAGCCGCCATGCCCCTTGCAAGTTTAGTCTCGCAGCGGAGCAAAGAGCAGGAACTCCGACAATCGCTGCTGCAGATCCGCGAGGCAATCGACGCCCACCGACGAGATTTCGATGCCGGGCGCATTGCCAAGGGCACGACGGATTCCGGGTATCCCAAGTCATTGAAGGATCTTACGGAAGGGGTCGTCGATCAGACGAGTCAGAAGAAGAAGCGCATTATCTACTTGCGCCGGCTCCCGCGCGATCCACTGGTTACAGATCCATCGGTGTCTGCGGCGGAGACCTGGGGGCTCAGGAGCTACGATAGCCCGCCGGAGGAACCGAGTCCCGGCAACGATGTCTTCGATGTGTATTCCCTGAATAAGGGTGTCGGGTTGAACGGCATTCCCTATTCGAAGTGGTAAAGGGTGGTGCGATGCGATTATGCAATCGACAGGACGCGCGGGGCTTTACTCTCATCGAGCTGCTGGTGGTCCTGGCCATCGTCTCGACGCTGCTGACCCTGGCAGTGCCCCGGTATTTCTCCAGCCTGCAAAAGTCCAAAGAAGTGGTCATGAGGGAAAACCTTTGGATCATGCGGGACGCCCTGGATAAATATTTCGGCGACGTTGGAAGGTATCCGGACCAGCTTCAAGATTTGGCCACCAAGAAGTATCTCCGCGCCGTCCCGATCGATCCGCTCACGGAGACATCGACGACCTGGCGTGTGATTCCGCCTGACGATCCTGAGAAGGGAGGCGTCTACGACGTGAAAAGCGGCGCGGAGGGGACAGCCACGGGAGGAGAGGCCTACAGTGATTGGTAACGGCAGGAGGGGGCTGGCTCTGCGCCGGCTGAACATTTACCGGGGATGCCGGTCGATACGATCGCAGGAGGGGTTTACCTACATCGGGGTTCTGCTTGCTGTCGCGCTTATCGGGACCCAGTTGGCCCTGGCAGGAGTGGTGTGGAGCTTTGCGCAGACGCGCCAGAAGGAGCGGGAGTTGCTGTCTGTCGGAGGCCAGTTCCGAACTGCCATCAGTCAGTACTACCTGAATCCCAAGGGGCCTCAGAAGGAATACCCGCGCCGCCTCGAGGATCTGCTGAAGGATCCCCGGTACCCTGGTACCATTCGCCACTTGCGGAAAATTTATGCCGACCCGATCACCGGAAAGAAACGATGGGGACTGGTGAGGCTCCCGAACGGCGGCATTATCGGAGTCTATAGCCTCTCGGAGGAGGCCCCGATCAAGACCGGCAACTTTCGGCCTGTGGACCTATCCTTCACGAATAAGCAGCGATATGCGGACTGGAAGTTCGTCCATGCGTTTGGGGCACAGGGCGTTGCTGCCCCCGGCGCCCCGGGTCCCCAGGGCGCAGCCGGTCCCCAGGGCACAATCGGTTCCCAGGGTGCAGCCGGTCCCCCTCCGTCCGGTGTTTCGTCCGAGAGCTTGGTTTACGATGGTGAGGAAGATAAGAAATAGCTGCCAGGGAACGAGTCAGATTTCTAGAACTGGCATCGTGCAGCGAATAGAAATTCGTTCGCCTGGAGGCTGGTGGTGGTCAGCTCAATGGCGCTCGTATTGCCCCATACGGCGCCTCCAAGGTCTGTGTAGCGGTAACTCAATTCCAAAAGCAGAATCTCGGTGATAGGAAGGGCGACGCCGGCACCGATGTTCCACGCAAATTTCGTATCAGTTGTCTCGAACGTATCGAATACAGGCGAGCCGATTCTATTCAGAGTTGTCGTCGATTTGTTTATCGCCACTCCAATTCCCCCTCCGAGAAAAGGGGTAAACATGGTCGCGTTATGAAAGTCGTAGAAGACGTTGGCAAACAGCGTCTGGCTTCCTATTTTGCTGGTCAAGCCTATCGGGGTTCCATTGGTAAACACCGGACTCGAGGTGTAGCCAAAGTTTCCCCGATTGAGATACTCAAACTCACTACGGAGAGACACTCCATGCTTGCGCCAGTTGAAGCCGATCGCTGCTCCTATCGGCACGACTGTGTCGTGAGAATCTGTCTTTGTAAGGGATGCGGCTGTCTGTCCAGGAGCAACCACCGATGTGTTCGCAATGTCGTTTGCGGACATCGCAGAAACTCCAACCTTGCCTGCGATGTAGAGCGGTGAAAGGAGTGTGTCCAGGGCAAATGCTTCCCCAGCGGAGATCAGAATTGCAAAGACCATTGCAACGTAACGGATCGGCTGATTCATAGTATGTCTCTCCCTTAGGAGAGACAACTATAGAGCACCCTAGGCTGATCGAAAAGTTTTATGGCAAATTACGGCACAGACGCTTCGGCTGGGACCCGAGCTCAGGGTTCGATTGGATCGTGATCTGCGCGGGCTCGCTCTTCGTCTCGCGCAGTGAAATGTAGGATTGCAATGGCCTGCTATCCCATCGCAGCCCAGATTTTCTGTGCATTCTCTCCGGTAAACGTCATGTCATCCTGTGCCGAGGAACTGCGCTCGAAGTAGAGATGCAGGAGCCCCCCTCCAAAGTGTGCTTCCCGGACAAGGTCAAGATTGATCGCGACCTCACCTGTACGTTCTTCGTCTTTCACTTTCACGAATCGCATAGTAGCTGCCTCCCTGTGTGGTATGAGGATGGGCGCTCACATCGATGATGAGCCCCTGTGATACGTCAGCATAACGTATGGGAGCAGAAAACGGTGTCAGCAACCAGCGCCACCTTCTTGGCTTCGCGACCTGTCCCGAAAACGGGGGTAACTTCATTTGTAAGCTTCGGCCTGAATACCTGCGTCGGTACGTCCTGCACCTTGACAGGATTCCTCCGGCCTCAGTAAGATACGGCAACCTTTAATGCTCATCCTGCGAGGTGAGCAAGGAGTGCTCGTGAACTTTAATCAGGTCTGTGTCTGTCTGCACAGTGTAACCTTCTCGTCGGACTTCGATGGGAGGGTTTTTTTATGCGGTCAGGATGCTGAAACAGTCCGCCAGCGTCGTTCTCGCATCGTTCAGATCCTCAACGTACCTCAAAGGGTACGCCTCGACCCTTCGCTCGCTGCGGCCTTGTTTGGGACAAGGCGCGTCTCGGCGCGCCAGGGTTGGGCGGGTGAGAAGGCTGGCCTTTTTGAGCATCCTGCTTAGTGTGAACGTATCCCATGAAACGTGAACGGTGAAACGGTTGGATGCGGGGAGCATGAGGGGATGATGCCGAGTAGTGACCGACAAGTTGAGCGGCTGGTGATGGATGCGGGAGACATTGCGCGGGCGGTGACCCGCATTGCCCATGAAATTCTCGAACGGAATAAGGGCGTAAAAGATTTGGCGCTGGTTGGGATTCGAACCGGGGGGGTGCATCTGGCCCATCGGCTGGTGAGGCGCATCCATGAGATTGAAGCGGCAGCGGTGCCGATCGGCGACTTGGATATTACTCTCTATCGGGACGACCTCTCCTTGCGGAAGGAACAACCGACTCTCCGTAAGACGTCGGTCCCATTCGATATTTCCGACAAGATTGTGGTGTTGGTCGATGATGTGTTGTTTACGGGTCGAACCATTCGTGCGGCGATGGATGGGTTGATCGACCTGGGACGACCGGCAGAAATTCAACTTGCCGTCTTAGTCGACCGCGGCCATCGGCAGTTGCCGATCAAGGCGACCTATATCGGGAAAAATATTCCGACGTCGCGGGAAGAAAGTATCCAGGTGCTGTTGGAAGAAGAAGGCGAAGACGATCGAGTGGTGATCTTCAAGACGTGAAGCGGAGGATGCCATGAGTCTCAAACGCAAAGATTTGCTGAGTCTGGCGCCCCTGTCGGTAGATGAGATCGCGCTCATCCTTGAAACGGCGGACTCCTTCAAGGAAGTCACGGGCCGCGAGATCAAGAAAGTGCCGGCTCTTCGAGGCAAGACAGTCGTCAATCTCTTCTTCGAGCCCAGCACGAGAACACGCACCTCATTCGAATTGGCGGCAAAACGGCTGAGCGCGGATGTGATTAACTTCTCGCCGTCGTCGAGCAGCGTCGTCAAAGGGGAAACATTACTCGACACCGCGCGCAATATCGAGGCGATGCAGGCGGATATTATCGTTTTGCGTCACCCCTCGGCCGGCGCAGCCGAAGCCCTGGCCCGCGGGGTGAAGTCTTCCGTGATCAACGCCGGAGACGGGTGGCATGAGCATCCGACGCAAGGCCTCTTGGATCTCTATACGATTCGCGAGCGTGGATTGTCGTTCGAGGGGCTGCCGGTGGCGATTGTCGGAGATGTGGCGCATAGCCGTGTGGCGCGGTCGAACATTCATGCCCTCGTGAAGCTGGGCGCAGAGGTTCGGCTGGTGGGGCCGCCGACGATGATGCCTTGCGGAGTCGAGAAACTGGGTGCGCGTGTCTACTACAATCTCGACGAGGCATTGCGCGGCGTGCAGGTCATCATGATGTTGCGTTTGCAACTCGAACGGCAGGGGATTGCGCTGTTCCCGACCATCCGCGAGTATGCGCGGCTCTATGGGTTGACGACCGAACGGGTTGAGTTGGCGAATCCTGGTGCGATTGTCATGCATCCTGGTCCGATCAATCGCGGGGTCGAGATCGCTCCGGAGGTGGCCGATAGTTTGTCGTCGGTGATTCTGGAGCAGGTCGCTAACGGCGTGGCCGTTCGCATGGGTATTCTCTATCTCTTGTCGGGGAGTAATTGAGGATGCAGGTTGATAGGCTGAAGGGATTCAGGCTGAAGGGGTTCAGGGGGAGAAGGTGGTGGATGGTTTGATTCGTGCTCTCCGAGATCACGTCTCACTTTCAGCCTGAATCCCTTAACCCCTGAATCCCTGAGGCAAGATACACATTGAATCTTTGAAGGAAGTCTCGAATCTATGAAGCCATCGTCAAACCGGAAAATTCTTATTGCGAACGGGCACGTGATCGACCCGGGTCGATTCAACGGCGTGGCCGATGTGCTGATCGATGAGGGCCGAGTCGTTGCGGTAGGGCCTCACCTCAAAGCTCCCGCTGGGGCCATGAAGATCGACGCCACTGGCCGATTGGTCCTCCCCGGCTTCGTCGATCTCCACGTCCATTTCCGGGAGCCGGGCTTCGAATACAAAGAGTCGATCCAGAGTGGCGCGGCGGCGGCGGTGGCCGGCGGTTTCACCTCGGTCTGCTGTATGCCCAATACGAATCCCGTCAATGACAATCAAGCGATTACGAAACTCATGCTCGATCGTGCGCGGGAGGCCGGGCTGGCGAATATCTTTCCTATCGGCGCGATTACGAAGGGGTCGGAAGGGAAGGAACTGGCAGAGATCGGAGACTTGCGGCGTGCCGGCTGTGTCGCGATTTCGGATGACGGGAAGCCGGTGATGAATAGTCTGGTCATGCGGCGAGCGATGGAGTACGCCTTGGCCTTCGACGTGCCGGTCGTCGATCATTGCGAGGATCTGCATCTCGCCGAGGGGGGCTGTATGAACGAAGGGGCCATCTCGACCGAGTTAGGGCTCCCCGGGATGCCATCGGCGGCGGAGGATGTGATGGTGGCGCGTAACGTCGCCTTGGCGGAACTGACCGGGGCTCGGCTGCACTTGGCTCATATCAGCACCGAGGGATCGGTTCGGATGGTGCGGGAGGCCAAATCGCGTGGGCTCAAAGTGACAGCCGAAGCCTGCCCCCATCACTTTACGATCACGGAAGAAACCGTCCGAGGCTATAATACCTATGCCAAAATGAATCCCCCGCTTCGGACGTGGAAGGATGTGCAAGCGATTAAGGAAGGTCTTCGCGATGGCACGATCGATGTCATCGCCACGGATCATGCTCCGCATGCCACTCAAGAAAAACAACTGGGATTTACAGAAGCGCCGTTCGGGATCGTCGGACTGGAGACGGCCCTGCCATTGACCCTCGCGCTGGTCGAAGAGGGGGTTCTATCGTTGGAGTCGGCTGTCGACAAGTTGAGCACGGCTCCGGCAAAGGCGTTTGGATTGGCCAAAGGCACGTTGGCGGTCGGGGCCGATGCCGATGTGGCGATCGTCGACCAGCAGGAACAGTGGGAGGTTGATCCGGCCAAGTTTTACTCAAAGAGCCGGAATACCCCTTTTGCCGGATGGAAGGTGAAGGGCCGGGTCACGACGACGATCGTGGGTGGCCGGGTCGTATTCGAGACCGGCCAGGCAGAGAAGTAGACTGATGCTTCGTATGTCCCGTTGGGGGATGGTTGGTTGCCTCGCGCTTGAATGGCTGGCGTTGGGAGTCTGGGTCGGCGGCGGACTGGTGCTCATCGGAGCGGTCATTCCTGCAGTCTTTAATACGTTCGGCGGACAGGACTCAGGCGGATTGTTTTTGACAAAGGCGTTTGAGGGCTATCATCGCTTCATGATCGGAGCGCTGGCCATTCTGTGGGCCGCATTGTGGTATCGCTGGTGGAGTGGAAATCCGGCAGTCGGCGTCGGTCGGGGTGAGATGATGGTGCTGGCCGGCATGGTGGTAATCACGGGAATCATTATTGTGTGGCTGCATCCCTCTGCTGCATCGCTTCAAGCTCAGGCTTTCGCAACGCAAGAGGAGGCGGCGAAGAAGGCGGCCTTCGAAGCATTATTTCGCATGCTGAAACCGATTCGCTGGATCTACATGGTCGATCTTGTACTGGGTATTCTCTTGATCGGAATCAAGGCGAATAGATCTCTCTACCGGGACGGAGTGCTTTCGTGAAACAAGCGTGGTTGGCATTGGCAGACGGCGCGATCTTCGAGGGCCGTGCCCTCGGATACGAAGGGGAGACAGTGGGAGAAGTCGTGTTTAACACGGCCATGACCGGCTACCAGGAGGTCTTGACCGATCCTTCGTATAAGGGGCAAATCATCACCATGACCTCTCCCCATATTGGAAACTATGGGATGGCAACGGAGGACGCCGAGTCACGGCGGATTTGGGCTGAGGGATTCATTGTGAAGGAGGCGAGCCGACTCGCTAGTAACTGGCGCAGCCGACAACAGTTACAAGAATATATGCATGAGGCGAAGACTGTCGGCATTGAAGGCTTGGATACGAGGGCTCTGACCCGCCACTTGCGCGAGCATGGTTCGCAGCAGGGCCTCATCACCCATGTCGATGGAGATCATCGTCGGATCGTCGAGAAGGCACAGGCAGCTCCGAGCATCGTTGGGCGCGATCTGGCGGCAGCGGTTACTTGTGGGAAGGCCTATCGGTGGACTGAGGGATCAGGGGAATGGGCGCCCTCGCTTGGCGACAAGCCTCAGGCCGGTGCGGCTAGGCGGTGGCATGTCGTCGCCTATGATTTCGGAGTGAAACTGAATATCCTTCGCAGACTGGTCGATGTGGGATGTGACGTGACCGTCGTTCCGGCTTCGGCTACCGCTATGCAGATTGAAGCCCTCAAGCCCGATGGGATTTTTCTGTCGAATGGTCCGGGGGATCCGGAAGGAGTGCCCTACGCGATTGAAGCGGTGCGCCAATTGATCGGGCGCCGCCCGATCTTCGGCATTTGTTTGGGGCACCAGATTCTGGGTCTCGCGCTGGGCCTCAACACCTATAAGTTGAAGTTCGGCCATCATGGGGCGAATCATCCGGTCATGGACCTTCGCACGAGAAAAGTGGAGATCACGTCGCAAAACCACAATTTCGCCGTAGAGATGAGTCGTCCAATCAGTGCGATTCCCGATCGACCACCGGAGGTGGACACATCATTTGGTCAAGTACTGGTGACGCATATGAGCCTGAACGATCACTCGATCGAAGGGTTGGCCTGTGTCGATCACCCGGTGTTTTCGGTACAGTATCACCCCGAAGCGTCTCCCGGGCCTCATGACTCCGCGTACTTATTCACCGAGTTTATACAGCGAATGGAGAAACAATGAATAGAGTTTGGACAATAGTCGTTCGCCTTTGCCTCATCGCAGCCGTCAGCCTGCAAGCCGGTTGCATTACGCTCAATCTTATCGAGCCAGCTGGGCCGGTGAAGGAAGCGCAGCTCAGCGGCACGGGCGATGGGAAAGTCCTGTTGCTCGATCTATCGGGGGTGATCAGCTCGCAAGATAAAGAGGGCCTTATTCCGCAGACCAACATGGTGGCGATGTTCAAGGAAGAACTGACGAAGGCCGCGAAGGACGAGAAGATCAAAGCCGTAGTCGTGCGCATCAACAGTCCGGGCGGAACCGTGACCGCCTCGGACATCCTGTATCACGAGTTGCGGGAGTTCAAGATCAAGAAAAAAGTTCCTGTGATTGTTTCGATGATGGATGTAGCTGCGTCTGGGGGCTACTACTTAGCTATGGCGGCGGATAGTATTTGGGTCCATCCCTCGACGGTGACAGGCAGTATCGGCGTCATCATGTTGACCGTCAATGCCAGGGGATTGCTCGAAAAGGTGGGTGTCGAGGCCAATGCTATTACATCCGGACCCCGCAAGGACATGGGCTCACCATTTCGGCTTATGACGGCTGAGGAGCGGGGGATCTTTCAAAGCGTGATCGACTCGTTCTATCACCGATTCCTGGCAGTCGTGCAGGAGGGGCGCCCCAATCTGTCGGCTGAGCAAATCAAGAAACTGGCCGATGGGCGGATCTATTCCGGAGACCAGGCCAAGGCGGCAGGTTTGATCGACGAGATCGGATATCTCGATGATGCGATCGAAATGGCTAAGAAGAAAGCGGGCCTCACGGAAGCGCGGGTCGTGACCTACGGGCGGCGAGGGGAGTATCAGAATAATATCTATTCGCGCCTGTTCGGAACGAGCTCTGGTATCACCGGGTTGGCCAATCTTGATTTGCTGACGATGGTGCGGGGTGGAACGCCGCAGTTCATGTATCTCTGGATGCCATGACCAAAGTTTTGCATTGAGTGATTTTGTGATTTATCGATCTGTTCATTGAAGGAATCTTATAATGATTCAATCACCAGATCACAGAATCGGCAAATTCATGGTGACGTCGATCGGGCGACGGGCGATGTTGGCTCTGGGGGCTCAGGGGGCGATGAGTCTCTGCACGGCCATCGGGGCTGGGGCTGCCTTGAGTCTCTTTGGCAGCCTGGCCGGTTGTTATCGGGCGCCCGGCACCGCTCGCGATCAGGTGATCTTTTTCTCCGAAGAGAAGGAACTGGAATTCGGATTGAGCGCGTTCCGCGAGGTGTTGCGCGCCGCGCCGCTCAGTGACAATGTGGAAGTGAATGAGTTGGTGCACCGCGTGGGACGAAAAATCGCTGATGCTGCCAACAAACCGGAATATCAGTGGGAGTTCGCGGTCATTCAAGACGACAAGATGGTCAATGCCTTTGCGCTTCCGGGCGGGAAAGTTGCCATCTTCACCGGGATTCTCAAACATACGAAAGACGATGCCGGATTGGCGACGGTGATGGGCCATGAGGTCGCACATGCGTTGCAACGTCACGGGGTGGAGCGGATGAGCCGGAGTATCTTGGACCAGATTGCGCAATTGGGCGCATTGGGTGCGGCGGCATCCGGACGCGCCAACCCCGGTGCAATCCAGGGCCTGTTGGGGGCCTATGGGGTCAATGTGTCGTTGCCCTTCAATCGGAAACAGGAATCGGAAGCCGACTATATCGGACTGCGTTTGATGGCGGACGCCGGGTACGATCCGCGTGAAGCTGTGCCGTTTTGGGAGCGCATGAGCGGCTGTCCGAGGCAAATGATCGATAAACTCTGTTTTCGATCACAGCATGCGATACCTGAATTTCTTTCCACCCATCCGTCCGATTTGACGCGTATCAATCAGATTGAAGCCTGGCTGCCCGAGGCGCTTCAGCATTATCATGCGGGGGGCAGAGCCGCTCCACTGCCACCGGCGCGCTACCGGCCGACGATCGGACCGATGCCGGAAGCTAGTTGATACTGAAACGAGGTCTCTGTGCCAAGGCGAACAGATATTCAGTCCATTTTACTGATTGGATCCGGACCGATTGTGATCGGTCAGGCTTGTGAGTTCGACTATTCCGGCACGCAGGCCTGCAAGGCCCTCAAAGAAGAGGGTTACCGGGTGATTCTCATCAACAGCAACCCTGCGACGATCATGACCGATCCTGAGTTGGCGGATCGGACCTATGTGGAGCCGATCACGGTCGAGGTCGTGGAGAAAGTGATCGAGCGCGAGCGTCCAGACGCCTTGCTCCCGACTATGGGCGGGCAGACCGCGTTGAATACGACGATGGCATTGGTCAAACGAGGAACGCTCGAAAAATATGCCGTCAAATTGATCGGCGCGTCTGCCGAGGCAATCCACAAGGCCGAGGACCGCGAAGCCTTCAAACATGCGATGCAGCGGATCGGGCTGCGAGTACCGGCCAGCGGTACGGCGCATACCCGTGAAGAAGCCATCAAGATTCTCGATCAGACCGGATTTCCGTCGATCATTCGGCCGTCGTTCACCATGGGTGGAACCGGTGGGAATATCGCATATAACCGGGAAGAGTTCGAGAAGCTGATCGATTGGGCCTTGGCCATGAGTCCGGTCAGTCAAGTACTGATCGAAGAGTCCCTGATCGGGTGGAAAGAATATGAGCTGGAGGTAATGCGGGACCTCAAGGACAATGTCGTCATTATCTGTCCGATCGAAAACCTTGATCCGATGGGGGTACACACGGGCGACAGCATCACGGTTGCGCCGGCCATGACACTTTCTGACAAAGAGTACCAGCGCATGAGGGATGCGGCTGTTCGGATCATGCGCGAGATCGGCGTCGATACCGGCGGGTCGAACGTTCAGTTCGGCCTGGATCCTAAGAACGGCGACATGGTGGTCATTGAAATGAATCCACGCGTGTCGAGGAGTTCCGCGCTGGCGTCGAAAGCGACGGGGTTTCCCATCGCCAAGATCGCGGCGAAGCTTGCCGTGGGCTATACGTTGGATGAAATCACCAACGACATCACCGGCGTGACCAAAGCCTCATTCGAACCCACGATCGACTATGTCGTGGTAAAGATCCCTCGCTTTGCTTTCCAAAAATTCCGAGGGGCTGATCCCACCCTCACGACGCAGATGAAATCGGTGGGTGAAGTGATGGCGATCGGGCGCACCTTTAAAGAGTCCTTGCAGAAGGCGATTCGTTCTCTGGAGTTGAACATGAACGGGCTCTCGTCGTGGGAGGGATTGGACCACGGCATACCCGAGGGGTTCGATCGGCAACCGGCGCTGGAGCGGGTACGCCAACATCTGCGGACCCCGATTGCCGAGCGGCTGTGGCACGTCGCGGATGGCATACGTCTCGGCCTCTCCAATGACGACCTGTTTGCTCTCACGAAGATCGATCCCTGGTTCCTGGAGCAGATCCGAGAGCTGATGCACTGTGAGGCCTTGCTGGCCGGCCAGGCAGGAAAGAAGCCCGCGGTGCTTGAGGCGTCGCTTTTGTGGGAGGCCAAGGAACTGGGTTTTTCAGACGATCGTATTGCCCATCTCGTTGGTGTGACCGCGGCTTCGGTTAGGAAACAGCGTACCAAGGCCGGCCAGGGCAGGAGAGGGGTGACCTATAAACGCGTCGACACCTGCGCCGCAGAGTTCGAAGCCCATACGCCCTATTTCTACTCAACGTATGGAAGCGAATGTGAGGCTCGCCCGACAGACCGGAAGAAAGTGATCATCCTCGGTGGGGGGCCGAATCGTATCGGGCAGGGGATCGAATTCGATTACTGTTGTGTCCATGCAGCGATGGCGCTTCGGGAAGAAGGTATCGAGTCGATCATGGTGAATTGCAATCCCGAAACTGTGAGTACAGACTACGACACCTCGGACCGGCTCTATTTCGAGCCCTTGACTGAGGAAGATGTCCTCAACATCGTAGAGCGCGAGCAGCCGTTGGGAGTCGTGTTACAGTTCGGCGGACAGACGCCCCTCAAGCTCGCACTGCCCCTGTCTAAAGCCGGGGTGCGAATTCTGGGCACGAGTCCTGAAGCGATCGATCGCGCTGAAGATCGAGAACGATTCCGCGACCTCTTGAACAAGCTCGGACTCCGTCAGGCGGAGAGCGGTATGGCCCGATCCGTAGACGAGGCCCTGCGGATTGCTGCGCAGATCAGCTATCCGGTCATGGCGCGGCCTTCGTATGTGTTGGGCGGGCGATCCATGCAGATCGTCTACGATGAACCCAGCTTGCTGGAGTATATGAAGTCGGCGGTCAAAGCCTCGCCGAAACATCCGGTGCTGATCGACAAGTATCTGTCGGATGCGATTGAAGTCGATGCCGACGCGATTTCAGATGGGACGAACGTCGTAGTTGCCGGGATCATGGAACATATCGAAGAAGCCGGGGTGCATTCGGGGGACTCGGCCTGCTCCTTGCCGCCCTATTCGCTCGATCAGAGCGTGGTCGAAGAGATTCGCCGGCAAATGAAGGCATTGGCTCTGGAGCTGGGCGTGATCGGCCTGATGAATGCTCAATTTGCCATCAAAGACCAGACCATCTATGTACTGGAGGTCAATCCTCGCGGCTCGCGCACGGTGCCGTTTGTGAGTAAAGCCATCGGTGTGCCGTTGGCCAAGCTGGCGATGAAGACCATGGTAGGCAAGAGCCTTCCCGATCTGGGGTTGATCGAGGCCCCTACTCCCGTTCACTTATCGGTGAAAGAATCTGTTTTCCCCTTTAATAAGTTCCCGGGGGTGGATGTCCTCCTGGGCCCGGAGATGAAGTCCACCGGAGAAGTGATGGGGATCGATCAGGATTTCGGATGGGCTTTTGCAAAGTCCCAAGCGGGAGCAGGAGCGCCGCTGCCGAGGGGAGGCACCGCGTTCATCAGCGTGAAGGAGAGCGACCGCCCGGCATCGTTGGAAGTCGCGCGGCAGCTCCAGCGGCTGGGGTTTAACATTCAAGCAACGAGTGGAACGGCCGCGTATTTGCGGAGCCATGAGGTTCATGCGGAAACCGTGAACAAGGTCATGGAAGGTCGGCCCCATGTCGTGGACCATATTAAGAACGGGCAGGTAGCGTTGGTCGTGAACACGGTGAGTAACGCGTCGTCGCATGCCGATTCATTGTCGATCCGCCGGGAGGCTCTGAACAAAGGGCTGGCGTACTATACGACCATACGGGGGGCGCGAGCGGCGGTCATGGGTATTGAAGCGATTCTCAAGAAAGAACTTACTATTCGGTCGCTGCAGGAATATCATCACCATTCATAGAGGACGTTGCTGACTATGCCAACACCGATTACGAGAAAGGGGCACGAGGCGCTTCAGGCAGAGCTTGATCGTCTTCGAAAAGTCGAGCGTGCCAAAAATATCGAAGCCATTGCGGAAGCGCGGGCCCATGGCGATTTGAGTGAGAATGCGGAGTACGATGCCGCCAAAGAACGCCAGGGGTTCATCGAGTCCCGTATCGTGGAACTGCAGTCGAAACTGGCCGAAGCCCGGATCATCGAAACCGCCGGGCGAGTGTCCGACACCATCGTATTCGGCGCCACGGTGCTCGTGATCGAACAGGAGTCGCAGTCGAAGCGGCAATATACGCTGGTGGGGCAGGATGAAGCCGATATGAAGATCAACCGTATTTCGATACAGTCTCCGGTCGGCAAGGCGCTGATTGGAAAACGAGTCGGCGATTTCGTCGAGGTCAAGACACCCGTGAAGATGGTCGAATACGAAGTGGTGGAGATTCGTTTCGAGGAATTATAAGGTGCTGCCGTCGCACCCTCTCATCACCCTCCTGACCGATTTCGGCGACCGCGATTGGTTCGTCGCCGCGATGAAGGGGGCGATCCTCTCGATTCATCCGCAAGCCCGAATCATCGATCTCTCCCATCAGATCGCTCCGCACCGAATCGACGAAGCCAGTTACTTCCTCAAATCCTGCTATCGCGAGTTTCCCGAGGGCACTATCCATGTCGTGGTGGTCGATCCTGGCGTCGGCAGCGAGCGGCGGGCAATTATCGTCAAGAGCGCACGGTACTTTTTCCTCGCGCCGGACAATGGCGTACTCACCTACATATTCGATGACGAGCAGCCGATCGAAGTGCGCGAGATCAATCAGCGAAAGTTCCGGCGTGAATCGCCTGGCCATACCTTCGACGGTCGGGATCTCCTTGCTCCGGTTGCGGCCAGGCTCGCCAAAGACGAACCGTTTGAATTGTATGGGCCGGTCATCGGAGATTACCGGACCTTTGCGATTGCTCAGCCACGTTGGGAGCAGACCATCTTGGTCGGTGAGATTGTCTACGTGGATCGGTTCGGAAATCTGATTTCAAATCTGACCCAGCAGCATCTCGAAGGGGCGCGTTCGGTCGCGATGGGCCGGCAGTTGTCCGTTCGGATCGGTGAGTGGATCATTGAAGGGGTGGTGAATAGTTACAGTGAGGGAATGGCGGAGAAGCCGTTCGCGCTCATCAATAGCAACGGCAAACTCGAAGTCTTTCTGAAAGAAGCCTCTGCAGCAGAACTCTTTCAGGTGGGGAGGGGGGAGCGAATCGAAGTGTCGTGCCCTCCAGCTGCATGCGGCGACGGAGTTCCTGTGGGCAGGAAGTCCCCTCTTATTTGATACTGAGCCCTTTCAAAAACGCTTCCAGATTTCTTTTCGCTTCGTCATAGAAAGCATCCTGGGATTGTCCAGGCGAGGCCGTGACACCGGCTGAGACTTCGTAGAGATAGATTCCCTGTGGGAAGATGCTATCCGCTCTATATAAATCATCCTTTCGTAAGACCAACTGACCCCCTTCCATTTATGGTGAATGACGAGGAAGGCAATGCCGCCGGACCCGTGACTACAACAACGCGAGCTGAGCCTGCGCCCATGTGTTGCCTTGGGCGGCAGCTTTTCCGAACCATTCTCGGGCCGTTTTATGGTCCTGTGCGACACCTCGCCCCGTGGCATACAGCTCTCCAAGCTGAGCCTGCGCCCACGCATTGCCCTGGGCTGCGGCCTTCTCGTACCATTCCCGTGCCGTCGTATAGTCCTGTGCCACACCCCGCCCGGTAGCATATAGTTGTCCGAGGTTGTATTGCGCCTGCGCAATACCTTGGGTTGCCGCCTGTTCCCACCACTGTCGCGCCTTCTTATAATCCTGCGGTTCACCCCGTCCGTCTGCAGCCAACTGCCCGAGCTGGTTCTTTGACCATGCATTGCCCTGGGCTGCGGCTCTCTCATACCATGCCTTGGCCGTCGTATAGTTCTGCGGCACGCCCTGCCCGCTGAAATACAGCCCCCCAAGTCGGTTCTGCGCCGACGCATTGCCCTGGGCTGCCAGCGTCTTCAGTTGTTGCAGGTCTACAGCTGAGATGGTCTCCTCTGAGGAAGCCGGCGAGCGTCTAGGGGCCTGTGCCATGAGTCGCTGTGTTAATTCAGGACGATCCAAGCGTTCCTGATGCGTTTCTGCCGTTGGTGATTCTTTCAGAGATGTCGCCCGTTCATCCGTTCGAGCAGCGCTGCTGGAAGGACTATCGTGCAGATCTGCGGCCTGGTGAACATGGTTTTCTTCAATGGCTAATGGTTCTGTATGTGAATGCGGCTCTGTTTCCGTTGTCTGCGCAGGTTTGTTTGAAATAATCACTTTCGATTTTTTCGTCAGCGCAAATCCGATGACCACGATAAAAAGTATGGCGATTGCCACCATGGCCGTTTTGGCAGGGGACAACGATTCATGGTCTTGATCCGCTGCAGCGGCAGTCTTCCGCTGGTGAGCATCCCATGTCTCATGTTGCTCGGGAGCGGTGCGAAAGTTTGCATGACAGGAAGGGCATGTCACAGGTTCAACAGCCTTCGTACTCCGTCCATGGCTGGCACGGAGCCATGAGTCATACTGTTGTCTCAATACAGGGTCACTGAGTGTCTCGAAGGCCACATTGATATTCCCGGACTTTTGCTCAGCCTTTGCCAGAAGCGTGGGACTATGGTGAAAGCGGTCGGGATGCCAGACTTGCAGTAAGAGTCGGTAGGCCTCTTTGACCTCTTCGAGAGTCGCGGAATCTTGAATTTCAAGAACGGTGTAATAGCTCTCCATACAGGATGCTCCAATATAATGGACATGGGTATTTCCCGCGTGTCCAATGAGAAAGAGAAAAGATCCAGGGCTCTATAATATCCCAGTGCAACAATTGATGAAAAGCATGGCCGAGCCTGCGTGATGAATAATTTGGAGAAGCATTACCGTCGGCTCTGTGGTATCTGTTTCTTCTATGCTCCCTCCAATTCCAGCAGGCTGGAGATCCTTGCTCAAAGAGGAGACGCGCAAGCCCTATTATCGCGCGCTTGATGCGTTTATTGAAAATGAACTTGCGGGCGGGCAGACGATTCTGCCTGCCCGCAAGGACATCTTCAACGCATTAGTCGCCACATCGTATGACCAGGTCCGTGTGCTACTTGTGGGACAGGATCCCTATCCGACCCCCGGTCATGCCCATGGCCTCTGTTTCTCCGTGCAGCCGACCGTCAGGCCTCTGCCCTTCTCGTTGCGAAACATCTATCGGGAACTCCAGAACGATGTGGGATGCAGGATTCCCAATAACGGATATCTGGAACCTTGGGCCAGGCAGGGCATCCTCATGCTCAACACGGTCCTCACGGTCCGGGCGCGCCAGGCCAATTCGCACCAGGGACGAGGCTGGGAGCGATTCACCGATCGTCTCATCGAACTGGTTGCGGCGAAGCAAACGCGGGTGGTCTTTGTGCTGTGGGGGCGCGAGGCCCAGAAGAAGCGAACGTTGATCACTCAACCGCACCATACCGTGATCGCGACTGCCCACCCCTCGCCCTTATCAGTCAGAAAGTTCTTCGGTTGCCGGTGTTTCTCGCAGATCAACCGAGATCTTGCCGATGCGGGGGTGGCCCCGATCAACTGGCAGATCCCAGACGTTTAATTGCCTGTCTATCTGGTCTGTCTGGTCTATTCGGTCTGTCTGGTGTAAGCGGTTGAACGAAACCAACGAGATGAACCAGATAGACCAGACAGACCGAATAGACCAGATGGACCAGAGTCTCGCTCATTGACTCTTCCCCTCTGTGGCCTGTAGGGTAGACTATGACGTACTGAGCCACGCCGACTGTCCCATCTCTCGCACTGCACTCCCTCCCACGTTCCCGTGCGTCTGATTCCCTGGTCTCCGCCGCTTCTACGCCAGAGTTCTCATTGGCTGCTGCCTATGCTGTGGCCCATTACTGGTGTCTCCAACGAGCGCAGTGGTGCGTTCCAACCGGTGGGATGTTTCGGTCATCCACGTTTAGATTTGCAACCAATCACGCGAGAAAGGAGTGCCATATGAACCAAGAACAATTCAATGCGTTTTGGATCCAACTGAAGGCGCCACTCAAAGCGAAGTGGGAGAAGATCACGGATGCGGATCTTCTAGAGATAGCAGGGAGTCTGGCCATGTTTACCTCTGTGTTGGCGAAGCGCTATGGGACAACCCAGAATAGCGAGGTGAATACCTGGGCTAATCGACGTTATTCCCATTGGTCAGGGAATTATACAAATGCATATGCGGATCCAGCGAAGGTAGCATGACCAATTGCGCAGTGGATGGGCCTGATGTACAGGCCTACCTATGAAGAGTGAGGCAGCGAGAATGTTGATGAGGAAGAGGAAAGGATCAGTCCATGAAAAAGATTGTGATCAATAAGAGTTACGGCAATTTTTCCGTGAGTCATCAGGCATTTCTACGATTGCGTGAGTTGGGCCAGCAGGACGCGCTCAAGGAGACGGATCTTGGCGCCTACTGGCCAGAGGCGGCGACACCGAAAGAACCGAGTCTCAATCAATGCGGAATATTGATCCCGCGCGATGATTTGAGGTTGGTCCAAGTCGTGGAAGAACTCAACGGGGCTGCCAATGGCCATGGCGCAGAGTTACGGGTGGTCGCGATCCCGGACGATGTTCGGTGGGAAATCAGCGCCGTGGGCGGGTTAGAGCACGTCAGCGAGGTTCACCGGACCTGGGCGTAATCGGCGGAAAGCGCGTTCCTCGTGAAGCGTCGTTTGTTTTCCGTGGGAGAGTCGCGAGACTTGTGAGAAAAGCGAGAGGGGCTGGAGGTTTCATCTTCGCGAGTCGCGCTTGTCGCGCACGTCTAGCCTGTCTCGCTCATGAAACTGCGGGTTAGGCCTTCTCAAGCAGTGGTTCCTGCGGCATGTCCGCGGTTCCAGTTAGCAGCAACTTGGCGCGTTGAAACGCGTTGGTTCTTGCTTCCCATTCCGTTTTGTAACCTTTCGATGAATCCTGGTCTTGCAGGCCAAGGTCAAGGTGGTTGAACCCTGGAATCGAAAACTTACATGACCATTTTCCATTCTTGGTCTGGCTGGTGACCAAGATCACTTTCTGGCCTTTGGAGTAACAAGTTTCTGTCATGGTTGGCTCCGATTTGTGCGACGGGCGGGACAAGCGAGACAGGCGCGACGTACAAGATCTGATTCTGCTGATCGCACGTTTCCCGCCAGTCGCGCTTGTCCCGCGCGCCGTGGCTGTTATCAGGTTGGCTTGACGAAGCGATCCGGTGCCAGCACGCTGTGCAGCGATTCTGTGACCGCGCGGCGGTAGGGTGCTTTCTGTCGCAGTATGATGACGAGGCCTTCTTCGTCGATCAAAATAGATAAGTCCCCCTCGGTCACGAGCTGCCGATCCGGCGCCCCGATATTCATACGATATTGTGTCTTCCCGTCCGGGTTGCGGTTAGGTCCGCTGACGATCTCGGTGAGTCCATCAATGAATCCGACTTGCCCCTCATGCCGATGCTTAACCTTCGTGCCATCAGGAATGCGGACCCAGGATGAGGCTGCTCGTGGCTGCGCGGGCTTTATTGGCTTCACCGTATTCGTGGTCATGGTCTCTCCCTGTAATCTGTTGAAGGTATCGTTTAGTATACGCTGAACACTGTATCACACACGGGTTTGCCATAGCGACCTATGCGGTGGATACCCAGCTCAGTGAAGTCTATGCCCATCGGGATAAGGGTCACCATAAAAGGCTGAGTGATTTCCGTTGAATAATAAGGTATTCTTTGCGGCGACACGATGTCGGAGTCATAGCGGACACAGCCCTTTGAACCATTGTATGGAGAGCAACACAACGAAGCGTGGCATGAAAATCCACGTTGTAACGGTCGGGATGCTATGTCTCGTCACCCTCACCACAGGCGCCTGTGTAACCCGGACCACTTACGAAGCCGCTATCGCTAATCTCGAAGCGACGAATGTTGAACTGTACAGCACAAGAGCCAAATCGCAGCTGCTCATTGAACGAGTCAGAGAGCTTGAACAACAAAAGGTTATCCTCGCCAGGGAAACGGAGGCAGCCTTGATAGCGCTTCTGCACGCCAAGCAGCAGGTGGATACCGAACAGCAAATTTCGCAAGAGAGGATGAGCAGCCTCAGCGGCGCGATCAGTCAGCTGACAGCTCAACAGAACAGGCTTCGGTATGCCCTCCGACGTGCAAAGGAAGAACAGCCTGAGTTGCAAGCGACCGTTGAGATGTATAAATCTCAATTCGGTGAGGTAGACGGCCTCAGAGCGCCTCTATCCGCTCCACCCGAACGCTCGAACCAACAGGCCGAGGCCCTTGCCTCACCAACACAAGTTCCAGCTCAAATAGACTCCACTCCCAAGCCGATAGTGACGGCGCCGGCAGTATCGGCAGATCCGAATGCTGGCAACCCGAAGATGCCGTCGACGAATAAGCAGGCTTCCGAACCAGTCGAAGATGACTGGCTGTCTATGCTCAAGGAGTGGGCCATCTCCCTCTGGCGATCGATCTTTTCCTGACAGGGTCATAAGAAGACCGTTTTTTGGTTTGTTTGGTTTGTCTTGTTTATTTGGTTGAACCAGACTAACCGGATAAATCAGGTGAACCAAACCAACCAGATAAACAAGACAAACCAGAATAACCAGATAGACCAGACAAGCTGACTTGGCCCATCTGCTCGTCTGCGTGGCTCTATTGGAATGGTACCGAGGGTGGTCCTACTGAGGTGTCAAGCGAGGTTTCGACGATCTCTTCAATCTCAATCATTGGTTCTTTAGGGGTGGGGGAAGGTTACCCTGTAAGGCGCGCTCTTGGCCTAGGCGACTACGTTTCTAAAATGCTCCCTCCAAGCTCGCTTGTTCTCTCCTCAGGGATGGGGGCTGATTGATCTTCCACTGCGCGCGTCCAACGAGGGGAGTCCACGACCGCGCGTTGCGCGAGCACAGAAGATCATCAGGCCTCCATCCCCTCCTATTGCTGAATCGCCGAGAGTAACCACTTCCCATTCTGGTATCGCATAAAGGTCCATACTTCGCCGGACTCGACCGGTGTCTCTTCGCTGCCTTCAACGAGATAGCCTGGCTCTCCTCGCCGCTTGGTTGTGGATACGGTGTAGTCACGGGCACTCCAACGAAGCCCGATCGTCGCGTATTGTGTCGTGTCTTCGATCCAGGTTTCCCGGACGTCTGCCTGTACGAGCACCACATCCTCTACATGATTGGCGATGTCGAGACTGGTTTGTTCGGCCAAGGCGGTGCTGAAATACGACAGCATCTCAGGCGTGACGGATCGCCGTAATCCGGCCAGATCTTGGTTGCTCCAGGCTGTTTGAACATTGGTCAGCAGTTGTTGAAAGGCCGTCTTGTCAGCGGAGGTGACTTCGCCGACCACTGCGGGGGTCTGGCGGGTCGTGGTGGAAGGCTCTGTTAACAGACTGCTACTGACGGCGTTGCTCCGCGTGATTCCTGAAAAGTCAGGGACGGGTCTCCGTACTTTCAAGAAATAAAAGAACGCTCCGGCTCCCAAGAGCATGAGAATAAGGAGTATTCCAGTGGAGTTGGAAGCCCCGGCTGCGGTGCCGGTCGTGGCGGCCTCGCCAACCTGCTCACCGGCAGCGGTAGTACTCGCGCTGCTGTCTGTCGCCCCGAACAGTAAATGGCCGATATATGATCCGGCGACGCCGGCTGCGAGACCAGCCAATAGGGGATTGCGCTGCATAAAGGAAGGCTGCCTGGCAGGCGCCGGCTGGGACATTGGAGCCTGGCTGCTGGACGCTGTTGGTGGCGTAGCCGCGGATGGCTTCGGAGTGACCGACTGTTCAATAGGTTTCGCGCCGTTCTGCTCATAAGTACGTGATCCACGGCTGCCCATGCTCCCAGGGGCGCCACTACTCCTGGAACCGCTGGAATATCCGCCGCCATATCCACCGCCCCTCGCCCTTGCAAAGGATAAGGTCGGGAGCCCGATCAGAGCGATCACAATAATTGCGGCAATAAGTTTTGTTGGGTTCAAGATAAGCATCCTTTCTATCGATCTCGTAGGTCTAGCAATTACACGCCGTCATCCTAGCAGAAACAGTCCCGGGAAAACCTAATATTCGAGAACTTCCATCCTAAGATTGTTGTTTGGTTTGTCTGGTCTGTTTGGTCTTTTGGTTGAACAAAACTAACCAGATGAACCAATGTATTGCGCACATCGAGCGGCCGTCGAACGAGGCTACAGATGCTCCCTCCAAGCTCGCTCGTTTTCTCCTCAGGGATGGGGGCTGAGAGATCTTTCACTGCGCGCATCGAGCGACCACTGTTTCATCGTGGGGGCTCTGCGAACAAGAAGGACACCTGGCCGCTCCTTCCCCCTCTTTTTTCGCCTTCCCGTGATGCTATGATGGGTGATGTTGCGCAGAGCGAAGGTGGTACCCATACTTTTACAAGGAGTTCATGCCCATGAATTTGGCACGTAACATCATCGGAATCTCGTTGATGGTCCTATTGCTCTCAGGGGTCAGCCTTGCTGCAGAACCGGCTGAAGTGGAAAAGTTCGTAAAGGCCCGTATCGATATTGGCGAGATGATGACGAACTACTTTCAGGGTGGAGGAATGTTCAAAGATGGGCAGCGTCCGTCGGCTGACCAGATGAAGGATATGGGTGCGGATATCCACACGAAACTCGGGAAGCTGTTAGCGAAGTACGATCTGACGGTCGAGGAGTATCGAAAGCGCAGTCCGGAAGTCTTCGCCGATGATTCGGCGGTCAAGAGCTATCTCAACGAGCATCCTGATATGAAGACACGATACGAAGCGCTTCCGCTGGATCGGATGGGGCGCGGTGGCAGCACAGGGCGAGGCTACTAAACTTGTCTGTTTGGGCGGCTGGTTTTTCCGGTTTATCGGGCAGCAACTGTGACCATTTTCGGTCGAAGTGGTCGCGGCCTATGTGCGAGTCATGTGGAGTTCGTACCCACCCACTCAATCGGAGAACGGCATGATCATCACAGATACCGAATCGGCTGATATCCACACTCCTACGGGGCTCATGCGTACGTATCTCTTTCGGCCAGTCGCTGGGGGGCGGTATCCAGGCGTGGTGCTCTTCTCGGAGATCTTTCAGGTTACGGGGCCGATCCGGCGCACCGCGGCGATGTTGGCGAGTCATGGATTTGTGGTGGCAGTTCCGGAGATTTACCACGAACTGGAACCGTCCGGCACCGTTCTGGCCTACGACGAAGCAGGCGCCGAGCGCGGCAATCGGCATAAGACCACCAAGACGCTGTTGAGTTACGACGGCGATGCGCGCGCGGCGCTGGATTTTCTCAAGTGCTCATCACACTGTACTGGCAAGCTGGGTGTCATGGGAATCTGTATCGGGGGGCATTTGGCCTTTCGTGCAGCGATGCAATCCGATGTGCTGGCTGCCACCTGTTTCTACGCAACCGACATCCACAAGCGCAGCTTGGGCAAGGGTATGCACGACAACAGTTTGGACCGAATCAGCGAGATCACGGGTGAACTACTGATGATCTGGGGCAGGCAAGATCCACATATTCCCCGCGAGGGGCGGGCGCTGATCTACAACGCGCTGAGTGATGCCAGTGTGCATTTCCAGTGGCATGAGTTCAACAACGCCCACGCCTTTCTTCGCGATGAAGGTCCCCGCTACGATCCGGCTGCGGCCCGAATCTGTTACGACATGGCGCTGGAGCTGTTCACCCGCAAGTTGGGAGAAGGCGATCAGCGTGCGGCTGCGGGGTAAGTCTGTCTGGTTTGTCTGGTCTATTCGGTCTATCTGGTTGTGGAGACCAGAGGGAGGCGGGGAGTGAGGAGCTTTCGACTGCGGCCGTCGAGCGAGGCTACAGATGCTCCCTCCAAGCCCGCTCGTTATCTCTTCGGGGATGGGGGCTGTGATCTTCTACTGCGCGCGTCCAACGAATGCTGGTTCATCTGGTCTATTTCGTCTATCTGGTTTGTCTGGTTGATCGGACTGGAAATTCATCCAGAAGAACCAGACAGACCAGACAGACCGGCCAACCAGACAGACGAGCCCGAGCGCGTTGCACGAGCACAGAAGATCATCAGGCTCCATCACTTCCCCACCTTTCATTGACTCCTCCCCACCCCCCTCCATATAATGCCGCTCGATAGTTGATTTCGACTGCCTTTCCAGAGACTTATGGCCTCCTTTACCAAGACATCTCTCCCTGGGAAATGGGACAAGATTCGCACAGAGCTCTCCCACGCCTTTTCGACCAAGTCCGGGCCCGAGTTGTTCACGACCGAAGACCTTATCCTACTTGAACGAGTTGCCGATGCGGTCGTGAAGCGGGGCATGGCTGCTCCTGCCACGGTGTTCCTGGAATCTCTTGGTCCCATGAACTTTCTCGGTAGTCAGGCGCTCTATTTCCTGACCCCCATCGTTGAATGGGCCTTTCAAGCGAAAGAGGTTGAGCAAGTGGCTCGGTTGCTTGAACGGCGAGATACGATCTCCCGTCTCATCGCCATCATTGAAACAAAGTCTGCTCCCCAAACTCCTCCCCAGGCTCCTCTAGGAGCATCCACTCAATGACGATCTCCCGTGATACGTTAAACGTGAAACGTGAGACGTATCTCTTCCTTCACGCGAGACTCGCGAGATTTGCGAGAAATGCGAGAAATGCGGGACTGGTCAGAAGTGTTATCTTCTCGAGTCGCGCCTGTCGCGCACACAACGAATCGCGCGTATCAGTCCATGGGCCTGTAGGATGACCATTCAAGATTCCGGTAAGAGTAGCCATCCGTTGAATGTCATCGTTGCTACCGACTGCGGCAGCACCACGACCAAGGCCATTCTGATCGAGAAGGTCGGCGACGAATACCGGCAAACCTATCGCGGTGAAGCGCCGACGACGGTGGAAGCACCGTTCGAAGATGTGACGCGTGGGGTGCTGAATGCGATTGCAGAAATTGAAGAACTCTCCGGCCGAAAAATCCTCGACGGCGACAAAATCATCACGCCCTGTCGCGATGCAAAGACCGGCGTCGACATCTACATCTCCACCAGCAGCGCAGGCGGCGGGTTGCAAATGATGGTGACCGGGGTTGTGCAAAACATGACGGGTGAAAGCGCGCAACGGGCAGCGCTGGGGGCCGGCGCGATTGTTATCGATGTGTTGGCGTCAAACGATGGCCGATTGCCGCATGAAAAGATCGAGCGTATCAGGACGATGCGGCCGGACATGATCTTGATGTCCGGTGGGACGGACGGGGGGGCGGTCACCCATGTGGTCGAGATGGCGGAATATATTTCGGCAGCGGAGCCTCGCCCCCGGTTCGGGGCGACCTACAAGCTCCCGTTGATCTACGCAGGCAACAAAGACGCGCAGCCGCAAGTGAAGAAGATCCTGGGTGAGAAGGCCGCGCTGGTGTTGACCGATAACATTCGCCCGGTGTTGGAACGGGAGAACCTTGCGCCGGCGCGGAACAAGATCCACGACCTGTTTCTCGAACATGTCATGCAGCAAGCGCCGGGCTACAAGAAACTGATTGAGATGGCCGGTGCGCCGATCATGCCGACGCCGGCGGCAGTCGGCGTGATCATGGAAACGATTGCCAAGCGGGAGCATCTGAACTTGATCGGGGTGGACATCGGCGGCGCGACGACGGACGTATTCTCGGTTTTCGAGGGGCTCTTCAATCGAACGGTCAGCGCGAACCTCGGGATGTCGTACAGTATTTCCAATGTACTGGCGGAGGCAGGGCTCGCGAATATCATGCGGTGGGTGCCCTTCACGATCGAGGAGCAGACGCTCCGTAACCGGATTAAGAACAAGATGATCCGTCCGACGACGATTCCGCAGACGCTGGATGAGTTGCAGATTGAACATGCAATTGCCCGTGAGGCTCTCCGGCTCGCTTTGATCCATCATAAATCCCTCGCGACGGCTCTCAAGGGCATCCAACAAGAACGCACGATATCGGATGTGTTCGAGCAGCAGCAGTCCGGCAAGACACTCATCGACATGCTCAAGCTGGATTTGATTGTCGGGAGCGGTGGGATTCTGTCCCATGCGCCGCGCCGCGTCCAATCGATGCTGATGATGGTGGATGCCTATGAACCGCTCGGAGTGACGAGGCTCTCGGTGGACAGTATCTTTATGATGCCGCATCTCGGTGTCCTTTCAACGATCGACGAGAAGGCAGCGACCGATGTCTTCGTCCGCGATTGCATGGTTTACCTGGGAACCTGTGTTGCGCCGATCGGGCAGGGAAAAGACGGGGACCGGTGCGCGGATTATGTCATCACGTTTGTCGATGGGCGAATCGACAAAGGGACCCTCGCATTCGGTGACTTGCGACTGGTTCCCTTAGCCGGCGATCAGAAGGCCTCGATCGCAATTCAACCGGTGAAACAGGTGAATCTCGGTGCAGGGGCGGGAGTCTCGATCACGCGAGAGGTGCAAGGTGGCGTAGTGGGACTTTTGCTCGATGGGCGCGGACGCCCCTTGCAGTTGCCGACCGATCACAATGCCAGAGTGGCGGCGCTGAAGAAATGGTACAGCGCAGTCGGTCTATACCCAACTGCGAGTTAGGAGTTCTGAGTTGTGAGTTTTCAGTTGTTTGGATAAGACATTAACTCAGAACTCAACACTCATAACTCAGAACTTTACCTATGCCTCACAGTTACACCCCAGGCTTAACCGTCACAGAGCAGGCAATGGTCCGGCGGCGGCGGATGTTGTCGCTGCCTGGCAACGTGCTGGTCACGATTGGGGAAGTGGTTCGCGCGAATCAAGCGGTGGCTCGTGCGGAACTGCCCGGGAAGGTCTATCCGCTGAATCTCGCCAATCAATTGGGTGTGGCGCCGGATGAGATCCACGAATATTTGATCAAGAAGGCCGGCGATCCAGTGCAGAAGGATGAGATCCTGGCCGAGAATAAACCGCTCATCAAGTGGCTCAAGACGGAAGTCCGTTCACCTGTGACCGGCGTCGTGGAGTCCTTCTCTACGGTCACGGGGCAAGTGTTGTTGCGGGAGCCGCCGCGCGTGCTGGAGTTGCTGGCCTATGTCGACGGGCGCATTGTCGAGTTGATTCCGCAACAAGGCGTCGTAGTCGAAACGGATTGTAGTTTGGTGCAGGGCATCTTCGGCATCGGCGGCGAAACCTGGGGCGAGATTGTGATAGCGGCTTCGTCGCCAGACGAAGCGCTCACGCCTCGCCACCTGACTGCAGACATGAAAGGCAAAGTCGTCGTGGGCGGCTCCTTCGTCTCTTCGGACGCGCTGGCTCGCGCGAAGGAAGTAGGGGTTGCGGGCTTGGTGATCGGCGGCATTCACGATAAGGATTTGCGCGCACTGCTGGGCTATGACCTTGGTGTGGCCATCACGGGTACGGAACAGGTCGGCTTTACCCTGATTCTGACCGAAGGGTTCGGGTCCATCCCCATGGCCGGAAAAACATTCACGCTTCTCTCCGCTCATGCGGGACAACAGGCTTCCATCTCAGGCGCCACGCAGATTCGTGCCGGCGTCATTCGACCGGAGATCATCATTCCCAAGGGCGCGGGCGTAGCGGGCGATCACCGCGCGGCAAGCGTTCCGCAGCGGGAAGGCATCAGGATCGGCGACCAGGTTCGTATCATTCGAGACCCGTTGTTCGGCAAGATCGGCGAAGTGGCGAGTTTGCCGCCCGAGCTCCAGAAGATTCCAACCGAGAGTGAAGTGCGCGTGCTGGAAGTCCGCTTTGGCGATGGCAGCAGGACCATGATCCCGCGAACGAATATTGAACTGATTGAAGGCTCGTAAGCGTGAAACGTGAAACGTTAAAAGTGAAGCGTCGAGGACGTCAGGTCCTGGTGATGGCGTTGCTTCTGCTTGTGGCTGGTCTGGGTCAGTCATATCTTCCGGTGTTTGCCCAAACCGACATCCAGCCGAAGACGCCTCTCGCGCCGCCGCAAGATGTTCGTGTGTTTGATACCGCGAGTGATGGCGGCGGAAGCCTGACGGTGCTCTGGTCACCGGCTTCCGACGATAGCGCCGCAACCAAATACCAGGTCTTGCTCGGCGAGGGAACCACGGCGCCGGATTCTGCCACGATGAAAGTCGTGGCAGAATTTCCTTCGAACCAACGCTATGTCCGTGAATCCAAGTGGCCCTGGTGGACCAGGCCGACGACTGGAGACCAGCATCAGTTCATGCTGAAGAATGGGAGAGGGGTCGAGCTCAAAGACGGGACCACCTACTCCGTGACCGTGGCGAGGGTCTCGGGCGACGATCGAGCCGTGGCTGCACCGGTTCAGGCCATGCCGCAACCGAATTGGATTAACTGGAATCAGATGAATAATCTTCTGCTGGCGCTCCTGTTCGGCGGCATCGTGTTCTACGCCATCAGTACAGCCAGAAAACGGGAGATCTTCCTCCGGCGTATTCCCGGCCTCGATGCGGTGGATGAGGCCATTGGCCGCGCGACGGAGTTGGGCAAACCGATTCTGTATCTTACCGGCGCCCACGACATGAGCGATCCCTCCACCATTGCCGCGGCGGTCATTCTCGGGCGCGTGGCCAAACGCACGGCCGCCTATGGGACCGATCTGCTTGTGCCGCACCGCGACCCAATCACTATGGCCGTCTGCCAGGAAATTACGAAGCAGGCCTATTTGGAAGCCGGCAAGCCCGATCTCTACAAGGACGATTCGAATTTCTTTATTACGTCGGATCAATTCAGCTATACCGCGGCGGTGGACGGCATCATGCTGCGCAAGAAACCGGCGGCGAATTTCTTTATGGGGTCGTACTTCGCCGAAGCGCTGCTACTGACTGAAACGGGCGCGAGCACTGGCGCGATCCAAATTGCCGGGACTGATTCCGATCACCAGCTCCCGTTCTTCGTCACGACTTGCGACTACACCTTGATCGGAGAAGAGCTCTACGCCGCCAGCGCCTATCTCTCCAAAGAACCGGTTCAGGTTGGCACGCTGCGCGGACAGGACATCGGCAAGGCCCTCATCCTTTGCGTGCTCGGCATCGGGACTATACTGGCCACCCTTGGGGTTCTGCTCGATGCGCAGTGGCCGAAATTATTTTTGGATCTGTTCAGGGACGTAAAATGAACTTTCTCCGACGACAAGTCCCGCTCCTGATCACGCTCATCACCGGCATCGTATTCGCGGCGCAATACTATGTGCCGCACCCGGCTTCGGAGCAGATGCTCACCTCCGTCACCAAGTGGCTCCAGATCATCGGGGGGTTCGCGCTGGTGCTAGGCGTCAGCAGCCTGTTTCACGTCCACGCCATCAAGATCCGGCGAAAAGAAGCGGGGTGGGGCTATAGTTTTGTGCTCTATGTCAGCATGCTCGGGACCATTGCGGTCGGCTTCTGGTCGAACGGCAAGGAAGCCGTCGACGGCGCCATGACGGCCTTTGGGTGGATCTATAACTTTATGATGGTTCCGCTGCAGGGGACGATGTTCGCCATTCTCGCCTTCTTCATCGCCTCGGCAGCCTATCGGTCATTCCGGGCGCGGAGCCGTGAGGCGGCGGTGCTGCTCATTGCCGCGGTGATCGTCATGATGGGCCGTGTTCCGCTCGGAGAATATCTGATCCCGATCAGCGGCGACTTGTCTCAGTGGATCTTGAACGTGCTGAATGCGTCGGTACGGCGTGCGATCCTCATTGGCGTGAGCCTCGGCACGGTCGCGCTCTCCATCAAGATCATCTTCGGCATGGAACGGTCGTATTTGGGGGGCGGAAAGGAATGACGTTATACGTTCAACGCTATTCGTTAAACGAAAAAGAAAGTCAATTAACGGTTAACGATTCACGAGTGACGGTCTCACGATGACTTTCGCTGAACGCATGCTGAAGATCGACCGGCGGATCATCTTCCTGGTGATCGGCTTCTGTACGCTTATCCCTCTGCTCTATCCGGTCGGGTTGCCGATCAAGATTTCGCAAGAGGTCCGCGGGGTGTACGACCACATCGAGTCGCTCCCTGAGGGGTCCGTGTTCCTGCTCTCACTAGACTTCGATCCGGCGTCGAAACCTGAGCTACATCCCCAGTCGATTTCGTTGCTGCGCCATGCCTTCAGGAAGAACCTCCGCGTCATCGCGATGACGCTCTGGGTCTCCGGCACCGGCATGGCCGACCAGGTCGTCACGCAGGTCGCCCGCGAGATGGGCAAGGAGAGCGGAAAAGATTATGTATTCCTCGGCTGGAGCCCCGGCGGGACCGCTGTCATCATCAATATGGGGCAGGATCTCTATGGCGCCTTCCCAGCCGACTACAATGGCAAACCTACAAAAGGCCTGCCAGTCCTGCAAGGCGTTGCGAATCTGCGCGATGTGAATTATGCCGTCAGCCTGGGCGCCGGCAATCCCGGCGTGGAGGCCTGGTACGTGTTCGGTAAGGACAAATACAAGTTTGAACTCGGCGGCGGCTGTACGGGCGTCATGGCGCCGGGGCTCTATCCGTTGTTGCGCAGTGGACAGATCAACGGTTTGATCGGCGGGCTGCGCGGTGCAGCAGAATATGAAATTCTTATCGACCAGAAGGGCAAGGCCGTCGCCGGCATGGATGCTCAATCGGCTACGCATCTCGCCATCATTGTGCTGGTCATCATGTGTAACCTGTTCTATTTCTCATCGCGCAACAGAGCTAGACAGCAGGGGGGATGAGGAGGGAGTGGCCAGGTGCCCTCCTTGCTCGCAGAACGCGCACGATGAAACTGTGCTCGTCCGATGCGCGCAGTCGAGGGCAGCCTTGGCCACTCCCCCTAGAGAGAGGAAGTAAGAGTCGGAAAGACCTCGCGTGGGTAAAGAGCGCGTCTCGGCGCGCTCAAGGGCGGTGGGTGAGAATGACGCGCGCAGTGGGGGATTCATACAGGCCACCAGTTGAGTCGGGGAGGCAGATGTTGAATTCAGAGTGTAAAGGATAATCGAGTGGCGATTGAACTGATCATCGGGGCGTGGGTGGCGACGGGGCTGACGCTCTTCATCTTCACGTTTCTCTATAAGGACAACCCGCTTTTCAAACTGGCGGAGAATCTCTACGTCGGCGTGTCGGTCGGGTACACGATCATCAAGACCTACGACACCGTGGTTGTGCAACTCATCTGGAAGCCGATCGTCGAGAATGGGGAGTGGGCGCTGTTGATTCCGGTGGCCATCGGGATGCTCATGCTCACGCGCTATGTTCCGAAAGCCGCATGGATTTCACGCTATGCGTTTGCCTTTATTGTGGGGGTCGGGTCAGGGCTCGCGATTCCACGGACCATCTCATCCTTTATTTTGAAACAGATCGAGGATACCGTTCGCCCGCTGCTGACGTTGGTGCCGGGAGAAGGCGTGACCTTTACTTGGAGCCTCCTGAATCCTTCCAGCAGCCTGAACACCATCATTATTTTGATTGGCGTCAGCTCCGTGCTGTTCTACTTCTTTTTCTCCGTCGAGCACACGGGGCCAGGCAAGATTGTGGCCCGCACGGGCATCATGTTCCTAATGATTGCCTTCGGTGCAGCCTTTGGCTATACCGTCATGGCTCGCATGTCGCTCTTGATCGGGCGATTGACCGATCTCATCGAGTTCACCGATCCCTCCTATGGCAGACCGAGTCTCTGGCTAGCAGGTTTGACCATCCTCATGTTGGTGGTGATGGCTCGCCGGTCTAGCAGAAAGCAGCCAAAAGAAGAAGAAAAGTAAGTCTGTCTGGTCTATTTGGTCTGTCTCGTGTGTTTGATTGATCAAGACTAACCAGATCGACGAGATAGACCAAAAAGACCGAACAGACCAGATAGACCAGCTCGGCAGTTGCAGCGAGCGCAATCCCCTCGTTACAATGGGCGCTCCATAAGGAGCCCCATGACTGCCACCACCACAAACAATCCCAGACAGTACCCCGCTCTTCGAAATCTCCAGTTCTCACCAATTAAAGAAGGCGAGGAGCAGTACATGGTCTTGTGGGATCCCACGGGGCTGAGCAAAGAAAAGCTCGTGCTGCCGCTCAACTATTTTTTCATCATTCAGCATTTCGACGGAGAGCATTCGCTGGCTGAAATCGGAGCGCTCTATCTCAAACGATTCGGCGAGTTTCTCGTCCCCAGCAAGATGGATCAGCTGGTCTCCGACCTGAATGAGAAGCTGTTCTTGGAAGGGCAACGTGCTGAGGACGCTCGCCGGCTGGCACGGGAGACCTATCGCCAGAGCTCGCTACGACGCGCAGCCTTTGCCGGGCGAGGGTATGAGGCAGACGGAACGAAACTGAAAAAACAAATCGATGGATTCTTTACGTCGAAAGAAGGACCGGACTTCAAACCGTCAGAGCATGCGGGGAAAAAGATCAAAGGCCTCGTCGCCCCGACCTACGACTTGAAACAGGCTGGGTCAATCTATGCCTGGGCCTATAAAGAGCTGCAAGATGCGGAGCAGCCGGATCTGTTCGTCATCATCGGCACGGCTTCAGCCGGATTGGACGATGTGTTTGCCGTGACGGATAAGGATTTCGAGACGCCTCTCGGCGTTGTGTCCGCCGATCAACCGATCCTGAGCCGGCTCAAGGCCAATCTCCCGGCTTTCTTTGAAGACGATCTCTGCCACCAAGCCGAGCAGGCGATAGAGTTCCAGCTCCCGTTTCTTCAGGACATTGTGGGAACCAAGAAACCCTTTACCATCGTGCCGATCTTGAGTTCATTTTCTGCTGCAAGCCTGGGGGATCCGACCGTTCGTCACTCGGTCGACCAATTCTTGATCGGGCTTCGTGAGATCCTCACAGAATCGGGCAGGGCCTACTGCGTGATCGCGGCGGGAGAGCTGGCTCATTTGGGCATGCGCTATGGAGACAAGGCGCCTCCGACGGACTTCTCCTTTCATCGCTGTATGCAGTTCGACCTGGAAATGTTGAAGCCGGTGGAGGAGCGGCAGCCGGAAGAATTCGCCAATTACATCAGGAAAGAACAGGACCAGCGCCGGATCTCCGGCTTCTCACCCATCTATTCCTTACTGCGCTTGATCGAAGCGGAGAGCGGGCAGGTCTTACGCTACGACCGAGGGATCACGGATCAATACAACTCCACGGTGACGTACGCCTCGATGGCGTTCTACTAACTTCGGCTACTGAAACAAACTCCCAGCTGCGTTCTCACCTCGAACAGGTCCTCAACGTACCCGAGAGGTACGCCTGCGACCTGTTCTTCGGCTGCGGCCTTGCGGGATAGTCTGTTTGAGTAGCCTGCCGAGAGACCCCTGAAAACAGAGTGGGATAGCTGGAACGATCTCCGTGCTCACTGAACATCCACGATGAAACGGTGGTCGTTCGACGCGCGCAGTCCCGTTGAGAGTGGGATGAGGACTGCCAGTGACCGTACGGGAATCGTCCTTCAATATAACGAGCTGAGTTGACAGGCTTCGAGGGTGCCAATAGAATCAGTCCTATCAACGCCACCCACTTTGGAAAGAAGGATAGGTTATGAGGCACATATCCGCTCACTATGATGGAGAGAAGGTGGTCCTGGATGAGCCTGTGTCGCTTTTGGCCAATACGCAGGTCGAGGTGGTCATTCCAGATTCGAAGGAGGAACTCACGACGTTGAGGACCGACGTGTTCCTTGCTTCTTTACCCAGTCTCACGCGTATGTGGGACAATCCGCGCGATGCCGAGTATGACAAGCTATGAACGGGGAGATGTCGTCCTGGCGACTTTGCCGTTCTCGGATCTGACGGGGCTGAAAAAACGGCCAGCTGTTGTCGTGAGTGCGCCTCAGCCTTCGGTCGATCTCTTTCTCCTGCCGCTGACTTCTCAGCTTGAAAATCTGCAATTAGCCCGCATTATTCATGACGGTTCGTTGCGAAATCGCGCAGTCGCGTTGCGAGACAGGCACGCGGAGCCGTGAGACCCCGAGGCGTACTTGAACAGTACGTCGAGGGAGCGAGCGGCGAGCCTGCCTGCCGAAGGCTCGCCGCAGCAGCGAATGCGCGATTGCAGCAGAAGTGTTCATGAATAATGCGGGCTAGGTGAATTCGCCTTAGTTGAGTGGAAAGGAGCCGGACTGCTGTTTCCGAGTGTGGTCAAGCGCGGACTGTTTACACTGGACAAGACGTGCATCAGCCGGCGATTTGGTCGTCTTGCCGCTGCCGATCAGGGGAAACTCGACAGTACATGGCGGCTCTGGCTGGGCCTGTAGACCATTGAGGCTGACCTTACCTCACGCCGCTACGACCGAGGGATCACGGATCAGTATAACTCGACGGTGACGTACGCCAGCATGGCCTTCTTCTAGGCAGGCTGCTGAAACAGACTCCCAGCTGCGTTCTCACCTCGAACAGGTCCTCAACGTACCCGAGAGGTACGCCTGCGGCCTGTTCTTCGGCTGCGGCCTTGCGGGATAGTCTGTTTGAGCAGCCTGGCGAGAAACCCTAGAAATATACCAAACTTCGTTCTAGGTTCGTCACAATCCTCAACGTACCTTTCCAACGCAGATAGGGGAGTGAGGGGTGACTCCGCTGCAGGGGTTCACAGAACACGTCGGTTCGTCGAAAGCGTTTTGTCAAAAGCGGGATGATTGATACGATTGCCAGACAGTTTCGGGGAATCACAAGGACTTCTATCGAATTATTCGAAGTGGAAACTTATTCTAATAGGAATCCCCAATGATGGATAAGTCTTTCGCCGAAACCGGAGCGAGAGGATGAGTCTCCCCAACCCGATCACCATTCCACTCAGGGGCACACGTATCAGCCACACCCTTCGGCGGCTGACCGAATCGCTGCTGGCCCTGCCGTGAATATACGTCTTGTCACGCATTGTTCGCCATTACTCGGACAGGCTCCTAGCGTGCGGTTCAGGCTGCGGCGGTTGTGTTGAAGATATCTTGCACGGCTTGTCAGGGCATTGAATCCTGTATACAATACAGCATTGATTTTATTGCGGGAGGTGGCCATGTCTGTTCGATTGAACATTACGATGGATGACGATGTGTATGCGAGACTCAAAAAAGAAGTGCCTCCTAAGAAACTCAGCGCCTTTATCGCGGGGGCGGTCCGCGCTAAACTTCATCCGGATGCCAAAGCGCTGAACGCCGCTTACCAAGCCGCCAGCAAAGAGCGATGGAGGACAAGTTTTGACGAGGATTGGAAGCACATTGACGAGGAGGGATGGCCCAAGTGAGGCGTATACCCAGGCGTGGGGACGTGTATTGGGTGGCGCTGGACCCGACGCTCGGATCAGAGATTCAGAAAACTAGGCCGGCTGTGATTATCGCAAATAATTCCTGCAATGCCTTCGGCGCACGTGTTGTGGTATTGCCACTCACCAGTAACGTTGATTCCCTCTATCCTGGCGAAGCGCTTGTGACTGTGAAGGGGAAGCCATCGCGCGCATTGGGTGATCAGATCCGATCGTTGGACAAGTCTCGATTGCGTTCCAAGATTGAGACGCTCAGTCAGGATGAAATCGCAGCGGTCGAGGAAGCGGTTCGCATTACTCTTGGTTTGTGGCCCTAGCTTAGGTCCTTCCGATCTCGTGCCGTACGCCATCAGCTCTCTATTCTTTCACCGTCATCGTGACCGTAATCGGCTTCAGCGGATTATCGAATTCGTCGCGCGGGGCGGCGACAATCTTGTCTACTATGTCCATGCCTCGAAAGACCTCGCCGAAGACGGTGTAGGTTCGGTCCAGCCCGCTGTTATCATCGACACAAATATAGAACTGCGAGCCGTTATCGTTGGGGTCGCGCGTGCTGTTGCTCTCTCGTGGGACCTTTGCCATGCCGATCGCGCCACGTTTATGCGGACGATCGCTGGTTTCAGGATTTAGCCAGTAGCCGGGACTGCCTGACCCGTGCACGGCACGGTCAGCAGTCTTGCTCAGTGGATCGCCACCCTGGATGATGAATCCTGGAACGACGCGATGGAAGGTGGTTCCATTATAGAAACCCATTTTGGCGAGCTTGAGAAAATTCTCGACGTGGCGTGGTGCGTCGTCCGGGTAGAACCGAATCTTGATCTCGCCGAGCGGCGTTATAATGGTAACGCGCGGATCTATTTTTTGAAATTGCATGGTCATGCCATCAACCTAGCAAGGACGCAGCCTGGGAGGCAAGGCCTCCGAAGAAGTTCTGAGTTGAGAGTTCTGAGTTGGCGGAAGGTTTCACAGCGACTCTCAATCGTACAAACTCAGAACTCTCAACTCAGAACTCAGAACTTGTCCTGCCGCAGTCCTTTCCCCGGGTCGATTTTGAGCCACAGGACTCCGCCCAGGACGGCTATGGCTGCGGCCACGCCTAACGAGACAGGCCAGCCCCAGTGATTGGCCAGCCACGGCGTCAGGGTTGGGGAGATCGTCCCACCGATATTGGCGCCGGTATTCATGAGCCCTGACAATGTGCCTGCATGGGCTTTTGATAAGTCAGTTGTCGAAGCCCAGTAGGCGCCGACCGCAAAGTAGAGCCAGCCTGCGCCGAATGACAGGCTGGTGATCGCCAGAAAGGGAGAATCGACGACCCCACCCAGAGCAATCGCGCATCCAGCCAGGACCATGCCGGTCATGCCGGTCACAGCCCGTCCGGTAGTGAGACCGTAGCGGGTCGCGAGTCGATCGGTCACCCAGCCGCCTAGAGGGCAAAAGATCAACATGGCTACAAAGGGGGCGGAGGCATAGAATCCGCCGCGGAGTACATCGAATCCACGGACATTCACGAGGTACAAGTAGAACCAGGACAGATAGACGTAGGCGACATAGCCGAGGCAACTGTAGCTGAGTACCAGCCACCAGATGGTCGGAGTCCGACTGAACGTCCGCCAGGGCACGGTGGTGGTGGTCGGCTCGTGCGTGAGCAGGGCCTGTTCATTGGCATTCACCCAGGGATGCTCGTGCGGGTGGTTGCGTGAGAGGAGCCACCAGAGGATCGCCATCCCGATTCCGAGCAGGCTCGCGAGAAAAAACACGGCCGGCCATCCCCAGTTCACCATCACCCATGCAGCAATGGGCGGAGTCATGGCGGAGCCTAATCCGATGCCTCCGATTGCGATCCCGATTCCGAGTCCTCGCCTATCAGCCGGTAACCAATTGGTGACAGCACGATTGAAGGCAGGCAGCGCCACGGCTTCTCCCACGCCCAGCGAGAACCGCACGAGCATCAGGGCACCGACAACTCCGAAGAGGCTCGCGAGCGACGTGGCGGCCACCATAGCGGTGAAGGCCGTACAGATCGACCACCAGAGGAGTGCGACGGTGAGCACCACGCGGACTCCCCAGCGATCGGCCAGCCATCCACCGGGAATCTGAAACAGGGCATAGCCGACGACGAAAGCCGAGAAGATCCAGCCCATCTGTTGATCGGTCATCCCATAGGCCGGCATCATCTGACGCGCAGTCACGGAGATATTGACGCGGTCGATATAGGTGACGACGCTGATGAGAAACAGCAGGGCGAGGATGAGCCAGCGGATCTGTGAGGGGCGAGAAGTCAGTGTCTTCACAAGGTTGAGCGTGCAGTCTGTCCATGGGGATGCCGGTGCCGGATTATACAGAGTCCGGGCTCGAGTGACACTAGATGAGTGAGGGTAGCCTGATCGGTCTCCTGTGCTCGTGCAATGCGCGCAGTCGAGGGCAGTCTTGGCCACTCCCCTAAAGAGAAGTATAAAGAATTGGAAGATCCTCGCTCGGGGAAAAGCGCGTCTTGGCGCGCTGAGAGTTGGGCGGGTGGAGCTTTGCGCGCAGTTGGAGACCAATCGGCCCACCCTTTAATTGACATAGTTCCTGGCAAAAAGTAGCCTGTCCCTATTTCTCCGTTAACAAGAAGGTATCACATGGTTCGTCGGATGGTGTTTTCTCGGCCTCGCTATTTCTCTGGGATGGTTTTGAGCGCTGACGATTTTACGGCGGAGCACAACTACGTATTGGAAAAACAGCGGCTGAGAAATCAGCTCGTCCTTGGTGATGGGATTGTGTCGGGTTTGTCCGTAGCTGTTGGGAAGAAAGGGAGCGGCCGGCAGGTGGTGCTCAGTCCTGGTCTTGCGATCGATCCCACCGGCAACGAGATCTGTGTGCGTGACGTGATGACCTGTGCGCTGCCACCTTCGGAAAAGCGAATCTATGTCTGCCTCCGCTACGCCGAAGCCGAGACGAGCCCTGTTCCAACGATCCTCTCCGATTCTGACAGTGTAGGCAATGAGGTTCAGAACAGCAGGATCGAAGAGGGGTTTGAAATGACATTTGAACCGACGCTTCCGGCTCGAACCGCATTGACCCTCGCGCTTGCGCTCTTACTCTGGAAGCGAAACCGCTGGACAGTCAGTTCCTCATTTCGCCCTCGTCGCGTCAAAGGTGGGAGCCGACGGTAGGAAGGAGGGTGCAGGGTCAGGTCATGTGTTGACCCTGCACCCCCTAGCCTGCCAGCCGTATACCGATTCGCATTGCATTGTTCGTCTCGGGACTGAAGCTATCAGGAACCAGCGTTTAGCTATGAAGCGCCTTTGATCGATTCTTGTCTCTCAGTGGAAAAATAGGTGAGCGATGCGGCGGTTTCTCTTTGCAGTATTCTTGGTTGTTGCCTGTGCGACAGTCGCGGCAGCGGATGCCATTGAGGATGCGGAATCGACGTATAATCGTGGCGACTATACAAAGGCGGCGCGGCTCTTACGTTCCCTCGCTGACCAGGGCAACGCCAGAGCGCAGTTCAATTTGGGTGTGATGTATGAGAGGGGGCAGGGCGTTCTTCAGTTCGATACGGAAGCCGTGCAGTGGTATCGGAAGGCGGCAGAACAGGGACACGCGTCGGCGCAGTTCAATCTGGGTATGCTGTATTTCAATGGACAGGGTGTCCCGCAGAACGCTCAGGAAGCCGAGAAATGGTTTCGGCTTGCGGCGAAGCAGGGAGACGCCTCAGTGCAGTTCAATCTGGGTGTGATGTATGCCAAGGGACAGGGTGTCCCGCAAGACGTTCGAGAAGCCGTCTATTGGTACCGCAAAGCGGCGGAACAGGGCTACTCATCGGCGCAGTTCAATTTGGGACTGATGTATGGCAAGGGACAGGGCATCCCACCGGATGCTCAGGAAGCCGCAAAGTGGTACCGTCTGGCGGCTGACCAGGGACATGCACATGCACAAAGCAATCTGGGCGTCATGTATTACGCGGGGCATGCTGTGCCGCAGAATGATCGGGAAGCGTTCAAGTGGATTCGTCGGGCGGCCGAGCAGGGGCAAGCCAATGCACAGGGCAATCTAGGTTTGATGTATGCCAAGGGGCGGGGTGTCCCACAGGACGTCGCTCGCGCGTATATGTGGTACAGCGTTGCCTCTGAGGCGTTGGGCGGCGTTGATGGAAGGGAAGCGGAGAAGAATCGAGACCTTGCGGCCTCACAGATGACGGCCGCGCAGATTGTGAAGGCGCAGGAGATGACGCGGCGCTGTCAGCAGTCGAAGTTTAAGGTATGCGATTAAACCGGAGGTGGGATGCGTTATGCCGAGAGGGCAATTCTTATGACCATGAGTGCCACGATGACTGACCAAGCTGTTCGATATTTAGCGCGCTGTCGCAGATTTGTTCTGGGCTGTGTGCTGGCGTTGTCAGTGAGTGTGGTCGCTCTCATGGGTGGTGGGCTCCCGGCTCAGGGGAGTGAGCCGGCACAGGGAGAGGACGCGTCGATGGATCAGCATGATCATGCCGATGGCGCGGTCGACATGATGACCCCTCATAAAAAACATCTTGGCCCCCATATGAGATGGACGGGATTACGGACTGCGAACGCAGACGATGCCCGGCGCGCCGATCACATCGTCCAGACCCTGCGGCAGGCGCTTGCCAAGTACAGAGATTATCGGGTGGCCATGGACGACGGATATGTTCCCCTTCATCCAGAGCGAACGCCCAAGCATTATCATTTCGCCAATAAGCAGCGCCGATTTCTGGCCAAGGTTCGCTTTGATCCGGCCGAACCGACCGCACTCCTATACAAGAAGGTCGGGGATGGTTATGAACTCGAAGGGGCGATGTACACCGCGCCGAGGGGCATGAGCGAGGATCAGTTGAACGAACGCGTTCCGTTGAGCGTCGCGCAGTGGCATGCCCACGTGAATCTCTGCTTCCAGCCGGATGGCAGTAGACGCCGCATGACCCGGAAACAACTTGGGGGCAAGGGGAGGGTTGCCACGGAATCAGAATGTCAGCAAGCAGGCGGACGATTCGTTCCGCAAGCTGGTGGGTGGATGATTCATGTGTATCCTTTCGAACCGACTCCCGTGAAGATCTGGACCCACTAAGCGAGAAGATCTTTGTGAGGTGGCAACCTCCAAATGGGGGTCCCCAGAATAAGAAGGTGTCAGCGGTTAGCCCCGCCAGCCGTTCACCGCGTCTCCGTCTATTGACCATGGAATGATCTCGCGCTATCATTGTGCTAGCAATTAGCTGACCTAGGAGGTCCGTATGGCTCAGGTTCTTGTCCGGCAGCTTGACAACAAGATCGTCGATCGCTTGAAGAAACGGGCGAAGGAGCATGGCCGGTCTCTGCAATCTGAAGTGAAGACGATTCTGGAAGACGCGGTGCCTGACTATGAGGGGGCCTGGAAACGGATCGAAGGATTGCGCAAGCGATTGGGACGGTCCGGTCGGAAGTTCAGTGACAGCGCCGCGCTCATCCGTGAGGATCGCGATCGGTGAACCGCTATGTGGTCGATGCCAGTGTGGCGATCAAATGGTTCCTTCCGGAGATCCATTCCGAGGCCGCTCTTCGCGTGCACCGGTCACGCTATCGACTCCATGTTCCAGCATTTATAACAATGGAACTTGGCAACGTCCTTGCCAAAAAGATTCGGCGAGGGGAACTCACTCGGGCCGAAGGCGATATGATCTTGAAGGAGTTGAAGCATCTCCCGCTCCAGCGTCATGCGGATGAGCGACTCTTTGCCGCTGCCTACCAACTGGCGGTGGATACGCAACGAAGTGTGTACGACTGCCTCTATCTTGCCTTGGCCGAAGCAGTCGATGGTATTATGGTCACGGCAGATCAGAAATTTTATTCATCGCTTAGGGGTGGCGAATATGGCAAGCGAATATTGTGGGTTGAGGACTTGTCACAGTTGACGTAATCGGTTCATCCGCCAGTCGCGTCCGGTCCCCGTCTCTCGCTGAAAGTCCGAACGTTTCACGAGAAGAAGGATGCGTCGTTTGTGATAGTCTCTTGAATTGATGACGGCACGCTCCCACCATACCGGCCTGGCCGTGATTGCGGTGTTCAAGGTGGTGAAGGGTCTGCTGTTACTTCTCCTCGGGTTAGGTCTCCTCAAGTTGGTGCATGCCGAGATTGCCACGCTGTTCTCGCTTCTGATCGAAGCGCTGCATTTGAATGCTGACTCGCGTCTCATCCATGCCCTGGTTCTGAAAGTGGATGCGCTGCAGCCTCATACTGTATTGCTGGCAGGGCTTGTCAGTCTGGGTTATGCGGGGATGTTGTTGGTGGAGGGCATAGGGCTGTGGCTGGAGCTCACCTGGGCCGCGTATCTGACGGTGGTGTCAACGAGCCTGCTGCTTCCATTCGAACTCTATGAGGTCATTGAACAGGTGTCGATGCTTCGAGTCGGCGTGCTGCTGTTGAATCTGGTCATTGTGTTCTACCTCATCAGCCAATTGAGGCGTCATACCTTGCGAGCAAGGACACATCTTCCTGGACACGACTCGGTCGCATGATCGAACGGGGATTTGCTGTAGCTGAGGCCTCAACCCCGTCGGCTGCCCAGCGCGTCCGGTCCTCGTCGCTCGTATCTCGTCGTTCGTCTTTCGTCTCTCATAAATTCCTGAAACGCTTTCCCTGGAACGCGCTCTCGGGCGAGTTCATAATGAACGGTTATGAATGATGTGGGCTAGCTCTTTGTGGCGGTCAGGTCATTGACCAAGGTGCGGAAGGTTTCGTTCCTCATGAAGCGCTGAAAGGATGAGTCCTGGCGTGGATCGGGCATCCCTTTTTCGCCAGGATTCTGATTCTTGCGATAGCGAAACGCTGTCGCGAGCGACTGTATCGCATGATCGAGGTCGTTCATTCCCGCAAACGTGCCGGCCAAATTGTAGTGGAACATCGGGTAGGTAGGGTCGGCCTGTATTCCCTGCTCAAACGTGGATCTCGCCTCCTTGAGATGACCGGTCATTCTATAGGCCATGCCTAGATTGTCGATCAGGACACGCCAAAGGTTCCGGTCGAGTTGCGGCTCTACTTTTTCAAGCTCGAATGCTTTCTGATAGGGTGGAATGGCTTGGGCGTAGTTGCTCTGCCGGTAGAGTGCGTTTCCTATATCGAGTAATTCCCTGCTGTTCGGCGGTGCTGGCGGCTGGACCTGGATCTGAACCTGGGGCTGGATCTGTGGCTCTGGCTGGGTCTTGGCCTGTCTCTGTTTAACCTCTGAGGGACCCGACTGTAAGCGAACGGATTTGAGAATCGTCTGAAAGAACGGTGCGTCGGCCGTGGTGTATTGGGCCTTGGAAAGATGGATATCGGCGTAGACGTCTTGTTGTGCGAGGCAGGTATACATATTCTTTTGATCAACAAGGACTCCCTCGAACTTATGAAGGATATACTCGAGGGTGGGTAGCTTGTCCGCGGTGTCGAGTTTGATGTCCTGACCCCGGGTGGCTAAGGGGCCTTTCTGTATCAGTTTAAGCTGGTCTATGCAGCCTTGTGCTGAGGCCTGGGTTGGGACTATCTCGAGGGTGACTGACACGTTGAGTCCTGTTTTGGGATGTGAGGCCATGAGATAGCGGCGACCATCGGGTTTTACAAGATCGAGGTCTTTCTTGAAGCCGGCTAAATCAATCGAAAGTCCCAAGCCTTTCTCAGGCCACGTCACAAATGTTGGAGACTCGTTCTCTTCTGCAACGGCCTGTGAGATGCCCGTAGGCTCTGACGGTATGAAGAACCAGAGGCTCAATGTGAAAACCACGAGCACCGCTCCGGAGTTGGGGTGCTTTCTAGTGCTTACCATATGTCCTCGTCTCTTGACACGATGTCATTCTTGCACCGCCAGTGTAGGATATGACCTGGTTCCTCGAAAGAGAATTACTTTTTATGGCATGAGGTAAACAGGAATATTCTACTGCTCTAACTCCGCAGTCCAGTTGTCAGTCCCTTCAATCGCCTCACGTCTCTCACTAAAAACCCGAAACGTAGGCAGATCTCACGTTTCACATTTTTCGAGAGGAAAATCAGGCCAGCCACTCCCTCTTAAGAGGGGGGGGCGATTCTGAATAACAAGGTTGACAGTCTTGGAGACTGCAAGTAGCCTTGTTTAGGAAATTTACTTGGCAGAGGGTCGGAATGGATATACAGGAAGAGCTTGTCCAGTACGCGAAAGCGTTGACGTATGAAACTCGGCTATCCATTCTCATGGCGTTCCCAGAAGCGAAATTGCATAAGCATGTGAAGGCGTTGTTTGAGCGTATGGAGCCAAGTTATAGCACCGCGATCACGTACGGTGCGAATGAACATGGCAAAGACTTAGTGATTGTTAAAAGGGATAACATCGGCATCGATGTCACGGCGGTTGTCGTCAAATGCTGGCCTATTACAGAGATAACAGCAGGCGCAGTCGATCAGCTCAAAAAAGAGGTTACAGACATTTTGAAAGCCGGAGCGAGTAAAAAGTTTCAAGAAGTTGAGAGCCTAGTCGGTCATGCGCTGGAACATCCCGCTGAAGCAGAAACGATTTTCAAGGATCTTCCCGTGAATAAAATCATGGTGATTGTTGCGGGAGAGTTCAGCCTTCAGGCGAGGAAACAGCTCGTCGCGGACGCTCCGATAAACCTGGAGGATGTGCGCGATATCGACTGGCTCATAGGCAAGTGTACCGAGCACTATCCCCAAGTGTTCTTTGAACAGGAAGTCATCGAGTCCCTGCACGTTCAGATTGCTCGGCTGGAAGCGAAGCATTGGTTGGGGGGCAAGAGAAAGAATCTGTCGGACTACTATGTTGAGATTCTTGTGGCAAAAACAGGTGTGCGAGAAAGAGCCAAGGGGCGGGAAGTGTCGGTGGACAAACCTTCCCACCTCGCGAAGCTTAAAGAGATCATTGAAGAGGACCGTAGGGTGCTTCTCGTCGGTGATCCCAGCAGCGGGAAGTCCGCGGCGTTGGTAAGACTGGCAATCCAGATGTTCCGCGATGCGTTGATGGACGTGATACGTGGGAGTGGAAACAAGCGGCCTTTTGAACTGCCGATCTTAGTGGAAGCCAGGAAAATCTTGGAGATGAATGACACAAGGGCCTTGATGGGAACACTGGTTGTTTCTCCCGAACTCGAAAGCCGGATGGCCATTACAATGCTGATGGTGGATGCCCTCGACGAGGTGCCTTCATCGAAACGGCAACAGGCATTAGACAAAGCCGCACAATTCGCTGACGAGCTGAATATCAGTCTTCTGGTCACCAGCAGGAAGGTCGAGATGTTGAAGACGCCTCCTGCTGGATTTACAAAGTATGAATTATTGCCCTTTGAAGTCGGTCAGGCGCTGAAACTATTTGCGAAGCTGGCGGAAGGCAATAAGGATAGGCTGAAAGTTCTCAAGTCGGGATTGGAGAAGATTCAATTCAAGATGCCGATGGTGCCGCTGTCTCTCATATTGCTCTTTGAATTGGTTGAAGAAAAAAGGGAGATCCCCGAATCTGTGAACGAACTCTACGACCGATTCTCAGATATCGCGTTTGGTCGTTGGGATAAAGACAAGGGGGTCGAGGTGACGTTTGAATTATCGACTGAAGAAGCGCTTCTTGGCCGCCTTGGCACATATCGAATTGCCTTCAAAAGGAAGGATTGATCTGCGCACGCCGTTAACCTATATGTGTTTTTCCTCAACGAGATGCGTTTCACCCCTCGCGGGCTAAGGCTCCCCCTCCTAATGTAGGATACCGCGCCAGTACCCGCCCCTGTACAATCCGACGTCATGGAGGCTGCCATGGCGTCCCTTCCTTACGCTCGAACCTATCATCGGTTCCCGCTTTTCTATCCTGTCATCTTTGGCGGTACGCCGTTTGTCGGCGAAGGTATGCTGACCAATCTATCGCTGATGGGGTGCTCCGTCTTGTGCGATCGAGAGGTTCTCTGTGGCAGTGATCTGCGAGTGAGTGTCATGCTCCCCAATCAGATGCGGGCGCTGTCAATTGAGCTCGGCACGATTAAGTGGGTGCGAGGCCATCAGTTTGGAGTGGAGTTTCTTCGCCTGCCGCTTGAGGCGCGGCAACGTCTCAACAGTACGCTACGAGTTGAACTCATCGAATTGCTGAAGGCCCGTTCGAACAGAAGTCAATCGCCAGAATTGCTCAATCCTGGCAGCTAGACGTCCGGCCCTCGTCTCTTGTCGCCGTCATCATCGGCCTTATTATATTTTCCCGCCATACTTCTTGAGGCACTGGATAATAGATGCAACGCGCTTTGCGCGCCGCCCGGAAGGGGATGGCTGGATACCATTGGGCCTTTGCAGTAGACTTACCTCCCATTAGATACTTCAATAATAATCTCCGGCACCAAACACGTATCCATGTTCGACGTCATTCTCTTTCAGCCAGAAATTCCTCCTAACACCGGCAACATCATACGGCTCTGCGCCAATACTGGCGTAAGGCTGCATCTCGTAAAACCTCTTGGCTTTACGCTGGAGGATAAGCAATTGCTGCGAGCAGGACTGGACTATCACGAATTTGCCACGATCACGGTTCACGAAAGCTGGGCCGATTGTGCTGCCGGCATGAAAGGCCTCCGCCTGTTTGCCGTTTCCACCAAAGGCACTCAACAATACGATTTGGTCGACTATGCCGTCGGTGATGCGTTTGTCTTTGGCCCGGAAAGCCGTGGGTTGCCGGCTGAGATTCTGGGAACGGTTGCCGAGCAGCAGCGAATCCGTGTCCCCATGGTCCCTGGAAACCGGAGCCTCAATCTTTCCAACGCAGTGGCAGTGGTGATCTACGAAGCATGGCGGCAGGTCGGATTTGGAACGAGGACTTGAAGGGACAGTTCAGCGTCGTTCATCTTCCGCTGTATGGCTGAAACGTTTCACCTTTTACGTCTCACGTTTCACGGCGTCCCACCCGTCATCAGCTCTACAAATCGTCCTCCGCGAGGCAACGCCCGAACCCCTGCTGCTCAGCGAAATAATAGGCATAGTGCATGGCTGTCAGATTGGCGATGCGTTCTTCGGCCTCGTCGCGCGTGTCCGCGTAGATGATCTGGATGCCATATCTGGCTGTGAGGGCGTCCAGGAAATCCATCAGCCCAATCTTGTGGTATTGGTTGAGCCGTCCTCCGGCCTTCCGATGCTGGAGTATGCCTTCGATGACCAGGAAGCGAGAGGGGAAGGCGAGGGTCTGCTCAAGTTCATGGAGGAATGGCGGGCGATTGAAGGAGGGATTGGAAAAGACGGTGTAGAGTTCTTCGATGCCCATGCGCTTGATGCATAACAGTTCGGGAACTTCAGCAACGGCATAGCCGCTGACGGGCAAGGTTTCTCGCATCGTCCCAGCGATGCGGATGAACCCGTGAAAATCGTAGGGTTGGTACTCTCGAGGGTCAACGTAGAGATGAATGGCCGGCACCATGAGTTTGGGTTGGCCTTGCTGAGAGAGCAACATGATGAGCGATTGGGGCCCTCGCGGGTCCTGGCTGGGTCGACTGGTCTGTTGAGGGCGTGGCGGAGTGGAGGCGTACGATCCAGAAGAGGGGTTTGCCGCAGGAGTGGGGCGTGCGGATGGCTTGTGAGATTCCGAGGGTTGATTCTTAGCATCGTAGCTGGTGCGTGCGATGGGGTCACTGAGAGTTTGATAGGCCTGGTTGATCAGTTGTGTCCTGGCTTCCGCCTTCCGGTGCAAGGTTGGCGCATGGCCAAAGCGATCCGGATGCCAGACCTGGATTTGTTCAAGCCAGGCTTTTTTGATGTCAGCCTCCGTCGCAGTGGGTAAGAGTTCAAGCAGCGTATAGAAATTGATTGTTCGTTCCTCTCGCATCGATTTCTCCTTCTAGCAGGCTGCGGGAAAACTCAGTTTGTGCTCAAATCCCACTGTGATCTTGGGAAATGGTGTCGGCGCAAGAACGGCTTGCAGGATGCTCAAAATGTCCGTCCAGCGCGGCCGCAGCGAGCGAAAAGACGAGGAGGTACGGACCGCACTTTGTGGAGCCGTTTGCCCTTTCAATAGTTCTTGGCAAACGGAAAAGCCCCTCACGTGTTTCCGACCTCCGAGGAAGTTTGTCTCAGCGTTGAGTCTCTGAGCGATGCGAGAACAAAGCTGGCGGACTTTTTCAGCATCCTGCCAGAGAAGTGTAGCGAAGTCTTAGGCTAAGGGCCAGTGGCTCATGTGGGTCTGGGTAGATGGGCTAGATACGCGGAGAGGTTTTGCAGTACACTCGCCACCAGCTTCCAAATACTGCAGTGTATGCACTAGTTCCACGGACCAGGACTCTCAATACACCATAATTCTTAATAAAAAGTGCGCGTGGCTCTGAGTGGCCTGCACTCGGCAGGGCGCCGCTTTTGGAAAGATCGGTAACGAACACAGATGGTTTCTACTATGACCCAGCCAGTTTCAGACGCAGCACAGCTGAAGATTGTTCCACTCATTGCCAAGGAACTTGGCGTGGGACCCAACCAGGTCGCGGCTGCGGTCGCCCTGCTCGATGAAGGTTCAACCGTGCCGTTTATTGCGCGCTATCGCAAGGAGGCTACCGGCAACTTGGACGATACCCACTTGCGCACGTTGGAAGAGCGCCTTCTGTATCTGCGGGAATTGGAGCTGCGCCGCGCGGCGATTCTGTCTTCGATTGAAGAGCAGGGCAAACTGACCGACGCACTGCGTGGGACCATCGACGCAGCGGCGACCAAGCAAACCTTGGAAGATCTCTACTTGCCCTACAAGCCCAAACGCCGCACGCGAGCGCAGATTGCGCGCGAGGCAGGGCTGGAACCGCTGGCCGATGCCTTGTTTGCCGATCCGACGCTCGACCCGGAACTGGAAGCCGAGAAGTATCTGATCGCAAAGCCTGCCGCCGAGGGTGTTGATGCCATCAATGTGCCGGACGCAAAAGCCGCGCTCGAAGGTGCGCGGGACATTCTGGTCGAGCGCTTTGCTGAAACCGCCGACCTGCTCGCGAAATTGCGCACTCGCCTCTGGGACCATGGTGTTGTGACGTCCACTGTGATGAAAGGTAAGGAAACGGCCGCGGAAGAAAAGTTCCGGGATTACTATGCCTATGCTGAAACCATCCGCACCATTCCTTCGCATCGCGCGCTGGCACTGTTCCGTGGCCGCACGCTGGGTGTGTTGAAAATTGAATTGGGCCTGGGTGAGGCACTGGAGGCAGTGACGCCTCATCCCTGCATCGCGACAATCGCGGCGCACGTCGGCATCGAAGACCGGGGCCGTTGTGCGGATACATGGCTCATGGGTGTGTGCGATTGGGCCTGGCGCGTCAAGATGCACTTACAACTCTCGGTGGAACTGCTGGTGCAGTTGCGCGAAGCAGCGGAGACCGAGGCGATCAAGATTTTCGGGCGCAATCTGCACGAGCTGTTGCTGGCAGCGCCTGCCGGCCCGAAGGCCGTGCTCGGCCTCGACCCCGGCATCCGAACTGGCTGTAAGGTGGCGGTGGTCGATGCGACCGGCAAGCTGCTGGAAACCACGACCATTTATCCGCTCCAGCCGCGTAATGATTGGCAGGGATCGTTGGCGACGCTGGCACGGCTGGTTGTGCAGCATGGCGTCGAATTGATCTCGATCGGTAATGGTACCGGCAGCCGGGAGACCGACAAGCTGGCCATTGAGGTGATCAAACTCGTCATGGCGCAGAAGCCAGAACACAAAGTAGCCAAGATCGTGGTGAGCGAAGCCGGCGCCTCGGTCTATTCAGCCTCGGCCTTCGCCGCTGCGGAGTTTCCCGAGTTGGATGTCAGTCTACGCGGCGCCGTTTCTATCGCCCGTCGGCTGCAAGACCCGCTGGCTGAACTGGTGAAGATCGATCCCAAAGCGATCGGCGTCGGCCAATATCAGCACGATGTAAATCAACGGGCGCTGGCGCGTTCGCTCGATGCGACCGTCGAAGACTGCGTCAATGCCGTGGGCGTGGACGTCAACACGGCCTCGGTGCCGTTGCTTGAACGAGTGTCGGGTCTGAACAAGGTGCTGGCGAAAAATATCGTCGAGTACCGTGATGCGAACGGCCCGTTTCAGAATCGCATCACAATCCGCAAGGTGCCGCGTCTGGGCGACAAGACGTTCGAACAGGCCGCCGGCTTTCTGCGCATCAACGACGGCGACAATCCGCTCGATCGCTCTTCGGTCCACCCGGAAGCCTATCCGGTGGTCGAGCGCATTCTCGCGCGCATCAGCAAAGGGATCGTGGACGTCATGGGCCAGCCGGCGGTTCTGAAGGGATTATCTCCCGCCGACTTTATCGATGAAAAGTTTGGCGTACCGACGGTGCGGGATATTTTGACTGAGCTGGAAAAACCGGGCCGTGATCCGCGCCCGGAATTCAAGACGGCCACATTCCAAGAGGGCGTCGAGTCTCTGACCGACTTGCATCCAGGCATGGTCCTCGAAGGGGTAGTCACGAACGTCGCGGCCTTTGGGGCCTTCGTCGATATCGGGGTGCATCAAGATGGTCTTGTGCACGTATCGGCGCTGGCCAACAAATTCATCAAGGACCCCCATGAGGTCGTGAAGCCAGGCCAGATCGTGAAGGTGAAGGTGTTGGACGTCGATGTGAAGCGTCAGCGCATCTCTCTGACCATGCGCCTCGACGATGCGCCAGTCAGTGCTTCCGCCTCAAGCCGCGTGCCCGCCGAGGTCTCTACGGGAGCAGCACGCGAGCCACGTAACCGGCGTCCGCCGATTCAGCAGCGCGCTCCGGAGCGCGAACCGCAGCCAGCCGGCACGATGGCTATGGCCATGGCGCTGGCGCGCGCCAAGCAGAAGAAGTAGTACGTCACGCGGCGTGAGCGATGCGCGAAAGACAACGGTTCGATGTTTTCGGATCTTCGAACTTTGCGTGGTGCCTGTCTCGCTCACAATTCTCGCGAGTCTCGCCTCTCGCGCTTGCCGCGCATCGGGAATAATGCGGGCTAGAATCCCAGTTCCTTTTCGAGATCCGCTTGTCCTTTCTTGAAATTCTTTTTCTCCTGTTCGTCTTTTTTCTTCGTGAGGGATTCCAGCGCCTCTGCTCGCTTTTTCAGGGCCTCGCTCTCCTTGTTGCGGGCCGCTTCCTCTTTCTCGCTCACCAGTGAGACCGCTTGTGCGGCCTTGATGGCATCGTCGGGCACCGTCATCCAGTTGAGACGATAGCCGGGCCGTTTGAGCGCCTGGTCTTGATAGAGCACCACATAGCGCGTCGGATAGCTGCGTTGGCCGATCTTCCGCTCTTCCAGAATATAGACGGTCGGCTCCTTGAAAAGGGCCGGCTGATATGAATCCAACTGCATCGCAGCGAGTTGGCCCATTTGAACCGATTGAGCCTGCTCCATAAACTCGGTGAGCGCTTTGGCATTCGTTAGATCCGGTTTGATCTGTTCCAGTTGCTTGGCCTTTTCGTTGTGAATCTGCTCTTTCGCCTCCTGCTCGTCTCGCAGTTGATAGCGGTATTTCTCCTGAAAGTCATCCAGCTTGAACGGCCCCGTTTTCGCTTTCGCCTTGAAGAACCCCGCTGCCTCGTTCTTGCTCGTGTAAGACAACCGGCCCAATGCAGGATCACTCCCATAGAACAGGTATGTACTGTCCGGGGCAACCGGGATCGAGTATTTGGCGGCGTCGGCCGGAGTTTCCGGTGCCGGTCCCATTCTCATCGACGTCGTGCGCTGACTCAATAGGCTGATGGCGCTGCCTTTGCCATGGGAGATTGCTTGGGAAACAGCTCTTCTCACATCAGGCACCGGATCGTTGGCAAGGGGCGCCAATGTCTCCACGTCCTGATCCTGCGGACCCATCATGCCGATCGCATCAGCGGCGGCGATCCGCAACTCGATTTCATGGCTCTTGAAGATTCCGAGAACAGTCGGCAGGTATGTACGATTTGCGGAGGACCCCAATGTCCGCAAATCTTCGGTGAGAATTTCCACAGCATCTTTTCTAATCTTGTCGCAAGGGGCTGTTGAGGCTGGTTTATTTGCGCACGTGTTCGTGTATTGTCCGACGATGGATTGTTTCGTCGAGATTCCGCCTTTCGGCGAGGAGGCTGGAACTCCTTCCGGAGTGGGGCCTATCCCTCTCAGAGAGGTCGCTTCGGACGGGCTTGAAAAGCTGCCGAGGGCCATCATGAATAGGGCGCTCGCGCCGACGACCGACGTGCGTGTAAATGATACCTTCATGAGGTTCCTCCTGACCGTAAAGAGCTACCGTAAGACCTTCCTGAGGCCGTCCACATTGTCATAGGCTTCCCGTAGCCGTTCCCGGTCTGCTGCGGCTCGCTCGAGAGCCCAGCGAATGCTTTTATCGAGGGAACAGTACTTTTTCATCTTCTGTAATTCCTGCTGCAATCGCTCCGATTCTTTCCTGTAGCCTGCCTGTTCTTCCTTCATGTAGTCCACCACACGCTGCTTGTCCCGCCAATCCACGAACGGATTGCTGCTCTTATTCGCATCACAGGCTTTTTTGTGCACCGATTCATGATCTTGAAGCGCGCCGCGCAAACAAGGGGTCGCGTTCGGATCAATCGTAGTGGTGCAGCTCGCGTCCGTTTCCGCGGCAAACGACCGCGCGTTGGCTGTCCGGACGGTGGACATTCGAAAACTGACGGAGCCCTGCACGCTGCCTCGATTGTCGTTGGTGAGGAGCAACGATTCCTTCGCGCTTTTTTCCTTGGCCTCCCACTCCTTGATCTGGGACTCGTACTCCTTAATCGCGGCTTCCACCTGCTTGATACGGCTTTCAAGGTCCGTCTCATCCTGCTTGCTACAGCCGCAGCCTATGGGGTCATTCATGTGCTTTTTGACCTCGGCCTCTAAATCGACTTCGGCACCCGTGCTGCACGGGACCCACAACAAGGCCGTTCCAAGGACCAAACCATACGTCGCGGAATTCAAGATCCTCATAATCCCCCCTATACCATCAAGGCCCGATGCAGTATAAGGAAACCGTGGAACGGCTCCTCATGCGCCCATCGTTCGTCTGTTTCCTGCTCGCCATGGTCACCGCCGGCGTCTATGCGGGGACCTTTCGCGGTGACTTCCAGTATGACGACGTCTTTACGATTTTCTTCAATCCTCATCTCGATCGCGCAGCAACCTTTGTCCGTCATCTCGACCATATGGTGAGACCGGTGCTGTATGGCACCTTCTTTCTCGACCGGTCGATCTATGGACATGATCCCTCCGGCTACCACCTGTTGAATCTCCTGCTTCACCTTGGCTCCGGTCTTCTCGTCTATCGCATTCTCACTCGAGCCGTGACTGAGGAGATCCGGCATCTGCCGCTCTGGACGGCCGTTTTATTTCTCCTCCATCCGATCCAGACGGAAACGGTCACCTACATTTCCGGGCGGGCATCGGGCCTGATGGCGTTCTTTTACCTCTTTGCGTTTTTTTTGTATATCAAGGCCTCGGAGCATCCGGACGACGTGCTGCTCCGCCGACTGTATCTGTCAGGCTCGGTCTTGTTACTCATCTTGTCGCTCGGTTCGAAAGAAACGGCGGCGACATTTCCACTCGTCTTATTGCTCTGGGATCTGCTCATTCGCCGGCTGAGAGGGCCGTCCCTTCGCACTGCAATTCTCTCCCGCCATGTATCCTTTTGGGTCGTCTTGCTTTTTGCCGCGGGATGGGCCTGGAGCCATCCGCGCTATGCCGCGCTTGCTCAATTCAGCCTGGACGTCCGTCCCCTCTTGGATAATCTACTGAGCGAGTCGCATGCCACGGCCTATGCGCTGACTCTTTTTTTTACTCCTTGGAACCAGAACTTCGATCACGATCTCCCTGTATTCCACTCGCTGACTCAATGGCCGCTTCCTCTGGATCTGTTGCTGCTCTTCGGAGCGGCGACATCTGCCTGGTTTTCGTGGCGACGTTTTCCGCTGGTTGCCTTCGGCATCGGATGGTTTTTTGTTCAGCTCCTGCCCACAAGCCTGATTCCCCGAAATGATCTGCTGAGCGAGCGCAACCTCTACCTGGCGTCCATTGGTGTTGTGCTTGTATTGGTGTTCCTGGGTTCGCAGTTCACGCGCTGGCTCATAACGGCCTTTCAGCATCCACGCCTGCTCCCGGTAGTCGCCGGCACAATCGCGCTCGCACTCATCTGCTGTCTCTGTGTCTTCACGTATCAACGGAACGCGCTCTATCGCGATCCGGTCCTACTCTGGTCCGACACGGTCGAGAAGTCGCCGCAGAAGGCGAGACCTCACAACAACCTCGGTCATGCCTACCTGCTCCGGGATGACTGGGAGCGAGCCATCGAAGAGTTTCGTATTGCGGTCCAGCTAGATCCCGACTATGCGTTGGCCCAGAACAATCTTCGCGACGCCTATCTCCACCAGATCGGACGGCCATAATGAGTGCCTCTACTTACTTCCGGCCCACAATAACTCCTGTCCATGCCGTAACAGGCGGGGGACCTGTTCCCAGCGATCCTTGACATTCAATCCCACGAGCAGCAACCGATGGCCGTCCTTGAACATGCTGGCGATCAAGCAGCGTCCTGCTTTGCTTGTATAGCCGGTTTTCACGCCGTTCACATCCGGGTCGAGGAGGAGTTCGTTGGTGCTATGGAGTGATACCTGGCGCTTGCCGTTCACGCTAGCGATGTCACGGACTATGGTGCGGACCATCATGGAGAAAACCGGCTGTTGCAGCGCCTGTTCGGTCAACTTGGCTAAATCAGCCGCTGTCGAATAGTGACCAGGGGCGTCGAATCCACAGGCATTGGCAAAATGTGTATTCTTCAATCCCAAGGTGCGGGCTCGCTCATTCATTATGGTGACGAACTTGCCGGCATCGCCCCCCACATGCCAGGCGACGGCCTCGCAGGCGTCATTTGCGCTGGAGACGAGCATGGCCGTCAATAGATCGCGCAGGAGAAACTCTTCTCCGGCCTGGAATTTGAGAGACGACGGATGAGAGAGCGCACGGCGGTCGATCTTCACTACCTCTTGAAGCGGCGCTGATTCCAAGGCAATCAGCGCCGTCATGATTTTTGTGAGGCTGGCGGGAGGCAGCCGGCGGGCCGGATCCTTTTCTAACAGGACGCGCCCGGACTTCAATTCGACCATATACAGCGCCGAGGCCTTGATCGATGGCTTGGCTGGAAGTTCCTCGGCGCGAATGTCGACAGCGCACAGCATGGCGGTCATGGCCATGCCGAGAACGAGCGATCCTTCGCGCCCGATTCGGGTCATCTATGTGCCTATTGCCCAAACATTTTTTTCAACATGCCGCTGGCCTTCTCTATGTCGGAGCGATCGTCGGCGGGCGGTTCATGTTCAGGTGTTACCGGAGCATTTGTCTGAGGCACATTGACACCGGGTTGGTACACCGTGGGTCTATTTCTTGAGCTGGGCCGGTCTGTAGGCGGCTGTCCCATTCCTTTCTGACCTATCATGCCGCCGCTCATCATTCCCGCCATGTCGAATTTCGTGAATCCCTCCGGCACCTCGAATAACTTTGGATCCTGCCTGCCGACCTTTACATTCTTGAGTTCCGTCATCATCCGTTTCTTCTCGTTTCCCTCCTTGTAGAGCAAATCGGACTTGATGGAGATTCCCTCCTTCGTCCGCCAGGAGAAGCCGCCGTATTTTTTCCCGTCGGTGCTGGTGGCGATGGTCTTGTACTTGGTGACTTTCATACCATTCAGCACTTCCTCACCCATCACGGTCTCCTGAAAGTCCCACTGCGAGGGGTCATTGCCCTTGTTTTGCGCCATCGAGTGCTCCATGTACATCTTCTCTGACGGCATCAGTTGCAACATCACTTTGCTGTCAAACCTGAAAATCTGAATCCCCCCATCGCCGTCCCCGGTCAGCATTTCCCGACGCTCCTTAGCAGGGGTGACATAGACATGCTGTTCCATCGTTCCGTCCTCGGTCTGCATCACTGAATCGGCTGAATATTCCACCTGTGGTCGGCTTAGTTGAGCCGCCCAGAGCGGGGTTGTCCCGAACACGCCGGCAAGCACGATCAAGGCGCATAAACGTCGTAACATGGCAGTCTCCTTCCCGAGATGTGTAGCAGGTTGGTGTTGGCAGGCATGAATCCCATCTGGGTTCAATCCCAAGCCTTTGCGGGGTAAAATTGAAACAGGAATGAAAGAGTATCTCTTGTTTAAAGAGAAGTAAAGTGAGGGAGTAGGCGAGGCCTCTGCCTGATCCGCCATGGTTCCGAATCCCAAAGGAGGTACGATCATCGCACTGAAGAGGGATTTGTCCAACCGGCTTATTGAACACTCCGCCGCATCACCTCATCCCAAAAGAGATGGCAAAATTTTCTGCCCATGATCACACCATTTACATCGACGAGGGGCCGGGCATTTTGAATACTTGTAGTTGTCTCGGGTGGACAAAGACCACATCGCCTTGTTGAAGCCGTAGCTCACGGTAGCGGTCTTTGGTGAGTTCGACCGAAATAATCTGAGGTGAGTCCTTCGACAACAGCTCTAGCCGCACTCGCGATCCGGCGGTGATAACAAATCGCACGGTTGCTTCGAGCTGGGTCGGCGTGGTTCGGCTCCGGCTGAGTTCCAGGTCATGGGGGCGGACAAAGGTGACTTCGTGTTCGTCCGAAGCGTCTCCCTCCGCGGGAGCTGGCCTGTCCGCTTCTTCGTGCACGGTCTCGTCTTGAGACATGCGGCCATGAAATACGTTGACATCGCCGAGAAACTGGTAGACGAACGGTGTGGCCGGGTTCTCATAAACCTCCTCCGGCGTACCGGTCTGCTCAATATGCCCTTGGTTCAACACTACGATGCGATCTGCGGCTTCCAAGGCTTCTTCCTGGTCATGCGTCACCAGGATGCTGGTAATGTGCAATTCGTCATGAAGTCGCCGAAGCCAGCGTCTCAGCTCCTTTCGGACCTTGGCATCCAATGCGCCGAACGGTTCATCGAGCAGGAGCAGTTTCGGTTCCACGGCCAGAGCTCTGGCCAGGGCCACGCGTTGACGTTGCCCTCCGGAAAGCTGGTTCGGATAGCGGTCGGCCATTGCCCGCATCTGGACCAATGAGAGCAACTCATCGACTTTCTTCTGGATCTTGTCAGGAGAAGGCCGTTGCGCCTTGGGAAGCACGCTCAGCCCGAATGCGACATTCTCTGTGACGGTCATATGCCGAAACAGGGCGTAATGCTGGAACACGAATCCTACGCGACGGTCGGTGATACGCTGATCCGTCACCTCGATGTCATGCAGGAGAATTCGTCCTTGGTCTGGCCTTTCTAGTCCAGCCAGGATTCTCAGCAGGGTGGTCTTGCCGCAACCGGAGGGACCGAGGAGCGCAATGAGTTCTCCTGCCTTTGCATGCAGGCTCACGTCGTTCAGGACGGTGAAGTTGCCGAATCGTTTGGTGACGTGATCGACTTGGATACTCATGACGGGCTCCCTGGTTGCGCGCTCCATACAGGGTCATGCGCCGTTCGTGATGAAGCCGTTTTCCGTTCGATGATGGTTTTCGCTATGAGCGTTACAATGGCTAACAAGGTGAGGAGTGAGGCCACTGCGAACGCTCCGACGGCGTTGTATTCGTTGTAGAGGATCTCGACATGCAGCGGCAGCGTATTGGTGAGCCCTCGAATATGGCCTGAGACGACGGAGACCGCTCCGAATTCTCCCATTGCCCGCGCATTGCAGAGAATTACACCGTAGAGCAGGCTCCATTTGATATTCGGGAGGGTGACGCGGGTAAACGTTTGCCATCCGGACGCGCCTAACGTGAGGGCCGCCTCTTCTTCCTCTCGCCCCTGCGATTGCATCAACGGGATCAATTCGCGCGCGATAAACGGAACGGTGACAAAGGTGGTAGCGAGCACGATACCCGGGAGGGCAAAGATGATCTTGATGTCGTGCTCGGCCAGCCAGGGGCCCACCCAGCCTTGCGCCCCGAAGAGCAGCACGTAAATCAATCCCGAGATGACGGGGGACACGGCCAATGGGATGTCGATGAGCGTGATGAGAATCTGTTTGCCGACGAATTCGAATTTGGCGATGGCCCAGGCTGCGGCAATGCCGAACACCAGGTTGAGGGGAACGGCCAGTGATGCGGCGAGGAAGGTCAGGCGAATCGCCGCCAGGGCATCCGGGTCCGTAAATGAAGCGAAGTAGCTTTCAAGTCCATTCTTCAACGCTTCGGTAAACACAGCTGCGAGGGGGATGAACAGGAAGAGCGTCAAGTATCCGAGAGCCGCGACAATAAGCACCCAGCGAACCAAAGCGCTTTCGCTGGTCAATGACGCTTTCCACTCCTCGTTTCTTACTCTGGCAGCGATCTCCGTTGACATGCGTTCTCTTTCTAACGAGCGGTGTGGCGCCTGCCGCTCCACCATTGTATGAGATTGATCATCAGGGCGAGGATAAATGACACCACGAGCATGACGACTCCCAGCGCCGTGGCTCCGGCGTAATCGTACTGTTCGAGTTTGGTCATGATCAACAGGGGAGTGATCTCCGATTTGAGCGGCATGTTGCCGGCGATGAAGATGACTGAGCCGTATTCCCCGACGGAGCGGGCGAATGCCATCGCCATGCCGGTCAGCAGGGCAGGCCACAGTTCAGGCACAATCACCGCCCTGAATGTTTGCCATCGATTGGCTCCCAGCGTGGTGGCGGCTTCTTCCACCTCCATGTCCAAATCTTGGAGTACCGGTTGAACAGTTCGCACGACGAACGGCAATCCAATGAAGGTCAGTGCGACCAGGACACCCAGGGGTGTAAAGGCGACCTTAAGACCCAGTGGTTCGAGATAGCGCCCGATCCATCCATTTGACGAATAAATGGCAGTTAAGGCGATCCCGGCGACGGCGGTCGGCAGGGCAAAGGGCAAATCCACGAGGGCGTCCACGATCGAGCGCCCAGGAAAGCGGTATCGTACAAGGACCCAGGCGACCACCGATCCGAAGAAGCCGTTGATCAGGGCCCCCAGAAATGAGGCGCCGAATGTGAGCTGGTATGAAGCAATCGCACGCGGCTCCGTCACCGTGTGCCAGAATTGTTCCCAGGTCAGTGTGGTCGTCTTGACGACGAGACCACTGAGGGGGATCAATACGATCAGGCTGAAATAGAACAATGCGAATCCCAGAGTCAGACCGAATCCTGGAAGGACGCTGGGCTGTTTCAACACCAAGGCCATCAAATTCCCCATCGCCTCCGATTAGAGAATTCGATTATTTCGGTTGCTGGGTGATCAGCCGGGATAGCTGACCAAACGTTCCCCATCGGCGAAGGGTGTCTCATCGCCGCTACTTCGCGCCCTGCAAATAGATTTGATCGAAGCTGGCGCCATCGGCAAAGTGCGCCTTGTGCGCTTTCTGCCAGTTGCCGAAGAGTTCCTGCAGGGTAAACCGCTCCAGCGCCGGGAAATGCGCAGCATACTTGGCGGCGACTGATGGAAGCTGCGGGCGGTAGTTGTTTTTTCCGGCAATGTCCTGGCCTTCTTCTGAGTAGAGATACTCCAGATAGGCTTGAGCGACTGGCCTGGTGCCTCGCTTGTCCACAATCTTGTCGACGACGCTGACCGTCGGCTCCGCCAGGATGCTGATGGGTGGCACGACAATATCGAACTTGTCTTTGCCCGAGCCCTTGGTGCTTAGCAAGATTTCATTTTCCCAGTTAATCAGGACGTCGCCGATGCCCCGTTCCACGAAGGTGGTCGTGGCGCCGCGGGCGCCCGAGTCGAGCACCGGTACGTTCTTAAAGAGGCGCCAGACAAAGTCCTGCGCTTTGGCTTCATCGCCGCCAGATTGTTTCAGCGCGTAGCCCCACGCGGCCAAGTAGTTCCAGCGGGCGACACCGGAGGTCTTGGGGTTCGGGGTGATGACGGAGACTCCGGGTTTGACCAGGTCGCTCCAATCCTTGATGCCCTTGGGATTGCCCTTGCGGACTAGAAACGTGATCGTCGAGCTGTAGGGTGCGCTGTTGTTGGGTAGGCGACTCTGCCAGTTTGCCGGAAGCAGCCCGGCTTTTTCGGAGATGGCGTCGATATCGTAAGCCAGTGCCAGTGTCACGACGTCGGCCTCCAAGCCATCGATGACGGCTCGTGCCTGCTTACTCGATCCTCCGTGGGATTGCAAGATCCTGACGGTCTGTCCCGTCTTGGCCTGCCAGTGTTTGACGAACGCCGCATTGAACTCCTGGTAGAGTTCACGCGTCGGATCGTAGGAGACGTTCAGGATCGAGACGGATTCTGCCGCCTGGATAGACGACGTGAATCCCAAGGCTCCGGTCAGGAGCGCGAGTGTGAGAACGAACGGTTTCAAAATCATGGGATGGTCCTTTCTATTCGTAATGGACTTCTACAATCAAGTGTTGTCATTCGACCATCGACTACGTTGCCGATAATTTATTGAACCGAGTCAATCCCCGACTCCGATGTCTTGCTCAACCATTGAGCCAAATCCAAGGGGTCATGATCTGTCGGACCACCGTGGCGCGCTCGCTTTTGAAAGAAGACGGGAAGGCCGCGACGTGTCGCTTCGGTTCGAACTTTTCGAGCCAGTCCGTGGCTCACCCGATCCAGCACGACGACAACGGCTTCCGTATCTTTAGGAATGGACTTCGCCATGTCGCGGTTCTTACGGCCGCTCCAATGCTGGACGTAGCCATGCCTGCCGCCGGTCTGTTGCCGGAACATCTCAGCTGAATCGCCACCGACAACAAGGATACTCATTGACCTCTTTGCCCCTTCGATGAATGGCAGCAGGACATTCCTGCTGCCATTCGCTCGGCGCCAACCACTCACGGCTGTGACTAAGGCTTCTTTCCTTCGCGCTCTGGGGCGGGCTGAACGGTCAACCCGGCCAGCGCATCCTGATATAGAATCTGCAACTCCTCCCGCTGATCCGGCGCCCAGAAACGAGGCGACGAACTCACCTTGGCTAGATAATACTCCGGCTCGAATGTCACGTCGTACAATGCCGAGGCCTCCGGAATGTTCGGCAGTTGCCGCTCATACTTGCTGATGTCCGGACCAGGGCTATGCCGGGCATGCACGTCGCCGATGATCAGGTGCAGAATCGGGCCTTGGATGGAGATCCAGCCCGTGGTCGTTTCCTGATCTCCCTGATCCGTGGCATGACTCAAGTTGAAGTACACACGTTCTGTCGGTTCAGCCAGAGACAGCGCTGTTGAAAGAGGCAACGCTAACACGGAGATCTCTTCTTTCCGGAATGCCCTGGTTTGATCGGCTTGACCGAAAATCAGGCGGTGAACGATGTTCCGCCGTTCCGATGCGCGGACCCCCCGGAGCAACGTGCCGACCTCAGTTGCCGTCAGCGTGGCGGGATGCGCATTAGATGTGGAGTCGGGGTCCTGCTCTAACCGGACCGTATTCAACCCTGCCTCGTAGATCGTTCTCGACGACGGGACAGGCTGGCTCGCGCAACCGGCGGCGATGGAGAGGCCGACGATGAGGAACAGTGCGCGCAGGGGCCATGCCGGCCACTGTTTCAAATTGTTGTGGTCGCGATTCATTATTGTCCCTCCTGTCGTTGAGCGACGCCGACCGGTTCGGCTATGCGATCGAAGCCGTGGTCTTGCAAGAGCGCTTGTATCTTGGGTGTCCCTAAAAAATTGATGAAATCTCCTGCGCCCGAGATGTTCTTGGCGGTCCAGACGGCGGCGACTCCGTAGCGGATTGGCGTATGCGAGTCCTCTGGAGCATCATCGAGAATACGGATCTTCTTATTCGAGACGGCGTCTGTTCGGTAGACGATGCCGAGGTCGGCTTCGCCCTTGGCGACCAGGTCCAGGACGGCTCGCGAATGCTCGCCATAGACAAGTTGCGACTTCAGTTGGGAGTCGAGCTTGCTGTACTTGAGATATTGAGCCGCCACTTTTCCTACCGACGAGGTTTTCGGGTCGCCGATGGCGATGTACCGGATCAGCGTGGTGCGAAGATCCTGGACCGACGCGATCGGCGCCGGGAGCTCGGTGCCGGCGATCAGGACCAACGAGGTGCCGGCGTAGACACGTTTTGTGCCTTGGATGACGAGCCCTTTCTTTTCGAGTTGGTCGATTTCCTCAACCTGCGAAGGCAGGAACACATCAATCGGCGCACCCTCTTCGATTTGTTTGCTGAGGGTTAGAGACGGCCCGTAGATGACTCTCACATTGATGTCCTTATTATGCGCTTCGAAGAGTGGGAGTATTTTTCGAAATGCGTCTTTCAGGCTGTTAGCAGCCGCGATTGTGACGGTCTCAGGCGCCGCCTGCACGGGCGGCGCGGTCCAAACGGTCGTGGTCAATACACCGAGGAACAACAGACTTCTCAATAGGACACTTCGGTGTGTCATGGCATACCTCCTGGTCATCGTAATGACGTTCATCATGCGTTTAGAAATAGAATTGGTACTGCACATTGATCCTGTTTTCGACGAGATCGCGGCCGAACCCCGCTTGGGTCTCGAACGGGAATCGATCCGGCGCACGTCCGCCGCTTCCCATTGTGATGTTGGCGTAGTCGATGACGAGCCGATTATTGTAGGTGCCGTCGAAGCTATAGTTGATGGCGGCGCCGAACTCTTTGGTCAAATCGTCTTTTTGTTTTGTGGATGGATCCAGTACACCATATCGAACGGCCAGCTCGAGCTTCCTGGGAATGATGTACTTGCCGACTTGGACGTACCAGCCCCAGGCCTGGCCGAGATCCACCGGGGGGCCCACGGCCAGCGGGCTCGTCGGGATCGTATTATTGTCGAACGGTTGGGTTCCGCTATCAGTACTCCTCACCCGCTGATGCCGATAGTACCCTTCTGACTGCAGGGACCAGCCTTGGTACTTGGCAATGAAATCCGTTTCATAGGTCTGGAAATCGTAGATGCCTCCTCCAAGGAGGCGGCCATTCATGGCTTTGGCCACGGCCTGCCGGTATGAGCGATCGACAATATCGGAGCGTATGGCGCTCAGATAGTTCTGAGCCGGGTCATACGCGTACCCGAAGCCGATGGCTGATTGCAGTGTGCGGGAGTTCAGGATGTCGCCCTGTCCATACCCGGGATTCCCGGCTATTTTGTACAGCACCCGGGCCGTGTACATGAGCTCGCCGCTCATGAACCGGGTATCGTAGTTGTACGTACGAGTCGTCGTAGCCGGCGGGGCTCCTGGCGTCCCACTAGGGGGCAGCACGTTCTGGCTGACAGAGGTACCGTCCCGCGCGAGATTCGGCCCGACGCCTCCCCAGATACCAATGGCGTAGTTGAATTTGTATTGATCCTCATCGCTCAGGATGTTGATCCCGACATCGCGACTGCTTTGAAGGTTGGAGGCGAACACGTTTTGCACCATCATGTTGTCCGCGAACGTTGACGTGGCAGCCGAACTGATCAAGGCGCGATTGAACCAGACCCGTTGCTGGCCGACCTGGACGGTCGCCCATGGAATATGCCAGGAAGATATGAACGCATCTTGGAGTGTGGCTCGTCCATTCCCGCCCTCTTGGTTATATGGCGTTGAATCCATCGCCAACGACACGTTGTAGCGAAGGTCGGGATCGAAGGCGAACCCCAGGAATTGGAGTTGGACCCGAGGAACCGTAAACTGACTCGAATCACTCTGGCGTTTAAAGGCTCGAAATTCGACCTGGCCTCCAAGAATTTCTTCATTTCTCGAGTCTCCGACAGTCCCCCAGGTCTCATTATAGGTACTGTAGCTGTAGCGGACCTGGGTGAGCAGCCGTACCTTGAGCAGGAATTTCGAGCCGACTCGGATGTTCAACCCGTTATTCACGTCGATATTAAAGTTCGGCTTGGAGACGCGCTCTCGGGTTTCAATCATCTTAAGGCCCTTGTCATATTCTTCCTGGGTAATGATGTTCTTGAGGAATAGGTACTTGAGGCCGGGGTCTTCACTGGGCAGATACTCCCATCGGCCGTCCTTCTTTTGAAGCTGGCCTTCTTCCACCGCCCATCCCTTTGGGGTGAGCCCGAAGACCAAGCCTGTCAATACTATGCTGACGATAATGAACCGGAGATGTTTCATGCGCGACCTTCCTTCTTTGCATGGAACCTCCGGTTGACCGGTCAGTTAGAGATTGACGTGTATGACTGAAATGTGGAGCGTGGTGCCTCCAGTTTTCTGGACGGCGATTTATCCTCCGTTAGTTCCGACAACAGTACTGTGTGGTCACATTCACCTCCCTGATTAGGTGGTCCGTGAAGAGTTCTGGTCGATGCGGATCTTTTCCTTGCGTTCGATCTGGACCACTTTTGAATCGTGGATGACGACTTCCACCGATCCAAAGCGAAGGCCCTTGATGGCGAGAAGAATCCTGTGCGCGATGTCCTGGTTGTCTTCTTGGCTCTGAATCACTCGCGGTTGGATACCCATGTTCAGAAGCTCCTTCCCAGCCACCAACTTATCTACATATTGCCGATCAAGTATCGTGGTCTATGTAATAAACTAACTAGATATTGTTTGTCAACAATATAAATTAATAGCACATTTTAAATTACCAGAAGTTTATATAAACTACTTCTATGATCTATTTTGGCAAGTAATAGTAATATTTATAGACATAATAATTGACATAAAGACAGAATACTTGCTATTTAATGGGTATGAAAACTTCGAACCAGCCGAAGGAAACCATTCAAGACTTTTCCAACCATCTTAAAACTCTCCGCATGCAGAAAGGACTCTCGCAGGGGGAACTGGCTGTTCGTGCAGGCATCACGAGGCAGGCGGTGTCTTCAATTGAGTCGAATCTGTATTTACCGACAACAGGCGTTGCCCTTCATTTGGCTTCGGCGCTGGCATGTCGCGTTGAAGATCTTTTCAACCTCAGGACAGCCGAGGACATCATTGAGGGTAAGTTGATCGGCCGTTTCCCGCAAAGTGACATGAAGGCTTCACCCATCCGAGTCAAGGTGTCGACGGTGGGTTCAAAGACTGTCGTACGACCGATAACAGGATTAGGTGAGATGCTTTCCTTCACCGTTCCTGCTGATGGTTATGTCGTCGAACCGCATGGTGAGACGTCAGGTGCGACGGTGCGTGTGAAACTCTCGCGAGATCGTCAGGCGATCGATCAAACAATTTCTGTGGCAGGCTGTGATCCGGCAATCTTTCTTGCAGGTGAGCACATGCGACGTCGTAAGGACCAGACCTCCTTGGTTGGCTGGACGATGGGAAGCACGGCGGCGCTTCGAGCCTTGCAGCAGGGCGAGGTTCATGTCGCGGGTCTGCATCTTTTCGATCCGGCGACAGGGGAGTCGAACCTGCCATTCCTTCGGAGAGCATTGAAAACTTCGAATTATGAGGTTGTGACGTTTGCGACTTGGGAAGAGGGCTTGCTTGTTCGAGCGGGTAATCCCAAATCGATCCGTACGATCCACGACGTAGTCGATCCCAGCGTGACGCTCGTGAATCGGGAAGAGGGAACCGGGGCTAGGCTGTTGCTGGATCAGCGGTTGCGCGCGGCGGGAATCAATTATCATCAAGTAAGGGGCTATGACACGATCGTCGCCTCGCATTTCGAAATTGCGCGCGCGATTGCAAACCGCCAGGCGGATGTCGGGGTTGGAATTCGATCTGCCGCGCAACTCTTTGAACTCGACTTCATACCGCTTCAGGCCGCGCGCTACGACCTTGTCGTGCCCAACGCATACCTAAAGCTTCATCCGACGTTAGCCCATCTATTCGAGACGCTCGTCAGCCGCCCGTTTCGAAATGAGATCGAAGCGCTGGGCGGGTATGACACCAGCGAAACAGGAAAGCTTCATGCGCTGCGTGTCGGCTGACAACCATACAGGTGCATAAATAGTTCACGAATTGCGGTTGTGGATAAAAGGTAGAACTATGGCCAAGAGCAGATGTTGGTGCGCGTTCTTGAGCGTCCTGCTCCTCCTTGTAGGCGCGGGCTCGGTGAGAGCAGTCGAGTATGGTGAAATGGTGCAGAAAGACGGAAAGTGGGTGTTTCAGAGCACGGAAGACCCAATATTCAAACTCATGCGCACGAAGGGGCTGATCACGGACGAGGAATACTTCAAAGCTTCAGCACAGACCGGAAAAAATTGGAAAGAAACGGCTGATGCCGTGCTCATCCTCGAGAGAGAGACCAGATGGAACCGGTATCTCAAGACCGCACTGCATTTACCCGATTGGGTGGACCTGGGCATCGAAAATCGGACGAGATTCGAAAGTTATGATCATCCCTGGCGCTCCACCCAAAAATCTGGAGGCGGGCAAACTGATTCTCAGGTGCTCCTCCGATCCAGAGTGCGTATGGGGTTGGGCAACGGCCCCTTCCGGTTTCTCTTTGAAGGGCAGGATTCACGGGCCTACTGGAACGATAACCGGGGGGATTTCGTGAATACCACAACGGTCAACGAATGGGATATTTTGCAGTTATTCGGGTCAATGACTGTGAACAATGTTGCAGGGAGCGGATTGCGAACGGACTTGCATGTCGGTCGTATGACCCTGGATTTCGGAAGGCGCCGGTACATCGCCCGAAATGATTTCCGAAACACCTCGAATGCCTTCGATGGGGTCCATTGGCAAGTCAGCGAGGGCAAGACCTGGCGAGTCAGGGCCTTTTTGGTAGAGCCGGTCCTTCGGAATGAGGTACGACTCGACGAGCAGAGCGCAAATAGCGTCTTCTGGGGGACTTACGCGGAGAGCCAGCACTTCCCCTGGTTCAACGTGAATGTGTTTTATTTCGGGTTGAACGATCAACACACCCCCAAAACAAGTCTTCAACGTACGTATGGTACGTACGGTCTTCGCCTATTCAAGTCTCCCGCGATCGGCGAATTCGATTATGAATTCGAGGGGGCTATTCAAACGGGACGCTTAGGCAACGTCGATCATTTTGCCTATAACCCAAACGCTGAAGCTGGGTATACGTTTAATCTGCCTTGGACTCCCCGTTTATTGGCGCAGTATACCTACGCCAGCGGCACTCGCACCCCGGGAGGAAGCCAGAATCAAGACTTTGACCCCCTCTTCGGCGCCCGTAATTTTGATTTGATACCCGCGGGAGATTTCGGACCATTTTTCCGCTCCAACATCAGTTCTCCCGGTTGGAGGCTGATCATCCAACCGGCCCCAGAGTGGACCGTGCAAATCAAACAACGGTTCTGGTATTTGGCCCAATCGCGCGCAGTGTATACGGGTGGCCTCGTACAAGATCCCACAGGAGGGTCAGGAAACTATTTGGGTCATGACCTGCAACTTCGAGTGCAATGGGCCGTCAGCCAAAACCTGGACTTCGATGCCGGGTACGATCATTGGTTCAAGGGATCCTATTTTGACAGCCCCGCCATCATCGCCCAAATGCCCGCCGGCGGGAACAAAGATACGGATTATTTTTATTTTTCGATGAGAGTCAGACTGTAGGGAGGTCAGCCCATGATTCGAATTATTATTGCCCTGTGTATGCTCCTCATAACCGGCGTGAACCTCGCGGTCGCCGAGGAGATTACGATTGCGGCGGCGTCAGATTTGAATTTCGCCTTCAGAGAAATTGCGACGGAGTATGAAAAATCGAGCGGCAATCAGGTGAGGCTGACGCTTGGATCCTCCGGCAATTTCTATGCGCAAATTCAAAATGGCGCGCCGTTCGACCTCTATTTTTCAGCCGACATCGCCTATCCTCGAAAATTGGAAGAAGCAGGTCTGACTGTTCCAGGCTCGCTGTATCAGTATGCCGTCGGGCGGATTGTCTTGTGGACAGGGCATGAGTCGCGTATCGATGTGACAAAAGGGTTTGAGGCGTTGCGCGAGCCGACCGTCAAAAAAATTGCCATCGCCAACCCCAAACATGCTCCGTATGGCAGGGCGGCTGTGGCGGCGATGGAGTATTTCAAGGTCTATGACCAGGTCAAAGACAAGCTCATATTGGGAGAGAATATCTCACAAGCGGCCCAGTTTATTGAATCAGGAGCGTGTGACATCGGGATCATCGCGTTGTCTCTGGCGATCGCTCCTGTCATGAAATCAAAGGGGACGTATTGGGAAGTTCCAGCGGAGGCTCACCCCTCTCTTGATCAGGGCGCCGTGATCTTGAAGCAGTCAAAAAATCAAGAAGCCGCGAGACAGTTTCTTGAATTCATCAAAGGTCCCCACGGACAGGAGATCATGAAGCGCTATGGATTTACGCTGCCCAGTTAACCCATGGACGAAGGTGATCTGGTTGGCCGTGCTTGGTATCAGCGCCGGCTGTTCACAAGCAGTCCTACTGACCCAGGAAACGGAGCAGGGCGGCGTGGTGACCTACTTGTTCAAAGAAGACAGTGGCGGCCCGATGGGGTCGCCATATCGCAAGGACGCGTTGAAGCGCATTGAGGGAAAGTGTCCCTCTGGTTACATCGTCCTTAAAGACGGGGAAGTGCAGGGGTATAGCAGTATGTCCAGCGTGGGTGGAGCGGAAGGGGAAGTCAGCGGGCGACGCTGGGGGATTGAGTTCCGATGCAAGTAGCGGGAAGAAGGATGCATGGACTTGCGTGTCTTGTAAGCGCGAGCGTACTCCTGATTGCGGTGACGGCTGCGTCTGCTGAAGGGGCGCCACAGACTCAGCATCATCAGGTTGATTCGGCTTCTCATGAAGGCTCGTGCAACGCGGCGATTCAGGGCCCAGGTTCACATGAGGGATTTGAAAGCGTGCAGGTTGAAACGTCCGATATCACACGGTACGAGCAATTCTTTGAGTCCGTCTTGCACGCGGCGGCTGTCCAGAGCCTGGATCATCCACAAGTGGACCATCTTCGTGGCTATTGTTACCGAGGCCTCTTGATCGTGGTTCGGCAGGATTTGCGAACCGCGCGTCCGACCGGCTGGGTGCAAATCAATTTTGCAGTTTCGGACGTCGCTGCCGTGCAGGCTGAAGTGGAAGGCTCATACCGTGCATCCATGCTTACTCAACTGGCTGAGGAAGAGCGTACCAAGATCGTTCGCTTTCGATTGAAGCCTGAGGTGAGTCGAGGACATCGTAAGGCGATTCGATTTGAAGTGACTGGTCCGGAAGGATTCATGATCGGGTTCGATCAGTATAAATGAGGCTCAAGGAGATATCTTTTCCCAAACACAGGAGGTTGTCATGAAGCTCAGCGCACGAAATCAGTTCCAAGGGACGGTCAGCAAAATAACAGAAGGACAGGCCATGGCCGAGGTGACGGTGAAGGTCGGCACGCTCGAATTTGTGGCGGCGATTACGGAAGGGTCGGTCAAGAGCATGGGTTTGAAGATCAACGACTCCGTGCTGGTCGCCATAAAAGCTACGGAAGTCATGATCGGGAAATAGCGTGCGTGGACCTTCCAGATCGCGGCGTCCGACCATCACCCCGGTTTCGGTAGGACAGACCGTGACAAAGGCGGATTTGTGAATTGGTTGGCGATCTGGGTCACGTTCAAACTGGCCTGCCTGACGTCCGGTGTCTTGCTGGTCGTCGGGCTGCCGATCGCCTACTGGCTGACCTATTCGAAATGGCGCTGGAAGTTCATTGTCGAGTCGGTGGTCGCGCTTCCGCTCGTGCTGCCTCCGACGGTGCTGGGTTTTTATATTCTAGTCGCGATTGGTCCGCACAGCCCGGTCGGTCGATTCTATAGTGACCTGGTCGGGCATCCTCTTCCCTTTACCTTCGAAGGTCTGCTCCTCGCATCGATTCTCTACAGTCTGCCGTTTGCCGTGCAACCATTTGCCGCAGCCTTCGCGCAAGTCGATCACCGGTTGATCGAAGCCTCCTGGACGCTCGGGGTGTCGAAGATCAAGACCTTCTTCCGTTTGATTGTTCCGCTGTCTATGGCAGGCCTTATCACCGGCGCGGTGCTGAGTTTTGCACATACCCTGGGAGAGTTCGGCGTTGTTCTGATGGTCGGCGGCAACATTGAGGGCGAAACACGCACCGTTTCGATTGATATTTATGATGAGGTGCAAGCGCTCAACTATGCGGGAGCCGCCAAGACGGCGCTGCTGTTGCTCGCGGTCTCCTATGGCGTGCTGCTGCTGGTCTACGCGATGAATCGAAAGGTCTGGGCGGTATGGCCTCAGCGTTGACGGTTGATTGCCGCAAGACCTTTCCCGGTCGGTTTACTGTGTCGGCACAGCTCACGTTGCCGCTCGACCCTCCATGCGTGTTAATTCTCTTCGGCCCATCAGGATCGGGGAAAACGACCCTGCTGCGTTGTCTTGCCGGGTTGGAATGGCCGGAAGAGGGACGAATCCTATTCGGGTCGACGACCTGGGTCGATGCGGCTGCCAACATTCGGCTCTCGCCTCAAGCGCGGCGGATAGGGTACATGCCGCAGGATTACGCGCTCTTTCCCACACATACGGTGGCCGGCAACATCGAATATGGATTGAGCGATCTGCCGACAGAGGCACGACAAGAGCGTGTCCGTGAGCTGATCGCCTTGCTGCAACTTCAGGGGCTCGAACAGGCCAAGCCGGCACAGTTGTCTGGTGGGCAACAGCAGCGTGTGGCGCTTGCCCGTGCAATCGCCAGACGACCGCAGCTCTTGTTGCTTGACGAACCCCTGTCGGCTTTGGATGCGCCGACACGCAGTCGTTTGAGCGGAGAACTGCGAGCCCTGTTGACACAGCTGCACATTCCTTCTGTCGTCGTCACGCACGACTGGGCCGAAGCCTTGACGTTAGGCGATGTCATTGCAGTGATGCAAGGTGGAACGATTCTTCAAACTGGCTCTCCGCAGGAGGTGTTCTCTCGGCCGGCCAATGCGGAGGTTGCGCAGATCGTCGGTATTGAGACCGTCGTGCAGGGGCAAGTAGTCGCGAACGACAATGGGTTGGCGACTGTGTCGGTGAACGGGACGACACTGAAGGGCTTAGCCGCGGACGTGAGTGGCTCAGCTGTGTATGTCTGCATTCGCGCGGAAGATGTCTTGCTCGAGCAGGTGGGGAGCGGCGTCACCAGCGCGCGCAATCACCTGTCCGGTCGTGTGACCGAAATGCTGCCGCAAGGCGTGTTGGTGACGGTCACGGTCGATTGCGGTTTTCCCTTGCGGGCCATGATTACGAGGGGAGCCAGAGAAGAACTTGGTATTGAAACAGGTTCAGTGGTCGTAGCGGCGATCAAAGCTGGCGCCGTGCATCTCGTGCCACGATCTGTGTGAGTGGTAGTCTTCGCAGTCTGTTCAAAATGTTCGTCAGCGCCAGAGATCGTGGCGCGTGAAGCGCGAGACGTGCGAGAAAGGGGATACGAGATTCGGGATCCGGGATCCGGGATCCGAGATTCAAAGCGCGCATCTCGTTACTCGCATCCCGAAACTCGCATCTCGAATTTTGAGTCACGCCTTTCTCGTGTGTTTGGTTGGACGAAACAAACCAGATAGACCGAATAGACCAGATCAACCAGGCGGATCGGCTTGCCTCAGACGTGCGGGCCATTACAAATAGCTAGAGACCGGTTTCCCCTCATTCCTCACCCTCACCAGAAGCGACAGAATCACAAGTGGGAACGGCTAGGCTAGGTGATTCAGCCGAGGTGGGCGCAATCTTGCCAGGTTCCTTTTCCCCCCGCGGCCCGCTTGTCAGCCGTAGACGGCACTAACCAGTTATGCGATCGCTAAGCGATGGCGAGAATGTGGGCGCACCGTTGTGGGGAAGGCAGGGGGAGTCCGGTCTCAGGCAGACTTCCTGTGAAAGTGGACGTAGGGGCATCGATACTGAGTCTGTCTCGAACCGTTTCTTTCTTGCAAAAACTACAGTGACTCATGGTAAATTCCATAGCTCATGGGAGTGTATGACAAACTTCTTGGAAACATTCTCCGAGGAACATCGGATGCCAACATTGCTTTCGAGGATCTCTGTCAGTTGCTTCGACATCTTGGATTCGATGAGCGGATGCGGGGGAGCCATCATCTCTTTAGGAAGTCAGGCATCGCTGAACTGATTAACCTTCAACGTGAGGGTAGTAAAGCCAAAGTGTATCAAGTGCGGCAAGTTCGGGCGGTGCTACTCAAGTATCGGTTGTCCGGCGAAGGAGGCGAAAATTGATGCACAAGTATGAGATCATCATCTACTGGAGCAACGAAGATCGAGCTTTTGTGGCTGAGGTGCCAGAATTGCCCGGCTGCATGGCGCATGGGGACAGTCAAACGGCGGCTCTTGCCAATGCCAACGACGCGATGCAGCTCTGGCTTGACACGGCCAAGGAATTTGGCCGTCCTATCCCAGAGCCCAAGGGGCAGCGGCTGATGCTGGCGTAATCAGACGGTCCCGCTCTCCCAATGGCATCACGTCGTATTCTTCGCGGTAAAGGTTTCCGTCTCTCCCACAAAAAAACGCACCACAGTGATTCTGTACCGACCTGTGCCCGACCACTTTTCAAGCCCTCTGTAAGCTTAGCCCTCATTATTCATGAAGATTCGTCGCGAAAGCGCGCAGACGTGAAGCGAGACGGGCACTCGGAGGCGTGAGGCCCTGAGGCATACTCGTGTAGTATGTCGAAGGGCTGAACGGCGAGACTGCCCGTCACAGCCGCGTATCCGCGCTTGCAGCAGAAGCTTCATGAATAATGCGGGTTAGGGGTAGGGGGCGAATTCTAGGTTCAAACGAAGCGAGTGCTATTCTTCTAGGTTCCTTTTTCCCCCTGTCCCAATTACCGATCCGCAGAGTTCCCTAACTGGGTTAGGCGGTCACTAAGCGTCAGTGGATACGCGGGCGCACCGTTGGGGGGCTGGGTGGTGTCGGGAAACTCCCCCCATCCCCACTTACGATCGCAAACACTTTGCCCGAGTTGCGTGGGTTCAAATCGGGGATTTGTGATGACGTGGCAGTGGTGCTTTTGAAGTGGAGCAGCACCTGCCAGATACGAGATTCGGGATACGTGATGCGGGATATGCGATGCGGGATCCGGGATCCGGGATACGTGATCCGAGATTTAAAGCGCGCATCTCGCATCCCGAATCTCGCATCCCGAATCTCGCCCGTCTCGCGCCGCTATCCTGCGGCGGAGTCAGTTCAGAATCGCGCGGAGAGGCCGATGCCGACATTGGTGTTCTTGATGGAACTTGCCTCGAAGCTTTCTTTGCGGCTGGAACGCTGCACCCCGCCGAATCCCTCGATGGACTCTGTCAGGCGGTAGGCCAGAGCCATTTCACTCTGGTAGGTGTTTTCGTGGGCGCCGTTCAATGCCGAAATCTATCGGCAGTTGATAAATGGACAGTGGTGAGTCTTGACCAGTACCCGGACGGACTACTAGCAGGATGCTGAAAAAGTCCGCCAGCGTCGTTCTCGCTTCGCTCAGAGGCTCAACGTACCGAAGCGTACGCCTCGCCTCTTCGCTCGCTGCGGCCTTGCTGGACGGCCATTTTGAGCATCCTGCGATTATTTTGCTATCAACGCCATATGTAAGGTTCCATTTACGCTTTATGTATAAACCGAGTTTTTCCGCAGCCTGCTAGCTTCCGATGCAAGACCACGAGCCGGCGCAGCCTACTTCACTAGAGCCAAGCCAGCCAAGTATTGCGTGCCATCCTTGCTTGCCCCCTCGACCTTCAGCAACCGCCGCCCTCCCTCCTCGTAAAGGGTGGCGATGATCCATCCTCGCTCGGTCTCCGCTTTGAGCTTGCCATCGATGAGCGTGAATGTTCCCTGCCCCTGGAAGATGCCGATTGTCCGAACGCTCACAAAATCATACGACCCGTCATCGCGGATCGTCAACGTCACCCAATCATCCCCCTTTAACCGGGGTGTCGCCTTCAATATTCCCGCCCACTTCCCCGCCGCACTCTTGAATGCTGAAACGGAAACAGGGATTGATGGGGGAGGCGGCAGCGGTTCGACCGGCGCGCATCCGACAAACCCGGTGACTCCCCCCACCAGCACCCCAAAGCAGATAGCGCGAAGAAACTGTTTCATCATCATCTCCTCTTCGGCGTCAGGGCTCCATGTACACTATAAGCGAGTTCAGCGAGCCACGTAATCTACATCACTCGCCTCTAGCTATCCAATTGGAAGATGTCGCGCGGGTGGACACTCCGATCATAGACCGGTATCTTCTACGGGCCGGTCAAACAAAGCAAATAACGGTCTTCTTACGCCAGCGGATTTTTTCAGCATCTTGAGAGAAGGTCTTGGGGTTTTTGAAAGAGGAGCTTCGCCATGATCATGAAAAATGACGTTCTATGCGGAGTCAATCCGATTCGGAAGTCGACAGCGATTGCCATATGGATGGGAGTGGCCCTGGCGATTTTCCCCACTGCAACCCTGCATGCCCAGCCGGCTGACAGCTTTGTGACCGTCAGTGGTAGTGCAACCTATCTTCAGCGCATCGCCATGCCGCCCGGCGCGGTGCTCACGGTTCGCGTCGAAGATGTGTCGCGAGCTGACGCGCTCGCGCTGGCAATCATCTTTCTGCTAACCGGATTCGGCACAGGCTGCCGGTTGAGTCAGAGCGCAGCCGAGGTTCCGGGTCAGTCCACCGGCACATCGGGCAACAAGGGCAAGGCCCTGGATCCGGTGGAACTGCAGCAAACCATGTTGCGGTTCGCGGATGAATTTGTCAGGCACATGACCAACGACATCGATAAGCTCCGGCGCGGCACAAACCAGCTTGACCCGGCAGAGAAGCTGCGATGGAAAATCGCGCTTTCGAACGCGTCCTATTCCATTGCCTCCGCGCCAAATGCCGTCGCCAATCTGTTGGACATGACCTTCTTGGTCACCATAGCGAGGATGACCCTGGAGGAACATTGGCAGCCCACAGTCTTTGGCGTGTCTGCGCAGCCCATGCTGGAAAGCTGTCGAAATGCTGAGAAGCAAATCTGGCTGATCATCTCCGAGGTGCTCAATCCGGAGCAGCAGGCGGAACTGCACCAGGTGATCGAAGTATGGCATCGGCAGAATCCATCCCCTGAAAACGTGATGGCGGCGCACGCGGTGGGTTTTGCCATGCAGGTGGCGCAGGGAAGCCAGGCCGATACCGTCAAGCCCGGCAGCTTGTTTAGTCTGCTCATGTCTGACCCGCTCGCCATTCTTGAACCGGCCACACGCGAAATTGTCCAGACGCGGCTGATGGCCGCGCGCGCGCTCTACGTGACCCAGAAGATGCCGCAATTGCTGCGGTGGCATATGGAACTTTTAAGCGCCAACACGCTGGGGATGCCCACCGTGCAGCAGTTGGTCACGAACTCCACGACAATTGTGGCCTCAGTGGAACGCTTCGCCCGCGTGGCCGAGCAGTTGCCGGGGCAGGTCAGCACCGAGCGCAAGGAAGTTCTTAAGGCGCTGGAGGCGCAGGAGAGTAATCTGACCAGGCTGCTCAACGAGATGCGCCAGACGCTCACGGCTGGCTCGCAGTTGTCCACGTCATTGAACACGACACTGACGACGTTTGATGCGACGATGAAGCAGTTTGGTGCCGGCGACCCAGCCAGCGCCGGGCCATCGAAAACCGACACTGAGCCGTTCCGCATCCAGGACTACACTGCTACCGCCGCCCAATTGGAAATGACGGCGCGGCAACTGACGGAGTTGCTCGTCACGCTTGATCGAACAAGTGGCCAGTTGTCCGCGCAAGTCGGCCCGGTAGTCCAGCAGGCGCAAGCCGGCGGGAAGGAAATAGTGGACTACGCGTTCTGGAAAGGCATCCTGTTCGTGGCGATCGTGCTGGTGGCATGCTTGATTTACCGCATTCTCGGCACGCGCCTGGCGTCGGCAACCCGCTCCGGCAGCAACGTACCATAACAAAGCATCCCAACCCCGTACGTCTCCACACTGTCCCCTTTCACCCAAGGCAGGGTGGATTCAGGAGTGGATGGAAGTGACGGACGATGACAGAGAACAAGAGGACAACTTCACCGGCAAGATCGAGAAGGTGATAGTCGGGCGCGGAGAGCAGAGACAAGCACACAAGCGAAAGAAACAGGGGGCATGAAGACGTTACTCACCATCGTCACGCTGGGCGAATGGGGTGACGTTAACCACCAGTACCAGGAGCACAAAACCTGGACGTTGACGCCGATCCTAGGTCTGACCGTGTAACACCTCGGCACGTTCAAGGAATATCCGGTGCGCCAGCTCGGGCTGAGCGTCGACGAGGGCAAGACCATTGAGGGCATCCAGTCGCAAATCTTGCGGATGCAAAATATAGAGCGAGGCAATCACTAATCAAGGAGAGAAGCACGCCATGAAAATCACGCTTGCCGTTTCATTCACCCTCTTCGGGTTGCTGGCATTCGCGCCTGTCCATGCAGAAGAACAACGCCCCAACATTATCGTTATCCTCGCCGATGACCTTGGCAACGCCGACCTCGGCTACCGCGGCAGCAAGATCAGGACACCGAACATTGATGCCCTGGCCAAGAGCGGTGCGCGGCTCGAATCGTATTACGGATTGCCTCTGTGCACGCCGTCCCGCGCCGCACTGATGACCGGCCGCTATCCGATGCGGCAGGGGTTGCAAACGCTCGTGATCTTCCCGAGCCACATGTACGGTCTGCCTACCAATGAACGGACGCTGCCGCAAGCCCTCAAGGAAGCGGGCTACAGCACCTACATGGTGGGCAAGTGGCACCTCGGCCACGCTGACCGGAAGTTCTGGCCCAATCAGCGCGGATTCGACCATTTCTATGGAAACGTCGTCGGCGAGATTGACTACTTCACCCACGAACGCGGCGGCGTGATCGACTGGCAACGGAACGGCACTTTCATCAAGGAGAAGGGGTACTACGTCGATCTGATCGGTAACGAGGCGGTGAATCTGATTAATCGGCACGGCAAGACCAAGCCGATGTTCCTGTATTTCGCGTCGCTTGCCCCTCATGCGCCTTACCAGGCTCCGAAAGCAGACATCGAAGCCTATAAGGATGTGTTTCAGGACGAACTCCACCGCACCTACGCGGGCATGATCACCAACCTGGACCGGCAGATCGGCCGCATCGTTACGGCCCTCGAGAAGAACAGCATGCGCGAGAACACCATTATTGTTTTCACCACCGACAATGGAGGGGCGACGAGCGCGTTATTTGCCACCGGGGCCCGCTCGCCGGAGGAACGAGCAGAGAGCGGCAGCGTGGCTCTGGGGTCAAAGCCTCCAGCCTCCAATGCCCCATTCGCCGGCGGGAAGGGAACTCTGATGGAAGGCGGTGTGCGTTTGCCGGCGATCTTCAATTGGCCAGCAAGGCTCAAGCCCGCGGTGGTGAATGAGCCGCTGCACCATGTGGATATCATGCCGACGCTTTTGGCTCTCGCGGGCGGCAGTGGCGATCCGTCCAACCCGTTCGACGGCAAGGACGCGTGGGGAACGATCGCCGAGGGCAAATCGTCACCGCACGACGACATTCTGATCAACGTGGAGGCTTTCCGCGGCGCAATCCGGAAGGGAAACTGGAAGCTCAATAAGCTTGCACTGTTGCCCGAAAAGACTGAACTCTTCGATCTGGACCAGGATCCTGGCGAAGCGGAGAACGTGGCCGACAAGAATCCGGACGTGGTCAAAGACCTTGAAGCCCGACTGCTCGCGTACGCCAAGCAACAGAAAATGAGCGAGTGGATGAAGTCACAAATCGACTTCCTCGGCTTCCAGGGTGCGACGGTTCTCGATCAGGGCTACAACGTCGATGGTGGGCTGCCGCACGAGAAACCGATTCTGCCAAAGAAGTGAGCCAAGAATCCGGAGGCCTGAGTCCTATTCAACCAGCGGTTTGAGCCAGAAAAAAGGACCTTCATGATGAAACAGTTTTTACTTCTCACTGTAGGCATCGCATTTGGTGCAATCGTGATGACCGATCTTGTCTGGGCTGCCACGCCGAATGACGGCAGCGTCCTGCCCTTCCCGCCTGTGCCATCCGCGAGCATCGCGAAACCGCGGCTGCAGGACTCGGTCCACAAGCGGCGTGCGGAGCCCCAGCACTTGAAGCCCGGCTCGCCCAATGTGCTGATCATCTTGCTCGATGACGTCGGGTTCGGACAGGCCGCCACCTTTGGCGGTGAGATCAGCACGCCGACGCTGAGCAAGCTCGCTGCCCAGGGGGTCAGTTACAACACCTTCCACACCACGTCGATCTGCTCGCCCACGCGCGCCGCGCTGCTCACCGGGCGCAACCATCAGCGCATCGGCAATGGCACAATCGCCGAACGTGCGGTCGACTGGGATGGCTACACCGGCGTGATCCCGAAGACCTCGGCCACGATGGCCGAAGTGCTGCGCCACTATGGCTACAAGACGGCGGCGATCGGGAAATGGCACAACACGCCGGCCGACCAGACCACGGCGATGGGTCCGTTCGATCGCTGGCCGACTGGACACGGCTTCGACTACTTCTACGGTTTCCTCGCCGGCGAGACATCGCAATGGGAATCGCGGCTGGTTGAGAACACCAATGTGGTGGAGCCGCCGCATGACGAGACCTACCACCTGAGTGAAGACCTCGCACAGCATGGGGTCGACTGGCTGCGGCGCCATCAGGCGTTTGCGCCGGACAAGCCGTTCTTCCTGTACTGGGCGCCGGGCGCCGGGCACGGACCGCACCAGATTTTCAAAGAATGGTCCGACAAGTACAAAGGCAGGTTCGACGACGGTTGGGATGCCTATCGCGAACGGGTTTTTGCTCGCCAGAAACAGCTGGGCTGGATTCCGGCCAACGCCACGCTCACGCTGCGCGCCGATAACATGCCGTCGTGGGACAGCATTCCCGAGGCGCAGCGCCCGTTCCAGCGTCGCTTGATGGAGGTTTTTGCCGGCTTCGTCGAGCACGTGGACGTGCAGGCGGGCAGGTTAATCGACGAACTGGAGCGCCAGGGAATTCGCGACAACACCATCGTCATCTACATCTTCGGCGACAACGGCGCCAGCGCCGAAGGCCAGAACGGCACGATCAGCGAACTGCTGGCGCAGAACGGCATCCCGAACACCATCGAGCAGCAGCTGGCGGCGCTGGAAAAGATCGGTGGTCTGGCTGCGCTGGGCACAGCCAAGACCGACAGCATGTACCACGCCGGTTGGGCCTGGGCCGGCAACACGCCGTTCCAGTACACGAAGCTCATCGCTTCGCACTTCGGCGGCACGCGCAACCTGATGGTCATCTCATGGCCCAAGGGCATCAAGCCAGACCGCACGCCGCGGTCGGAGTTCCACCACGTCAACGATATCGCGCCGACCATCTATGAGATCGTCGGCATCGCGCCGCCGAAAGTGGTCGACGGATTTCCTCAGGACCCGATCGATGGCGTCAGCATGGTCTACACGTTCGCCGACGCCAATGCCATCACCCGCAAGAGGGTGCAGTACTTCGATAATAACGGCAGCCGCGCCCTCTACCAGGACGGCTGGGTTGCCGCGACCTTCGGCCCGCTGGTGCCCTGGCTGCCCGGCGCACCGGGCAGCGCCGAATGGGACTCGGCGAAGGACAAGTGGGAGCTCTACAACATCACCAAGGATTTCTCGGAGGCCAACGATCTAGCCGCGAAGGACCCGAAGCGTCTCGCGAAATTGCAGAAGACGTTCGACGAGCAGGCCAAGGCCAACAAGGTCTATCCGCTCGGCGCCGGCATCTATCTGCGCCTGCATCCCGAGGACCGCATCAAGACACCCTATACGAGCTGGCAGTTCGACGCCACTACCACGCGCATGCCTGAGTTCACGGCGCCGGGCCTGGGCCGCGAGAGCAGCGCGGTGTCCATCGAGGCGGAGATCGGCGACAACGCATCCGGCGTGCTGTACGCGCTGGGCGGATCGGGAGGCGGACTCACGCTCTACATGGACAAGGGTCACCTGATCTACGAGTACAACATGATGATCATCGAGCGTTACATTGCCCGTTCCGAGAGCACGCTCCCCGCCGGCAAGCGGCGCATTGAGGTCACGACCCTGTTCGAGAGCTCCATGCCGCTGTCCCCGGCCGAGGTCGTGCTGAAGGTCGATGGGCAGGAAGTGGCGCGTACGACCGTGACGCGCACCGTGCCTGCCGCGTTTACGGCCAGCGAGACCTTCGATGTCGGCGTGGATCTGGGTTCGCCAGTGTCGCTCGACTACTTCGACCGTGCACCGTTCCGGTTCGACGGAACAATCAGCAGCGTCGGCGTGCTGCTTAAATGAGGAACGTCGGAAAGAAAGCAAGCGGCGCATTCCATGCGGAGTGAATCAGATGAGTAAGCTGATATCGATAGCCATGTAGCTGGCGACGGCACTGGCGGTGTTTCCCACTGCAACCATACAAGCTCAACCGACTGAAGGCTTCGTGATCGCCAATGGAGTAGAGATTCATCGTAGGGGATAAACCATGAAAACTAATCGCAGATATCGCAGTCCCTTGATCGGGTTCATTGTCGCGTGCGTCTTGTGCACCAGCCTGGCGCCGGCCGCAGCCTGCACCCGCGCGCTGTATGTGGCCAAGGACGGCACGGTCATCGCTGGCCGATCGATGGACTGGGGTGAAGACCTGAAGTCCAATATGTGGGTGCTGCCGCGGGGCATGACGCGCGACGGGATGGGCGGGAAGAACAGCATCTCGTGGGAGTCGAAGTACGGCAGCCTGATCGTGTCGGGCTACGACATCGGCACCTCCGAGGGCATGAACGAGAAGGGGCTGGTCGTCAACATGCTCGCGCTCGCCGAGTCGGATTACGGCAAGCCGGCCGAAGGCTCCAAGGTGATCTCGATGAGCACCTGGGCACAGTATGTTCTGGACAACCATGCCTCCGTCGCCGAGGCTGTCGCTGACCTGCGGAAAGAGAACTTCCGCGTGCAAACCTTGGTGCTGTCCACCGGCCGGCCCGCCAACATGCACCTGGCGATGTCAGACGCCAGCGGCGACTCGGCCGTTTTCGAGTACGTCAAGGGCAAGCTCGTCATCCACCACGGCAAGCAGTACAAGGTGATGACCAACTCCCCCACCTACGATCAGCAGTTGTCAATCATGGACTACTGGAAGGAGGCCGGCGGGCTGAACAAGTCTCTGCCCGGCACCTCCCGCGCTGCCGACCGCTTCGTTCGGACAACGTACCTGCTCGAAGCGGTCCCTGGCGAGGCGGCGCCGAAGTACATCACCGGCGCGCCGCAGCAGAAGTTCCAGTTCCAGGCGGCGATGGCGGTGCTGTCGTTGATGCGCAGCGTCGGTACCCCGTTGGGTTTTTCGAATGAAGAGCAGCCGTGGGTCTCGTCGACCGTCTGGCGGACCGTGAGCGACAGCACCAACCGCGTCGTGATGTTCGACTCTGCGCTGACCCCGGCGACCTTCTGGGTACGGTTGGATGACTTGGACCTGAAGCCGGGGGCGTCGGTAAAAAAACTGGAACTGGTAGGAGGCAAGACCTACAGCGGGAACGCCACGGACAAGTTCGTCGAGGCCAAGCTGTTCGACTTCGCAGATCTGAGGGATCTGTACGAAGCGCCGAAGAAATAACCGGACCTCTTGCCATCCGGTGAACTGAGGTGTAAGGCCTCGCAACTCAAGTTGATGGCGGGCGATGGCGTGGCGTCGAGTTTCGACCTGCTCGATGTTACGCGATACAACCGGTTGCAGCGGATGGTCTGCCGCTGAATTGGAGCCTTCACCATCGGGAGACAACATGAAAACAGTATGGTTGGCCTCGTTAGCCTCGATCCTCTCACTTCTGCTTCCAATCGCGGACGGCCAGGCAGCGGACAACATAAAGGCGTTCCCCCCACCCGAGGAGGGAATGGTTCGATATGTCTTGCAGCTCCCGAAGCAGGACGATGAATCGGCTTTCAAGGTAGAGTTGATTGTCGGCAAGACGGTGCAGGTTGACGAACGGAACAGATACTTCTTCGGCGGCAGGGTCGAGAAGGAAACGATCAAGGGTTGGGGATTCACACGATACAACGTGAGCAAGCTCGGGCCGATGGCAGGCACACTGATGGCCATCGATCCGGACATGCCGAAAGTGGCTCGGTTCGTCACGCTGGGCGGCGATCCCTACATCATCCGCTACAACAGCCGTCTGCCTATCGTGGTCTATGGGCCGGAAGGCGTTGAAGTGCGTTATAGGATCTGGAGCGCCGGGGCAGAGGTAAAAGCCGTTGAGCAGGGTTGAGGCGGGGCATGATGTCAGAGTGCGATGCGGGATGCGAGTATCGTGATACGAGATGTGCGCTTTAAATCCCGAATCCCGAATCTCGTTACTCGCATCTCGAATTTTGAGTCACGCCTGTCTCGTGTGTTTGGTTGGACGAAACAAACCAGATAGACCAAACAGACCAGACAGACCGAACAGACCAGATAGATCGGGCCAGACCGTTCAGAATCGCGCGGAGAGGCCGATGCCGACGTTGGTGTTCTTGATGGAACTCGCCTCGAAGCTTTCTTTGCGGCTGGAACGCTGCACCCCCCAGAATCCCTGAATGGAATCCGTCAGACGATAGACCAATGTCACGTCACCCTGGTAGGTGTTTTCATAGGCGTCGCTCGGTAATCCCTAAGATCTCTGCGGCCTCTGCCACCGTGAGGGTCCGCCGTTGTCGCCGCTGGTAGAGCTCCTCAAACCGCATCTGTCTCACCTCCTGTAGTACCCGTGCCCGCGTCATAGTGGCCCTCCTTGAGGGACCACCCTAAACCGGACAGATCACGTGCTACAAAAACCGGACAGATGATGTGCTCTCTACAACCTTCTGAAATCGTCTTGGCATCTTCCGTGAGGACCTGTACAATAGCTCCATGCCAGACGATAGGTTGCTCGCGCGCATCACGGTTGATCCTGAAATTTGCCATGGGAAGCCCTGTATCCGTGGTCTGCGGTATCCTGTCGAAAGCATCCTCGAATATCTAGCCGGGGGCGATACTGTGGAACATGTGTTGGCCGAGTTTCCCGATCTAGAACGAGACGATATTCTGGCTTGTCTTGAGTTTTCGCGGAAAATGCTAGCGGCTAAGAGCGTTCATGTGGCATTGACGTGAAGTTTCTCGTCGATGCGCATCTCCCGCGTCGGCTCTGCGCCATTCTCGTTCAGCATGGACACGACGCAACTCACACGCTGGATCTTCCTGCCGGGAACAAGACGAAGGATCCCATCATCAATCAGGTCTCGGAGCTTGAACAACGGATCGTTGTTTCGAAGGACTCTGATTTCTTTTACTCGCATGTGCTGCAAGGGCGTCCCTGGAAGTTGCTCTTGATTAAGACGGGCAACATCTCCTCTCAAGGGGTATGTGTCTTGTTGGAACGGCATCTGCCAACCATTGAGACAGCCCTCGCCACCCATACGCTGGTCGAGATCGACCATTTGTCTGTTACTCCCGTGATGTAGCCTGGTTCGCCGCTCTCTTGCCATGCCATCGTCTGATTCAAGCCTGGTCTGACTGGTCCATCTGGTTTGTCTGGTCTGTTCGGTCTGTCTCATCTGGCTCGTTTATTTGGTTTGTTTGGTTTGTCTTGTTTATTTGGTTGGACAGACTAACCAGATGAACCAAATCAACCAGATAAACAAAACAAACCAGATGAACCAGACAAACCAGCCAGTTCAGAATCGCGCGGAGAGGCCGATGCCGACATTGGTGTTCTTGATGGAACTTGCCTCGAAGCTTTCTTTGCGGCTGGAACGCTGCACCCCGCCGAATCCCTGAATGAAATCCGTCAGGCGATAGGCCAAAGTCACGTCACCCTGGTAGGTGTTTTCGTAGGCGTCATTTCGTTCATCGCCCGCCAGCCCGCTGGTCCAGATGTTGTGTTCGAAGTGAAACGCGGTGAGGAGCGAGAGCCGCTCGGTTAGTTCCACATCCATATCTGCGGACAGGTAGTGGTTGACATAGGACGTATCGTCCTCGAACTGGGGTTAGTTGCGTCCCTTCGCAAACATCGTCTTATTTAGCAGATTTTTCGCACAACTTCTCCTCGACCGAGTTTGAGTCATCAGGAGGACGGATCGAGAGAGATTGACTCACTCGAAAAGTAGTACTAAAATTACGAGGTACTACTAAATAGTGGAGGTAAGAATGCTTGAATCTACCATGACCCGGAAGGGGCAGGTCACAATTCCCAAGGCGATTCGTGATCGCCTGGGGGTGAAGGAAGGAGAGAAAGTTCTCTTTGTGATGCGAGACGAGGAGGTGGTCTTGAAGGTCGTCAAGGGAACCATTCTTGATCTCAGAGGCTCGGTTCAGCCGTCGGCTCATTCGGAAGATTTTGAAAAGATTCGTCAGTCGGTGAAGCAGACTGTTGCAAAGAAGGTGGCCGGGCATGGTTAGTTTCTTCGTGGATACCAATGTGTTTCTTCGTTTTCTAACCAACGACGACCCGGCAAAAGCCAAACGAGCCGAGACACTATTTCGCGATGCCCTGCGAGGCAAGATCAGATTGGCGACGAGTCTGCTGGTCATCGCCGAGATCATCTGGACACTGGAATCCTTTTACAAACTGGAGAAGCCGGATATCGCCGCGAAGGTGGAGAAGATTCTGAATACGCCCAATCTGGACTGTCCCGAAGCCCCGCTGCTCTTTATGGCCCTCGATCTCTATGTCCATGCGAACATCGATTTCGTGGACGCGTACAACGCCTTCTACATGAAAGAGCATGGACTCACACAGATTCTCACCTATGATCGCAAACACTTTGCCCGAGTTGCGTGGGTTCAAATCGGGGATTTGTGATGACGTGGCAGTGGTGCTTTTGAAGTGGAGCAGCACCTGCCAGATACGAGATTCGGGATACGTGATGCGGGATATGCGATGCGGGATCCGGGATCCGGGATACGTGATCCGAGATTTAAAGCGCGCATCTCGCATCCCGAATCTCGCATCCCGAATCTCGCCCGTCTCGCGCCGCTATCCTGCGGCGGAGTCAGATCAGAATCGCGCGGAGAGGCCGATGCCGAC
>JBAXBK010000007.1:0-109859 GCA_037142015.1 Nitrospira sp. | reverse complement strand
TCCAGATCAAAGTCAGCTGCACTTGACTCCAGGACAGGTAATGCCACCACGTGCGGAGTTGGCTCAGTATGTGCTCATGAAGGTGGTCGCTGAACTGGGGCAAGGGACAAAGCGAACAGCATTAGGGATGGACCTTACCGGTTGCTACACAACTCTCTGGCAAAGTAAGGAAGGGGCTAAGGCTCTCGCCAGGTCGTCGTCTGGGAAGGATAGTGCCATCGTGAATCTTCTCAAGAGATTGACAGGGGAAGGAGTATCTCCCAATGCACAGGATGCACATCATCCTAAGATGCAAACGGTTGTAGAGGAAGTGCTCAAGCGATGGGAGCGAGGGGAGAAGAGCCTCGTATTTTGCTTTCGGATTCCTACAGCCAGAACGTTGAATCGACTTCTAAAAGACGGGGTAAGCCAACGGCAATCAGAAGCTAAACGTGCCCTCTTCGCTACTCGTTCAAGAAGAAAAAGCGTTGACCCTGATAAGATTATGCAACAATTTCGTCGAGCGCTTACTTCGCGAGAGGGATCCGGGGTTCCTCTGTTCGTAGATCGTGTTTTGTACGGCTGGCTTTTCATACATGATCTTGAAATTCCATACCTTACCGAGTCAGATATTCGTCGCGTGGCTGAGTTATGCAGCAGGGCCCAGCATGCTAATGTCCCGGTGTTCCGAGATTTGGTTCGCCCAGACCGGGTTTTTCTCCATAGGGCCATCGAACACTGCCTGGCAATTCGTCTATCCAGAGATCTAAGCAATCTCGGTCCTTTCCCGGAACATCTCCGCACCCAGACAGAAGCGTTGCTAAAGATTATGAGCAATGAGGATTGGGTCAAATATCGCTATGGGGATTCCTCTCTCACATCGGCGGCGCCGGTGAGTCAATCAGAATCCGGCCAGCGTGCAGAAAACCTAGCAAAGACTAGCATAGGGGCTCGATATGAGCTTCAGGAAGAAAAAGAGACAGCCATTGAGAGTGCTGTTGCAAACAGCTTAATGGCGCAGCTCAGGAAAGGCCATAACACGCTACTTGAATCCCTAACCTCAGGTCCGAACCTCTTTGCTCCTCTCGGAAACTGTGTGACGACCATCGGTGAAATAGCTCGGGATCGTGCCAAGGACTTATCGCGTCTGGAATTCATGGCTACTTTGCCCCAACAGGGGGTTGTCGGCTATAAGATTCCGAAAATTACGGTCAAGGAATTATTAGGAGAAGGACGATATATCGACGAAAGAAGTCTCGACCATGTCATTCGTTTCTCTACGGGCAAGTTTTACTTAGAGTGGAATTGGCTCGAGCGAGCAAAAATCCATGATGCAGTTGTGAGAGCATTTCTACGTGAAGACATCCTGTTTCGAATGCCGGCGAGTATCTTCCAAGGAAATGAGGAAACCTGGAGAGAGAGCCTCCTTCGAGGTTTTCACGAGACCAATCCAGAATCGCCACAAATGGAGCCTCTCTCACATCGAATCGCAGAGTTTATCAGAGATCTCATTGAGATGGGGCCGGACGAGAGAGAAGCGCACTTACGATACGCTATGAATCCACAGGCCGAATCTGTCGCGTTGGTAACCGGAGAAGATAAAGTTGATCGCGATGCGATCTTTAGTGGCTTCAATACGCCACTCTTGCCTGATATTTTAGTATGTACGGCGGTGGGACAAGAAGGAATCGACCTTCACCGGCAATGCAGCCATGTCATTCACTACGATCTTGGCTGGAATCCTGCAACGATCGAGCAGCGAACTGGAAGGACTGACAGAATAGGAAGCAAGGCCCTTCGCGAGAGAAAGCTTGCCGAGAGATCAAATGTAACTGGTAATGCCATGCCAGAACAGTCGCTGCCTGGTTTAGAAATAGCATTGCCTTACTTGGCAGGAACTTATGATGAGCGCATGTTTGACTGTCTTCGTATGCGCGCTCAGGTGTTTGATATCCTGACTGGCGGCGATCCAACTCTTGATACGGGCCTCGATTCAGTATGGTTGAATGCCGATGACTATGGCGAGCAGAATAATGTTGAGTTTATCGCGTTGCCGCCAAAGATGTTGGCAGACCTGAGAGTAGACCTATCAGTTTCCAAGAATTAGCCGTTTCTTGAGAAACCTTGGCGCCCATGAACGTCTTAACCCGCCTGAGAATGGGACCATAATCAACAGCGAGGCCAAGCGGGAGGTGCCCTAATGCAGGTCACTCATCAGGAGGGCCGGAACGGCATAAGGACCGATTCCTTTCAAGAAGTACTCACCTACGTTGAGGCGTAAATAGATTCTTACCATATGTTCGTCGTCATGGACGCTGATATGGAGTGTGCGCTGTTCGGTGATTTTCACTTCTTGCATGACGTAAATTTGGCGAGGATGAATGAAACGACGAGTCTTAGCAATCTGTCCACTAGGAGCTGATAGGGTGACTATTCGTGTGATTGCCATCGTTTGGTCTGGGTCGCGATCAACTGGCCTGAAAAAGATCTGGCTTGCCGAGAGTGAAAAAGACCAATTGATACGGTTGGAGAATGGGAGAGATCGAAATGAGGTCGCAGACCATTTGATTGCAGAGGCCAAACGCACACCTCAGATGATTATAGGATTGGACTTCGCATTCGCCTTCCCGGGTTGGTTTATTCAGCAGCATGGATGCACAACAGCGGCGGAACTTTTGGATTTGGTGACTCGCATGGGTGAAGGGTGGCTCACGTCGTGTCCGACGCCGTTCTGGGGTCGCCAAGGGCATCGGCGCCCGGTGGATCAGGAACATTTCCGTCATACTGAACATAAGCTACCTAGCGCTGGCGGCATCAGAGCGAAATCAGTGTTTCAGATTAATGGAGCCGGTGCTGTGGGATGCGGTTCCTTGAGAGGGATGCCAATGCTTCATCGGCTGCGGAACCACGGTTTTGCTATATGGCCGTTCGATCCACCCGGATGGCCTCGAGTGGTCGAGATCTATCCGCGTGTGCTCACTGGGCCGGTCAGGAAGTCACGTCAGGAAGAAAGAACCCGCTATCTCCTTAAGAACTACCCACAGCTATCGGGTGAGTACAGGCAACGGGCCATCTCGTCGGAGGACGCGTTTGACGCGGCAGTATCAGCTCTCGTCATGGGGCGAAGACTGCCTGAGCTGTCGTCTCTTACCCAAACGGAGGATCCTCAACTCAAGTTGGAAGGCCAAATCTGGCGGTAGGGTGATATGTTGAGCGGTTATGGGGCGGCCAAGACAGCGTGCGTAAGTGACATTCGATCTGGTACAAACACTGGGGCGCTCAACGGGCTCTTTCCGCACCACGAGCTCCTTAGTTCGAATATGTCACCAGTGGCATACTTATGAAGGTCATCTCGAACTCCTTTCCAAGAGTTGAAGATATCATGACCCCACGCTCTCTCTTCATCTGCGTGGATGAGCGAGACAGCCACACCGCTGCCAACGTAGCTGATAAAATGTGCTTTGATATCGTGCCTTTGTTATTCCGCGGGGAGATTCGAAACTATTGGAGCCGAGCCGCCAACCGGCTTCTACCTATAACCAAACGTCATCGCGTGTCTCACGATACGGCAATGGTAGAAGTTCTGCCTCGCCTCAATGATCATCTTGTTCAATTTGTTCATTATCGATCTCAGATTGTGGGGCTTGTTGACCTCACAGATCTAAACAAGCCCATCGCACGACTTGCCTGGTTCCGCCCTATTCTTGAATGTGAGCAGTTGCTTCTGAATCGGGTTATAGCGTCCAGGCTCACAGAATCCGCCATCGCCGAGGAGCTTGGTTCAGCAGCTGCCGGTGTAAAGCGACGGCAGCGCCAGGCTCACAAGGAGAACTTGGATCTTCCGTTGTTAAGCTTTGCTCATTTTTCTGACATTCTGAAGGTCACAGCAAAACTGAACATGATCAAGCTGTCAGGTGAGAAGATCCAACGGCTGAACACTCTCAGAAATAGATTAGCTCATGGCGTGAGGGAGCTCATAGAGAAGAGGAGTGATGGCAAAGAATTAGTATGGGCACTGGAAGTATGTCAGGAAATCTTGACCCAAAAGACATAGGAGAGGATGAATAACTAGTGTGCAGCATCTCCTGTAATTCATCGTCAACAGCTAACGAAAGTGTGCCTTTCCGCAGGACCAAACAAATGTTCCAGGAATCGTTTAGAGGATAGCGGGAGAAGAGCGAATTGTGGGGATCAAGTCGGAGACCGTCATGACCTACAACCAGCTAATTGACTTCGTTGAACGGCGGATGCGGATGTCCCACATCTATCAGCCGGTCATGTTGCTGACTCTGCTGCAACACGACGGCCAATGTTCAGAGACGGACATCGCCAAAGCAATATCGGTCCACGATCCGACCCAGATCGAGTACTACGAAGCGATCACTCGCGATATGGTTGGTCGCGTCTTGACCAAGCATGGAGTGGTAAAGCGGGAAGGCAAACACTTTAGTCTTCTATCTGCTCGTCCACTCTCAAGGGAACAGCGTGCCGAACTCCAACATCTACTGGAAGCTAAGCTGGATCAGTACGTGGCAAAACGCGGTGAACGAATCTGGCAGCACCGCAAGTTAGCACTCGGTGACATTTCTGGAACCGTCAAATATGAAGTTCTCCGACGAGCGAGCCTCCGCTGCGAACTCTGTGGCGTGTCGAATAGAGACCGTGCTCTCGAAGTTGACCATATCGTTCCGAGGAACCATGGGGGCAGCGACGACGTGGCCAACCTGCAGTCTCTTTGCTACAGCTGTAATGCGATGAAGCGGGATCGGGACGCCACTGACTTCCGGGCGCTGCGTGAATCCTATGACCATCGTGAAAAAGCCTGTCTGTTCTGTGTGCGACAAAAGGACGGGCACATCGCACTGGAGAACGAGCTCTGTTTCGGAATCAATGATGGTTACCCGGTGACCGAGCTCCATATGTTGGTCGTACCTAAGCGACACGTGGCGGATTTCTTTGAGCTCTATGAGCCGGAGAAACACGCCTGTATGAGGCTCTTAGACGAGGCAAAACGCAGAGCAAAGGCGGAGGATTCCACCATCGCCGGTTTCAATGTTGGGATCAACGTGGGCGAAGCCGCAGGCCAAACCGTTCATCATTGTCACGTTCACTTGATTCCAAGACGGATAGGCGACGTTGAGCAGCCGCGCGGAGGTGTGCGAAACGTTATCCCAGGCAAGGGAGCATATTGATAAAGCGGTAGGCGTCGTTTCCGTGGCGCATCTATGCCTCGCTTGCGCTAATCTCCAGTTGGGGAGTGGGCTAAGTCCACTGGTTGTTCCGCTTTGCGGAGGCTCGCCATGTGGATTCTTTTCTTTCTATTGCTCCTCCCACTGTCTCTCTCCGTCCACGCGGAAGATCTCGGCGAGTTGAGTGCGAATCCCGCTGGTTTTTCTGGTTTGTTTAGTTTATCTGGTTATCTAGTTTCTTTGGTTATCCAATCAGCCAACAAAATGAACGAGACAAACCAAACAAACAAGATAGACTAGTTCGTCTCTCCCTACGGCGCCGGGAATCCCTATAGTCCCAGCAGTCCGACAAATCCATACGGTCGCGGCCTGCGAATTGAAGGACGCTGATCCAGCCTGGAAAATAAACGCATTTTCTCACGCCCCGCCTTGTGGTTTCCTCAGTCCCCTCCTACAATACGTCTCCCTGCGAGTTTCTTATCTCCTTCTTGATTCATCCATCCCATCGCTTCTCGGTGCAGGTTGCAACCGAGACTATCACCGCCACTCAGCGCACCTTCCATGCAAAGCCCAGCGCCTCGAGTCGCTGCCGCCGCTCAGGCGACATGGTCTCTTTGTAGTTGCGTTGATGGTGGACCCACTGTCCTAACCGATAGCCCTGCTCGTGATGGTTCGTAGGCACACGGCAATGCCCTTCCCGTTGGTGGAAGGATTGGAGTGCATAGAAGCCGTCTTCCCACTGCGCGGTCAAGACATCCCACACGAAACCGAGCGCGTCCAACCGCTGCCGGCGCTCGGGCGACAGGGTTTTATTGTATGTGCGTTGAACGCGCGCCCAATTTCCTAGCCAATAGCCTTCCTCGCGATGGTTCACAGGCACACGGCAATGCCCTTCGCGCTGGTGGAAGGATTGAAGTGCACTGAAGCCTTCCTCCCACTGGATGGTCCGAACATCCCACACGAAGCCGAGCTTATCTAACCGCTGCCGCCGTTCAGGTGCCATAGTGTCAGTGTTTGTGCGTTGATTGCTGACCCACGTTCCTAACAAATAACTTTGCTCGCGATGGCTTCCAGGCACGCGGCAATGCCCTTCGCGCTTGTGAAATATCTCCAGGAAGCGGAAGCCGTCTTCCCATTGGGCAGTCAGCACGTCCCAGGCGAACCCGAGCGCATCCAACCGCTGCCGGCGCTCGGGCAGCATCGTGATCCTGTTTTTGCGTTGATGGCTGACCCACGACCCTAACCGATACCCGTGTTCGCGATGCCTTGCTGGCACACGGCAATGCGCTTCGCGTTGGTGAAAGGATTGGAGCGCACTAAACCCTTCTTCCCACTGGGCAGTCAGCACATCCCAGACGAAGCCGAGCGCGTCTAACCGCTGCCGGCGCTCGGGCGACAGGGCATCCTTGTTTGAGCGTTGCATGCCAACCCACGCGCCTAACCTATAGCCGTGCTCACGATATTTTTGTGGAACAAGACAATGCCCTTCGCGCTGGTGGAAGGATTGAAATGCACTGAAGCCCTCCTCCCACCACGCGGTCCTGACATCCCACACGAAGCCCAGCTCGTCCAATCGCTGCTGGCGCTCGGACGACATGGTCTCTTTATATGTGCGTTGGTAGCTGACCCACCGTCCTAACTCATAGCCGTGCTCGCGATGGTCTCCAGACACGTGACAATGCCCTTCACGCTGGTGGAAGGATTGAAGTGCACTGAAGCCCTCTTCCCACTGCGCTTTGAACGGGTCCCACACAAATCCAAGCGCGTCCAACCGCTGCCGACGCTCAGACGACAGGGCATCTTTGTTTATGCGTTGATTATTGACCCACGCGCCTAACCGATACCCGTGTTCGCGATGCCTTGCTGGCACACGGCAATGCCCTTCGCGTTGGTGAAAGGATTGAAGTGCACTAAACCAATCTTCCCACTGGGCAGTCAGCACGTCCCAGACGAAGCCGAGTGTGTCCAACCGCTGCCGGCGCTCGGGCGACAGGGCATCCTTGTTTGAGCGTTGCATGCCAACCCACGCGCCTAACCGATACCCTTCCTCGCGATGTCGTTTTGGCACACGGCAATGTCCTTCGCGCTGGTAAAAGGGTGCCAGAAACCTGAAGCCCTCTTCCCACCGCGCGGTCGGGGCATCCCACGCGAAGCCCAGCGCGTCCAACCGCTGCCGGCGTTCAGGCGACATCGTGTCTTTCTCACCACGTTGGACGCTGACCCACTGCCCCAACCAATACCCTTGCTCGCGATATTTCTGTGGAACAACACAATGCCCTTCGCGCTGATGAAAGCGTGTCAGGGAGCTGAAGCCCTCTTCCCACCACGCGGTCCTGACATCCCACACGAAGCCCAGCGAGTCCAACCGCTGCCGGCGCTCGGGTGACATCGTGTCTATCCCTCTACGTTGGACGCTGACCCACGATCCTAATCCATAGCCGTGCTCGCGATGGTTCGCGGGAACAAGGCAATGCCCTTCGCGCTGCACATAGTTCTGGAGCCGCCCATACCACTCATCCCAACTGCTCCCAATCCGATCCGCGAGGGCAATGCTGATACTGGTCGTGAGTCGAGCCAGATCGACTACGGGCCCTATGACTTCCACCTTTTCGCGCAGTCGTTGTAGATCAAAAGGGTTGCCAGCGCCTTTCCGCTCACGCAGTTCACGAATAATATCGACCAAGTCCTCATCGTGCTCCTGTAAGGCATTGAGAACGTCCGCGACTTGATCAAACCCTTCGGACTCAATTGCCTCATCCAGATTCTCCTGCGTGAAGTCAGCGGCGAACAACGGCACCACGACATAGCCCACCGTCTTGGTGCTGGCTCCTTGTGGCTTTCGCATCGCTCGTCCCGTCGCTTGTGCGATATCGATGCGGCTCTGCTTGGGATCGAGAAACGCCACCATATCAACGGCAGGGACATCGACCCCTTCGGTCAGACAGCGGGCGTTAGTGAGCACCCCCTTCTCCGCATGGCGAAAGGCATCGATGTGGGCTTTTCGTTCGGAGCTTCGTTGTTTGCCATGCACATGCCGCACGTCGTAGCCGTTGAGATAGCGTCCGATGCCATGAGGTGTTTCGCTCGCAAACTCTTCTGCCGCTTTGACGCGACTGTGAAAGGTCAGGGCTTTGGTCGCGCCTGTTTTTCTCACTGCTTGCTGGAAGGCGAGCAGATGTGCCACCCATCGCGCCCGCACGAGATCCGTCTCGATCAGCGTAATGCCATGTTTCCGCGCAAAGTCGCTGACCATCTGTTTGTCGATCAGGGAGATGACGACTTTATAGGGGCAAATGATGTCCCGCTTCGCCGCACTCGCGAACGAGAGTGTATGGGCGCGTATACCGTAGACCTGCGGATCGTCCATCGACTGCACCCGAAACTCGCCTTCTCTATCGCGGTGGCGAATATCGTAATGACGGGGCGTAGCAGTGAAGAACAGCCGCTTCCTGATGCGTAGGCGCTCGTCGGAGAGTGCATAGCTAAACGCGCCACCCTCTCGTCCTGTGGTTTTGTGGGCTTCATCAAAGATGCCCATATCAAAGGTGTAGCCTGCTGCTCCTGCGCCCACGACAGGCGATGACTGATAGGTCGAGAAAATGACTTTGACCTCTTCCGTGGGATGCGCGAGGAAGCGAGTGACTTCTTCGGGGTCGGTATCAATGCGAAACTCGACATCAGAGGGACGGACTTCTAATTCATCATTCCGTAAGCCTACGGTTTGGTCTGAACAGACACAGAGGTAACGAAAGCCTGGCGTAAAGGTGTGATGCTTGCTCCACTCGCCCAGCGTCTGTTGGAGCAGCGTCAGGGACGGCAGCAAGACGAGCACGGTTTTTGGTTGTGCGTCTTGCGATGCCCACAAGGAGACAAGAGTTTTGCCTGACCCACACGCCATGACGACGGTGGCGCGATCATGGGTATTGAGCGCGGTCTTAATGTCGGTCAGTGCGGCGGTTTGATAAGGCTTGGGGGTGAAGGGAGACCGCGGAAGCGGCGTGGCTTTTAGCCACGCTTCAATTCGCGCAAGATCATCGGGTTCGAGCGCACGAAAATCATCGCCGCGGACCAGCCGCATCCCGCCACGATTGAGCGCATCGTCAGCCAGTTCGCTGGCAGTCGTGAAGATGACGCGCTCGGTAAAGCGTTCGGTGATGCCGAGAAACGGCGCGACTTCGGTATAGGTGAGATAGCCCTTCTGTCGATATTTGACTTGATAGGCGACATGCGTCCCGAGGCGGCTTTCATACACGCCATCGATCCCCTTCGCATCGCTGGGAAGATTGTATTGCTGCCGTAGCGTCAGGGGAATGTCGCCGACGACCCAGTGGGTGACGCACTGCATAATGTCTTGGGTGGCAAGAAAACCTTCCACGAAAATCTCAAACACATCGCCACGGTCTTTCTCTTCCACAATGCCATTGATGCGTTGCTCGAAATCCTGGAAGGAGCTGAGTGCGTCAAAAATGCCTGTTGCTATCCAGTGTCTCGCTTTGACGTGCTTGGCGGGCATGCAGTTCCCTCTCGATGCACAAGACTCCTTCGGACAGCGGCATTATAGCTAATCGCTCACGTCAACCGCCTTGGAAAAGCTCGCAGCCATCGTCAGGGTTTCGCTGTCCTCAAGGCGGAAGCGCCGGGGGAGACTGTACTGGAGGGGCTAGAGTGGGACACCCGCTAGAGATTGAGAGTCAGGCATGACTATTGACTTATTGGAACCGGTCGCGCCCAATCTCTTCGGAGCCGGAAGCCCCTTTAAGTCGGACGGCATCAACAATCCCTTCAGTCCCTACGGCAGTCCCTTCAGCAATCAATCGGCAACGAATCCGTTCGCCACCGATGCGCCGCGGCTCTTTACTCGTCTATCTGGTTATTCTGGTTCTTCTGATGGGGTTTCCGGTCCGGCCAACAAGACAGACCAAATAGACCAAACAAACGAGATGAACCAGTTCCGGCTCTCCCTACGGCCGTGGCTTGCGAATTGAAGGACGCTGATCCAGCCCCTGCACCGTTCCACGTGATCTCGAGGTCAAGCACGTTATCACTGGCTTGCGCCGCCGTTCAGGCTGGCTAAGGCATTGGCAGGCAAGGGGAAATACCGGGTTGCTTCATGGAAACACCCTTCACTATAATGCAACACCCTTTGAGCCTTCCTTTTGTGACTTCATTTGGACTTTTGAAATCGTTTTACAAAGAATTCTTTGCGGTTCTTAATAGTGTACATCCACAGGAGGCGGGCGTATGGCGCGGGTAAGAATGGGGCGGCGGCGCGGGCGTGTGCCTCAGAAGCTTGAGGCTCTTGCCCATTACATCTGCTACAAGTGCCAAGATCCTACCGTTCTTGGTTCTACCAAACTGAATAAAATCCTGTGGTATTCCGACGTGATTTCTTTGCAACTGAGGGGCGAGGCCATCACCGGGGAAACCTATGTGAAGCAACAGTTTGGACCTGTACCCACGCATATCTTGGAGGTTCTTAAGAGACTTGAAAAACGAAAAGACATTGTGGTGAGACCAAGCGAGTTTCATGGTTACACCAAGAAGGACCTCATCGCCCTCACGGCCCCTGATATTTCCATGTTCAAGCCCGAAGAGATTAGCATCGTGGACGATGTTTTGCGTGAGGTGTGTTTCAACCACACGGCGTCATCGATCAGCATAGCCACGCACGATGACATCTGGAAATTGGCCGAGATCGGCGAAGAAATTCCCATTGAAACCGCCTTTGCTTCTGAACTGGCGGAAATTACCGAAGACGACGTGAAATGGGCCAAGCGCAAGCTGAGCAAAATAGCCTGACAAATGGCGACGATCAGAACGGTGCGGATTGCTCCGGCCACCAAGGAATACCTTCAAGAGGAAGAAAGGAAAGACCCGTTACTCAAGAAAGTCGTCACAGGTCTGACCTGGAGACTTGAACGCGAGCCCGAACCCGTTGGGTATCGTCTCCCCGGATACAACCCACCCACATTCCTTCTCAAAATCCCCTACAGACTTCCCATTCCGCGAATTCTCCGAGTGGTCTATGTAGATCACGGCGAGGAATTTTTCGTCATATTAGCTGAAGTCGAAAAACTGAGTCAGGTCGACGAGTGATAACTAGTGTTCTTGGGATCTGAAACGGGGACATTCTCATTTTCCGGATGTCCCTAACGGCATTGCAACAAACTGCATTATGCGAGTAGGCTGAGTCTGCTGGCTGTTTAGCTTTGCGGAGGCTCTCCATGTGGATTGTCTTCTTCCTTCTCGTGCAGTTGATCTTCTCAATCACTTTCGCGTTAGCCGACCCTGGCTTCGATGAGAAGTATGAGCGCGACTACAACATCTTCAATCCGATCAACCAGTACCGTCCTGACAATCCGATGAATCCGATCAACTCAGTTGATCCCAAGAATCCGTTTAACCCCATTAACAACGTCGATCCCGGCAATCCCGCGAATCCCATCAATCGCATCAACCCGAACAACCCCTTTAATCCTATCAACGAAGTCAATCCCAACAATCCTCTCAACCCGATCAATCGCTACAATCCCACCACGCCCTTCGCGCCGCTGAATCAGCCCTACTGCTTCGATCGTTAGCCTATATCGACCGTCCGGCGGTATCAGCGCTCACCCGCGCTGCCCCTGAGGGAGGGCACAGCGGTGCACAGGGCCGCGCGCAGGCGTCGCGAAGGGTTCCACGGTGACCCGCGGAGGAGTAATTTGCTTCTCGTTCTGCGTGATGCTGTTCCGCTCCCTCGTGGGGTAGACGTATCCCACACACGATGAACCTACGAAATGTCTCAGAAGCTTTCTGCGGACGCGGATTTGTGACATGGTACCTCGTGCTCGCCGGACAGCATGACACAGCTTCGGCACACGACTCTGTGGACCCCATGAAGGTGACCCATGCCTCGCAATGACCAAGTCACGCGCCAGTGGCATTTGCTGCAACGGTTGAGTGCGGCACGGAGCGGGCTGACCCTGGCGCAGCTCGTTGATGCGATCCCCGACGATTTGATGCGCCATCCGCGCACCGTCCGGCGGGATCTCGCGGCACTCGAAGCCTCGTATTTCCCGCTGCTCACCGAACGCGTCGATGGCGAGGTCCGCTGGCGTCTGCTTGACGGATTTCGTGATGTCCCGAGCCTCCGCCTCTCTCCGACGGAACTCATGGCCCTGGCCTTCACCCGTCAGCTCTTGATCCCCTTGCAGGGCACCCTGATCCACACCTCCCTCAATTCCGCCCTGTCAAAAATACACGCTGCCATTCCATCCGGAGCCACCGAATACTTACAACGCCTCGACCGCTGGTTCTCCGTCGGGCTCGGCCCACATAAGAACTATCGGAATCATCGCGACACGATCGATATCCTGTCCCAGGCCATCGCCCACCGCCATACGGTGCAGATGCGCTACTTTTCTGCCGGCCGCAACGTCATGACCAGGCGCGAAGTGGACCCGTATCGCCTGCGGTATGTCGACGGGGGCCTCTATCTGATCGCCTATTGCCATTGGCGCAAAGACGTGCAGATGTTTGCGGTGGAGCGGATCAAGTCTCTCACGCCGACCGACCATCCCTATCAGATGCCGCTGCATTTCGACATCGACGCCTACGTCGAGGATGCTCTCGTCGTCATGCGCGGCGAGCGCATCACCGTCGAACTCCAGTTCGACAAAGCCACCGCCGCCTGGGTCAAGGACCGGATCTGGCATCCCAGCCAGCAGCTCACCGCGCTCAAAGGCGGGCCACTGGTGATGACCCTCCAGGTCGCCGACAGCCGCGAGCTGCTCGGATGGATTCTCAGCTTCGGCAGCGGGGTACAGGTGCTCAAACCCGAGCGGCTGCAGAAGGCCGTGCGGGACGAAGCGAAGAAACTCCTCGCCCAGCCGTGACCCTGGATGTCACAGGCAGCCGAAGGGCTCCCTCGGCACTCCCTCCTAAGTCGCTGATATAAAGATTCAAATCTCCTCCCGCTCAACCCGTAACGCGCAACGCAAAACTCCGAACTTTGTGTATTCGTGTGACCTTATCTGTCACAGCCCTCCGGTAGGATGGCGTCATCTGATCACTTCAACAAGGAGATGACTGCCATGAACGACAAGCCGAATGGAAAACCCGACACATTTCCCCAACCGCTGTTCGTCACGTTGATCCTCGATGAAAGCGGGTCCATGCAATCGTGCAAAGGCGCCGCCATTGCCGGCTTCAATCTGTACGTCGCCACGCTACGGCAGGAGCCGGCGGACACCCGCTTTACCCTGACCCTGTTCAACTCAGGAAAAACTGAGGTGCGGTACCAGGCGAGCCTCGTGTCAGTCGTGCAGGACCTCGATGTGGAAACCTATCGCCCCGACCATGCCAAGCAAACCCGCAAAGGCACCGCGATTCCATACATCGCGCAACAGATGGAGACGGTGTGACGAACCGCCTCGACGAAGTGCGAAACACGTTGTATCAGGAGGAAAGTACAAGATGACGATGACAGAGTTGCCATTCGGACAACTGGGGCGCATCTTTCGAAGCCCCATGCCCTTTGGGAAATACGATCCGGAAGGTCTGCTGTATGAAGCCTACCGCAACAGTGACATCTCAGTGATCGTGCTGCTGGCAGAAGATCACGAGAGCAAAGAGAAGGCGCGAAGAGATCTGAGGACGCTCTATACCCAAGACGGCTTCACAGTGATGCATCTGCCGATTGTCGACTTTGGCATTCCGAGTGCCTCAGTCTTGCGTGAGGCCATCGATGGCACTGTACGCGAAGCACAATCCGGTCGCCATGTTGTCATCCACTGCTCTGCAGGAATTGGAAGAACTGGGCTCTTCACGGCCTGTTTGGCAAGAGTGCTGCTCAATCTACCAGGCGAACAGGCCATCGAATGGGTAAGACGTTTCATCCCTCATGCGGTTGAGACGTCCGAGCAAAGGCAGTTTGTCGCTAAGTTCAAGTTCTAGCATTATCCGAGCGGGAGAAATAAACGGGGACATTCTACTATCCATGCGGCACCGGACTGTTGCTTGCGCTGATGTCTGGGCGGGGAGTAGGCTGGCGGTGGGAAAGAAAGGTTGAGGCTGAGGTCGTCTTGAAAGGTTGAGGTTGAGGCTCAGGTCAAGGTTGAGCTCGGAGGCTGCCCATGTGGTTCCTGGTTCTATTTCTCCTCGGTGCCGCTCCGGCTTGGGCGGAAGATCTCGGCGAATTGAGCGCGAATCCTGCTGGTCTCTCTGGTCTGTCCGGTCTATCTGGTTTCTCTGGTCTGTCTGGTTCTCTGGTTAATTTGCCGGTCCGGCCAACCAGACAGACCAAATAGACCAGACACACGAGATAGACCAGTTTCGGCTCTCCCTACGGCCGTGGCCTGCGTATAGAAGGACGCTGACCCAGACACTGAACCGCTCGCACTGACGCATGCTAGTCCGGCGCTTCCCAAAATACCTGTATCGAGGTATCCTGCTGCCAGCTGTTCCTGTGGCGATAATCCTGCGACGTTCGTTCGTCACCACGGATATCAAGGTAAACATTGATGAACTTGCGATGCTTGTACCTGAAGACTCAGGTTGAACTGACGGAAGAGCGCGAAACGTGAAAGGCGGTAAGTTTGTTGTCGTGGTGGTGGTCGCCGATCCGCCTCCAGCAGGTCGGCATTGGATCGTGACCGCGTATGTGGCTCGGCAACTCTCAGGAGGAACTGTGATATGGAAACGTCCCTGACGGTTGAATATGACAAGGCTGGCGATATTTTGTACCTCGGTAAAACCAAAGCCTATCCGGAGCAGGACTCCGAGGAATTGGATTATGGGTAGTTGCTCGACTCAATCCACAGACGCACGATCTAGAGAATCTCGAAATCCTCTTTTTCTCTTCCCGTGTCGCCAAAGGGGAGACGTTTCAATTGCCGGTAACCGCTGAGTTTCATCTGCCCAAGGCTGGATGACGCGGAGCCAGTTGGCCTGTCCTACCGATTAACCGATCAACTGAAGCCATCTTAGATTCAGGGTCAGCCATGACTATTGACTTATTGGAACCTGGCGCGCCCAATCCCTTCGGCGCCGGGAATCCCTAGCCCGCATTATTCATGACAGTTCGTCGCGAAATCGCTGAGCCGCATCGCGAGAGCGGCGTGCGGAGCCAGGAGGACCTGAAGCGTACTCGTGCAGTACGTTGAAGGTACGAGGGGCGAGCCCGCCGACCGAAGGCTCGTCGTAGTAGCGGATCGGTGATTGCAGCAGAAGTGTTCATGATTAATGCGGGCTTGAGCCCCAGCAGTCCCACGAATCCCTACGGCCGCGGCCTGCGAATTGAAGGACGCTGATCCATTCGCTGAATCACTCCACGTGATCTCATGGCTGTTTGACACCTCCCCACGGACGGCCTGGATAGTCCAACCCCGAAGCTGCTTCTACGTATTCTTACCCGGCGTATCCCGAAGAATCTGTCTTTTCCTCATCGAGAAGCGACTCAAGTAGTGTACCAAGGAGGCTTGCCTCAAGGCGGGTCAGGACTGCCTGCCCTTTCAGACCATTCTTCGTATGAACGGAAATTTCCGCTTTGGCTGCTTGCTCGGTCGTTTGTGAATAGAGCTCCATAGAAAGTGACGTTATCTGCATGCGGAGAGAAGGCACGCTTTCGTCTTTCGTTTCGGATTCGAAACTTACCAACCATTGTTCTATTGCAGCAGACAGTGCACCTGTTTGCATCAAATTCAGATCGACGTGCAAATGATCGCCACCCTCCTCAAGCTCATCGATCAAGCCAAGGTCTCCCACCTGAGCCGGCTCGAAAAGCAATCGTGCATGGGGCAGGGCTTCCCCGTCGGGAAAATCCCAGAGTTCAACCCCAAGATTTCCAATCTTCACCTCCAGGCAGATGGATTGGCCGGTCCCTTTGAGCAGGATAGGTCTCGTCTTTCCATTGGTTCCGGTCTCTTTGGATTTCGCCATGTTTGGCCTCACATCCCTCTGAGTTGTTCGTCTTCTTTTAGGAGGCTCTCGATGCATTGGACCAGCCAAGCTACTTGCCCAGCCTCCTGCCTTTCCCAAAACTCAGTTGGAATCTCGACATACCGCCAGAGAAACTTCTTGTACTCATCGCCATATCCTTTGGCCTTATACCCAGCGAGCTTCGTCTGATGTACCAGAGGAGCGGTCCAGTAAAGAGGCCCAGGGTCTGGAGTGAACCCAAGTGAGGCATACTGCGCCCTCATTCCCGGCATCTCGAACCAGACCTCAAAGAAGGTTTTCATGTCCGTGACATGATCCTCCCGGTCATGGGTAAAGCGCTCAACAGCCTTGGGCAGTGATTTCTTGAGCACTCGCTTTTGAGTTTCCGTCAATGGCCTGAATTCTTCGGTCATGATTCCCTCCCATTCTGAAGTTGTTCCGCAACTCGTTAGTTAGGCTCCTAGTTGTAGCTCCCTCAACCGCATGCACTCGCGGATTTCCATCGTTGCCGTGAAGGGTTCGACGCGCTGCCAGCCTCTTTCCAGTAACTGAAGGCGAGACTAGCATGCAGGTGTGACAGAATATGTCACGCCGCTTGGAAGGCTGTTAGGCGGAAGACCGTTATGTGGGGGAATAGTGTTTGAGAGACTTCGAGAGTTGGTCGGTCATGATCTTGACTAGTTTGGGGGGGCTCAGCACCTTTGCTTCTTTTCCCCAGCCGAGTACCCACCAGGCAATCTCATCCAAGCCACCAGCGTGAAACGTCACTTCCACCGATCCATTCTTCAGTTTCTTGATGCGCTGCGTGGGATGCCACTGACGTTCATGCATCAGATGAGCGACATCCTGGCTAAACCGGATTGTTACTTCCTGTGGCGATTCCTCAATCAACCCAAACTGCTTGGCATACCGTTCAGTAGAGGAATAGGAAGCAGGGATCTCAAAGCGATCTTCGGTCAGTGTGACCTGTTTCATTCGATCCACAGCAAAAAGTCGCTCTTCCTCTGACCGATGGGAATTTCCGTGCACATAGAGGCCCTGCTCGTATAGAACGAGCGCGTAGGGATCAACGCGGTAGACCGAAGCCTTGTCCGCATCCGGCTTCTTATAGGTGAGTACTACCGTGAGTTGCAGCAGCAGCGCGGTGCGAAGCTGCCGTAGTATCTCCATCTTTCCGGCATACGACCGTGTACCTCGTCGAAGCGGCGCGAACACCTGGACAATGCGTTCAAGGTGATTGGCTGTCTTGGCAGGCAAGGAGGAGGCCACTTTTGCAACAACTGCATCCAGGTCTTCCATGAATGGCGTGTCCTTGAGATGACTGAGATTCGATCGAGCCATTTGGAGAGACATGAGTTCATAGCGTGTCAGAGTGACTGGAGGGAGGCCTTTGTAGCCGAGCGGTAGTTGCCATGTCTTTTCACCGGCATCATCCGAAGACGTCAGCGGATGCCCTTCTGCTTCAACTTCCGCCAGATCGCGACGTACCTGCCTTGCACTAATGGCGAAGTCTTGGGCGAGTTCCTTGATCGTGCATGCCCGACTCGCGAGTGTCCGCATGATACGGGCGAGGCGATCGGCCTGGCTGTAGCGTTTTGGGCGTCGGCCTCGATGGTGATTGGTAGTTGGCACAATGGGGCGGATTGTAGCATTCACCTCTGAGGGTGTCGAAGGTCGCCGTCAACGCAATACAGACGGTGTGTTGTTGTTTCTTCATCAGGTGATAATGAGGCGCCCTCCACCGGCTTGATCCAGGTCTTCGTGCTCCATTTTAGCTATGCGGCATCATAGTGCACGGCGAGTCACCAGACTCGATCAAGAATCCCTACGGCCACGGCCTCCGAATCGAAGGACGCTGATCCAGCCGCTGAAGCGCTCTATGTGATCTCATGGCGGCTTGACACCTCCCCACGGACGGCATAGCCTTCGCTGTACAACAGCATGTGTGGACGCTTTACCCAAACCGCCTCGCCTGAGGTGATTGCCCAGGTGAATGTCGGGCTGACGATGTTGTATTGGGAGATCGGGACGCGCATCCGGAAGAATATCCTCAAGAACAGGCGTACGGCGTATGGCGAGGAAATTATCTCGACTTTGTCGAGATAATTGGAACCGGAGTTCGTCCGGGGGGGGGGCTGCGAAAGCGCTCCATCACATGATGCGCTTTGCCGAGGCTTTCGGGGCAACAGGGGCTAGAGTTCTCTTGAGGGTGCTATGATCGACCGAGTTGTCTCAAAGGGTGGGATTGCCATTCGGCTCACGGATGAACGGTGGGCGCATATTTCGGAAGAACATTGCGAACTTGCCGAATTGCGTTCAGAAGTCGTGGAGACCGTGTTGCATCCGGATCGCATCCTACTCGGTGGCGATGGAGAACAGATTGCAGTCCGTCAATTGGAACAGGGGAAACATCTCGTCGTCGTGTATCGGGAGCGTATCGACGACGGCTTTATCATTACGGCATTTTTCACTCGTCGAGTTCGGTCCCTTGATAAGAGGAGGCAGGTATGGCCATAGCAGACATTCAGGAATATTTGAAGCTGATCCCGGCGGTCAATCGGGCGCCGCAGCATGCCGTTTGGCTGATATACGACGCCGAGGCCGACACGCTGTACGTGAATTATAAGAAGCCCAGCCATGCTACCGACAGCGAGATAACCGATGACGACGTGATCATCCGCTATGAGGGGGAAGAGGTCATTGGCTTCACAGTGCTGCACGCGAGCAAACGGGTCAAGAAGACGGCGTAGAGCTGCTTGGCTCGGAAATGAACAGCATGAACCGACACGTGAGTATGGATTGAGGGTCAGACATGACTATTGACTTATTGGAACCGGCCACGTCCATTCCCTACGGAGCTGGCAGCCCCTTCAAGCCGGACGGCATCAACAATCCCTTCAGTCCCTACGGCAGTCCCTTTAGCAATCAATCGGCGACGAATTCCTATGCGACTGATGCGCCACAGCTCCTTGTTCGTCTGTCTGGTTCATTTGGTCTATCTGGTCTCTCTGGTGGGGCTTCTAATCCGACCAACAAGACAGACTAGATAGACCAGTTCGACTCTCCCCTCGGCGCCGGAAATCCCTAGCCCGCATTATTCATGACAGTTCGTCGCGAAATCGCTGAGCCGCGTCGCGAGAGCGGCGCGCGGAGCCAGGGGGACCTGAGGCGTACTCGTGCAGTACGTTGAAGGTCCGAGGGGCGAGCCCGCAGACCGAAGGCTCGTCGTAGTAGCGGATCGGCGATTGCAGCAGAAGTGTTCATGATTAATGCAGGCTTGAGCCCCAGCAGTCCCACGAATCCCTACGGCCACGGCCTCCGAATCGAAGGACACTGATCCAGCCGCTGAAGCGCTCGCGCTGAACGCGCACTAGCCGGCGCTTCCAAAAATCTCGGGGCCGATGTATCCTTCTACCTTGTTCCGTGAGCGACGACTTCTGCGAGTCCGGTCCTCATTGCGGGCCTGAGGGGTGTCATGAAAGTCATTCGGGATTGCTTTGGGCGTTCGGTACGGTTGACGGATGAACGGCTCGATCACATTCTTCAGCATCAGGAACTGGCTGGAATGGAAGAGGAGATCAGCCGGGTCTTGCAGACTCCTGCAGATGTGCGGGTCTCATCGTTCCGATGAGTCGGTGCAGCTCTTTTATGAGTACTACGCGAAGACACGTGTTGGTGGGAAGTGGCTCTGCGTCGTGGTAAAGTACCTGACTGATGATGCCTTTGTGGTGACGGCCTATTAAACTGATCAACTGAAGCCAGGAGAATCATTATGGCCGAAAAAGTAAAGGTCTGGTTTGACCCCGAGGCGGACTATCTTGAAGTTCAGTTTCGTGAAGCACCGGGTTTCATGCGGGCCACAGCACATGATTCGCTCATGGAGCGGGTCGATGAACAGGGGCATGTGCTGGGGTTTAGCGTGCTAGGCGTCAGTCAGTTTCGCAAAGACCATCCGTTAGACGCTGAACTTGTCGCTGGTGAGTAACTTCGTCAACGCGGTTTGAAGGGCGAGTTTTTCTGCCTATCGATATCTTGCTATGCGGATGGTCTGACGGTGGCGATTCTTTCCACGCATTCTCTCTGTGCTCCCATACAAAGAGGGTCTTCCGATTCTCTCCACTTCTCATTGGTGAGTGGCCGAGGTTGCCCTTCACTGTACAGTTCCGTCGGTCTGCACACTTCTGTACGCTCGACGCTAAAGAATATTCTGTGTCATGAGAAATCTGCATTCATGTTGCATGCAAGTTTCTCCTGAAAAAATACATCTCGATGTAATTGCACGGATTATGCTGCCTATGGATTGGGCAATGTGTAAGGCGCCGTGGTACGGCGTGGTATTGGCCGTTTATCAACATGGTTATCCACATGCCATGCACATCTTTTGTGGACACAGAGCGTGAGTGGGTTGGTGGGGTGCCACACGGTCGCCTTTTCCACCGCGGGATTCCATGCGGATGAAGCCGAAACCTTTCTCTGCGAAAGGCGTTTCAGCGTCGACACCTACCTCCCTGCCGTTGAGTATGTCGATGAGTGCTCATGCCATAAAAACCAAGCCTGCTGTCTACTGTTAATGAACTTTCATCCACAATATCTCCACTAATCAGAGAGATTGAGCGTCACGCTTTTCTCACACGCATCGGGATGGATAGAAAGACAGGCACCGCTACAGACGGGAGCCAGTCCCATCTATGCAACAAGCAGAGGAAGGATGGTATGATGCCGACTTCTTGGGAAGGTCGAGACCTGCTTCCTTAGCCTTGACCTCAGCCTGTTGCCTGGGAGACTGTATCGATGCCGAAACTTGTGACAGTTTTGCGGCCGGAGAAGATTGACGAGCAAGCTCGCTACTATGTCCGGTCCCATATCCTCCTTCCTGCCGGAACAATCGGACTGGTCTGTATGGTCGGCGGGGTAGGGGCGCTCGCCTATCAATTACTGGCGAACCATACGTACAGTTGGGTGACGTTTCTCAGTAGTTCGCTCTTAATCCTCGTTGGCGCAGGCTGTGGGTTCGCGCAGGCTCGCTATCACCGCTATCTCTTTAAGACATTTCCCGAGGTCTATGCGGCAAAGATGCGAACCGCTGTGGCTCAACGTGGCAAGAAGACTAAGAGTAAGGCTGAGCCAGAAGTACCGGTCATTGAGCATCCTGGGCGTGGCTTTGTCACGGCAATCTCCATTGCAGGAGCGATGTTGGTCTTTGGCTCATCAGCCGCGGCCTACATGTACGGCGATCTCAACATGTTTCCTGCTGCTTTGGTGCCTTGGGCGGGATTCTACTGGGCGAAGTTGTTCTGTTGGCGTGGCGTAGTCGACTAACAGGATGCTGAAAAAGTCCGCCAGCGTCGTTCTCAGCTCATCGAAATCCTCAACGTACCCCAGCGGGTACGCCTCCGGTTTCGATTCGCCTGCGGCCTTCCTGGACGGCCATTTTGAGCATCCTGCGCGACAGGATGAAAAAATCAGATGCTTAACGAATGGTCAATGGTGGATGGTCAATGCTCGAAGCCCACAGGTCGATTCCGACCATTCAACATTCATCATTCAAAATTCTCTCTATCGCCTCACGCCTAACCCCTAACGTCCTCACCCTTCAGCCTTTACCCCTTACCCCCTTTACTCCTCTTCTTCCCCCGTGCCCCCTGCGCGGATTCAAGCTTCTTCACCCTATCTTCCAATGTTCGTATAGCCTGCCTGAGTTCAGGAAGTCTCGGGATCACAGCTTGGGCCTTGACCCAGACTTCATGCGGCATCACAGGAGCCCCTGAGACGATTTGGTTGGGTTCGAGGCTGCGGTTGACGCCTGCACGAGCGGCAATCATGACCTGATCTCCGATGACGATGTGATCTGCCAGCCCAGCCTGTCCACCGATCATGACGTGATGTCCCACCAGCGTGCTGCCGGCTATCCCGACCTGTGCCACGAGGATGGAATGGGCGCCGATCGTCACGTTATGGGCAATTTGGACCAGATTATCGATCTTGGTTCCTTGCTGAATGACCGTTTGGCCGAGTGTGGCCCGGTCGATCGTGACGTTCGCCCCAAGCTCGACGTCATCTTCGATCGTGACTCCACCGAGCTGGGGAATTTTGTAATGATGCCCCTGGTCCTGCACATAGCCGAATCCGTCACTTCCGATCACCGTGCCGCTATGCACGATCACCCGCGCGCCGATCGTACAGCCTTCTCTGACGACCACGTTGGGGTACAACAGCGTATCGTCTCCGATCGTCGTATCGTTGCCGATAAACACACCGGGATAGAGTGTTACCCGCGCGCCGATGATGACCCGGTCCCCCAGTGTGACACCTGGCCAGATCGAGACATCGTGGCCGATCTGCGTGTCAGTGCCACGAACAACGGCCGCGGCAATTCCACGAGGAGGGGAGACAGGGCAAAAGAATGTTCTGGCGACCTGTGCAAAGGCCAGCGCGGGATTGGCGACGACGATGTGGGGATTGGCGATCTCAGGCATACGCCGATGGACGAGAAGCGCTCCGGCAGCAGAGGGTCCGCCCTGCCTGAGCATCCGATCCCCTGTGACGAAGGTCAGATCGTTCGGGCCTGCCGACTCAAAGCCGGCCAGGCTTATCACGGTTGCTTGTGGCGGTCCTACTAGTTCTCCGCCGACAAGCCCGTGGATCTGTCTCAGTGAAATAGGAGTGGTTGCTTTCGTTGCCATAGAGATTAGGATTTCGTTTTGCTCTTGGGCTTGGACGGCTTCGACTGTTTCGCGGCCTTCAGGGGCGTCGCTGATTTCTTGATCGGCGCTACGGGGGTCAATTTCCCCAACCGTTTCTCAACATAAATTACGACATGGCCGACAGTCGTCAACCCCACCAAGTCTTGATCCGGGATCTGGAGATCGAAGGCTTCTTCGATGCGGTACAGCAGTTCGATCACCGCCATAGAGTCGAGACCTAAATCTTCACGCAGATCTTGTGTGACCAATATCCGGTCAGGATCGCGTTTCAGATACTCAGCCAGGGCGGTACGGATTTTTAACGATATGGTCGGGTCAGTTGCCATCGATCGATGTTCTCCGTCGTTAGCTGTGAATGGTGACAGGGTAGGAAGGCTGAAGTGTTTGGAACTTCAATCCCAGACCTTCGCCCCTTCAGCCTTTCGACCTTCGGCCTTCTGCCGTCGCCTGTTTGAATACCACAGCGGCGTTGTTGCTGCCAAATCCGAAGGCGTTCAGCAGGGCCACTTTTACGCGACGCTCCTGCGCCGAGCGGGAGAGTCCTGCCAAGGCGCAAGCCGGATCCGGATCATCGTAGTTGGCGGTCGGATGAATCTTGCCCGTATAGAGGGCCAGCACCGAGGCGATGCCGCCGATGGCGCCGGCCGCGCCAAGCGTATGGCCGATCAGCGACTTGGTGGCGCTGATCGTAATTTTGTCCGCGCGCGACTTGAATAGTTGTCTGATCGCCTTGACTTCGACAGCGTCACCAATGGTCGTCGACGTCGCGTGAGCATTGATGTAATCCACCTGTGCCGGGGTCAGACCTGCGTCCGTCAAGGCCAGCTTCATGGTATTGGCCACTTCCAGGCCATCTTCACGAGGGATGACCATGTGATAGGCCTCGCTGGTAGCGGCGTAGCCGGCAATTTCGGCATAGACTCTCGCCTTGCGTTTCTTGGCATGCGCGGCCGATTCCAAGATGAGCGCTCCGGCGCCTTCTCCCATTACAAACCCGTCGCGCAGCCGATCGAAGGGCCGAGAAGCCTTTTCTGGGTTATCATTATATTTTGATGAGAGCGCGCGCAGGGAGCAAAACCCGGCGAAGACAAGCGGAGTAATGCTGGCGTCAGCTCCTACAGCGATCACGACATCGGCACGGCCCTCGCGGATACAGTGGAGGGCTTGTCCGAGCGCATGAGCGCTGGAGGAGCAGGCAGTCGAAATGGTCAGGTTCGGGCCTTTGGCGCCGTAGGCCATTGCGATAATGCCGGAGGCCGAATTGAGCGTGATGACGGGAATAAAGTTTGGATGGACGCGATGGGGTTTCTGCTGCTGGTAGAGCTGCGTGATCTCACGCTCGCCCATGACCATCCCGCCCATGCCGGCTCCCACGATGACTCCGATGCGGTGGGGGTTCTCCTTCGCCATCCGGAGACCCGAGTCAGCCAGCGCTTCTTTCGCAGCTACGAGACCAAACTGGGCGTAGCGGTCCACGCGTTCACCATGGACTGAATCGATAAACCGTTCGACTGCAAAGTCGCGCACCTGACCTGCAACCTTGGAGCGATAGCCCTCGATGGGAAAGGGGTCGAACGATGAAATGGCCGAGATGCCGGATTGGCCGGCGAGGGCGGCTTTCCAAAAATCGCTGATTCCGATACCGATCGGAGAGACGACCCCCAGTCCTGTGACGACGACACGTGCCCGCATTTTCTTATAATCCTTTGGTAACGCCCTTGCTTCTACTTACCGCAAGCGTCTGGAGCAGTCAACCGGTTCCGGCGCGAGCCGAGCGAGAAAGGCGCGACATGCGGGACGAGGTCGGGGTTCAATCTGTCCACGTCGCGCTTTTCCCGCAAGTCTCGCCCGTCGCGCTAATACCTCACCTTAAACATCAGATAGAGGCCGAAACTCAAGAAGAGAATATTCCCCATCCAGGCGGCGATCAGAGGCGTTAAGGCCCCGCCACGGCCAAGCGCGATCGCGATGGAGTGCATTGTCCAAAAACAGAAGCCGACGGCGAGCGCTTGCCCAATGCCCATCGCCATGCCGCTCCCTCTGGCTCCGCTTCGGCGAAGACTCAGTGCAATGCCGATCAGGGCCATGATTACGGTGACGAAGGGGAAGGCGATCCTACCATAATAGTCTGTCTTGAGCCGTGAGGCTTGTGCGCCTTCCTGATGCCTGCGTCTGGAATAGGCCCGGATATCATGGAACGTCATCAGCTCAGAGTCGCCGGCGAGCCATGTGGTGAAATCATCGGGAATAAGGGTGAGCCCGCTGGCTTGGCGGTCGAATACGGTAGTCGAAACGGTTCCATCGGGGGAAAATTGCCGGTGTTGCCCCTGGAATAGCGTCCATCTGGAGTCGCTATAGCGGGCTTCGGCGGCTTCAGTCATGCCGGTCATTTGGAAATCGCGATCGAACTGAAAGAGCCGCACGCCACCTAGGAGTTCTCCGCCAACAGAGACGCTCGTGACATGTATGAGGCTGTCAGCTCCCACTCTTGTCCAGGGTTGACTGAGCCTCACGGCGGCGACAGGCGGTTTTTTCTCGATGCGGGTGGTCCTAATCTCTTCGGACTTGTTCGCGGCCCAGGGGATGACGGTCGAACTGAAGAGCAAGAGCACGAGCGAAATCGCTGTGGCAAAGACAATAAAGGGAGAGCTGACCCAGAGTAAACTGATGCCGCAACTGCGCATGGCCGTGATTTCATGGCCGCGGGAGAGCAATCCAAACGTCAGCAATGTTGCCATCAGGATGGCCAGCGGCGCGATCTGGAAAGAGATTGCAGGAACCTTGAGTAGGAAATAGGTCAGGACATCGAGCCAGTCGGCGTCGTAGCGCAAGAAACGGCGTACTTTCTCGAAAAAGTCGATGACGAGGTACACCGTCATCAGCCCGCTGAAACACATCATGAAGATTTTTGCGTACTCACGAAAGAGATAGCGAAAGAGAATGGGCATAGTATTATCGGCGGCTCATTATGTAAAACCACACGATTGTGGCAAGAGCAAACAGGCCGTTCGGGATCCAGGCTCCGGCAAAAGGAGGCAGGGTTGCCGTCGTGACCAGGAATTCACACCCGACGTTCATCATGTAGTAGACGATGATGACGAACACGCCGACCGCAAATCCGCCTACTCGGCCAGATCGTTTCGAAGCGATGCCGACAGGGACGCCCAACAGACAGAGTACGAGCGAGGCGGTGGGAAAGGCCAGATCTTTGTAGTACTCCATCAAACGCCGGAGCGCCGATGGATCTCGCCATTGGGATTGCGTGAGCTGCGAGATAATGGTGTCGTACGACGGACGTTCCTCGGAGGCTGTGTAACCGCTTTGCTTGAGTGAGAGCTTGAGATCGTAACCGGCGAAGGAAGCTTGCTCGTATTGATCGGCCTGATTCGGTCGGCTATGAATGACCCCATGCTGCAGGCGTAAGGCGACTTGATCGGTCGCAGGGTCCATCATCACCTCGAACTGTTGGGCCACGATGATGCGGGGATCGTCTGCATTTCGCTCGTCGGAGACAAAGATACCGGTCGAGGCCTGTCCGGGACTCCCATCCGGTACGTAGATCATCATCTTAGGGATGGGCTCGTTAAATGTTCCCCGCTCCAGCGCCAGTACCAACTGATCCCGCAGGAGATTCAGCGCCACTTTTTTGAGGTTGACAGAGCTCCAGGGTTGGCCCCACTGTGCCAACCACAGGGTCAATCCGAACACGAGCAAGGCAAAGAGCAGCACAGGGCGAGCCAGCCGCATGAGGCTCAGGCCCGCAGTCTGCATCGCCACCAATTCTTTATCGAAAGACAACCGTCCGAAGGCGGTGATTGAAGCGATGATTCCAGCGATCGGGAGGGTCAATACGAGAAACGACGGCATCAGATGAGCAAAGACTTCCAAGACCGCCAGGATCCCAACGCCCTTGGTGACCAGCAATTCTACCAAACGCAGGAGTTCGCGCGTGAGCATCACGAAACAGAGCGCCCCGAGGCTGACACTAAAGGGAGAAAGGAGTTCCGTGAAGATGTAGCGATCCAGCAGCGTTCGTAGAAACATCGGATAAATCACGCCTCTCACGTTGTGAATCTCTATATATAGGCGAGCGGGAGAGGGTTGTCTACCACACTTCCAGCGCAGTCGTGGAAAGCCTCGGGCCAAAGAATGGCTTGACAAGATTTGAAATGACATGATACATGCTGCGCGTGTTTAACCTGAGATGGGCTTTGTGGTCGATTCTGTCCTTCCAATGAACCCGTCGTTTCAACCTGCGCTTCTTCCTGTTGATTTTTATTCATTCTATACGTTGCCAGCTAGGTTCCGGAACCAGCCACGTAACTAGGCGCGGCTGTTGAGGAAAGGGGGTTTCTGTGAAGACGAAAGGTACGGTCAAGTGGTTCAATGATCGCAAGGGATTTGGGTTCATTCGTCTTGAGAGCGGAGATGATGTCTTCGTACATTATTCTGCATTGCAAGGAGAAGGATTCAAGAGTTTGAAAGAAGGAGAAAATGTCGAGTTTGAGGTCGTACAAGGGGCAAAGGGGCCTCAGGCTTCGAATGTCTTGAAGGCGGCCGTCGCCGAGTCTTGATATATTTGTTTTCCCATATTGTGTCACAGGGAGGCCTGCCTATTTTCTCTGGGCAGGCCTTCATATTTCTGAAGCGTGAGCGAGGCAAGCAAGACGTGCGCGACAGGCGCGACTCGTAGTTCGAAGCTCCGAGCATTCTAGCCTTCAGTCTTCAGACCGTCTGACTCGTCCCGCTTCTCTCGCAAGTCCCGCGAGTCTCGCGCGAATAATGAGGGCTAAATGCCTCATTTCGTTGACAACATCCATCGACACTGTTAGCGTTTCATCGTTAGCCCGTATTATTCATGAAGGTTCATTGTCCCCCTCCCATCCGTCCCCCATGTTATGGGGGACGGTGAGGGATGGACGCCAGACTGCCTGCGTAGCAGCGTATATGCGCTTGCAGCAGAAGCATTATAAATAATGCGGGTTAGGGGAGGTCTGATTTGCCAATCGACCGTAGCAGCGTTTTGAAGAATGCGCAGCTCTTTGCGTCACGGGGTCAATTCGACGCCGCGATTGCAGAATGGAAGAAGCTCTCGACCGAGTCGCCCGGCGATGGGAGTATCTTCAACTCAATTGGAGAGTTACATCTCAAACGTAACGCCACGAACGATGCCGTGACGGCTTTTATGCAAGCGGCCAGTGCCTTTCGTGCCGAAGGGGCCACCCTCAAGGCAATCGCTACCTACAAGAAGATTTTAAAGCTCGACCCTTCACAATATGACGTATTCCGGTATCTGGGAGATCTCAATGTTGAACGTGGTCTGCTGAGTAGCGCGGTCCAAGACTATCTCACCCTTGGCAAACACTACATCAAAGCGGGGAAAAGCAAAGCTGCGCTGGACATCTACAAGAAGATCGTCAGCCAGGATCCCTTGAATCTTGACGCCCAGCAGCGGGTGGCAGAATTATGCATGCAAGAAAATTTGCAGGGTGAAGCCACGATTGTCTATTTGCAGCTAGGGCGGGAGCGGTCGGCGCAACAGCGCTATCCTGAGGCCAAGGATGCATATCAAGCAGTCTTGAAGATCGATCCTGCCAATAGTGAGGCCGCCCAATTTATCGAACAATTCAAAAAGACCGGTGGGAGTCATAGCTCTGCCCCAAAGGTGGAGCCCCGCTCTGCAAATGGCCCGGCCAAGAACGTCGAGCCACCCAATCTGCTCTCAGAAGCCACTCGTCGCATTGAAGACAAACAATTTACCGGAGCCGAGGCTATTCTCAATCAGTTGCTGACCAAAGAGCCTGGCAATCCGGAGGTTTGTCAATTGTTGGCCAAGTTGCATCTGCAACGTGGAGACCTTCAGGTGGCGCTCGGCGAATATCGCTATCTAGCAGGGGCGGCCTTGCGGGCACAAGATTATGTGAAGGCAGAATCGCTGATTACGGAAATTTTGGCGGTCGAACCGCTGTCGATAGCAATCATAGAACTTTATGGCGAGCTCTACGAAGAGAAAGGCGACATTGGCAACGCTGTGCTTCAGTATGGGAAAGCGATCGAGCTGTTGCTTCAACATCCAGAGCCAGGCATGCCCACTCTCCACGAAGAAATATTTGAGAAGGTCAAGTCGCTCGCTCCAGACAATCCCATTGTCTGGAAACTCTCTGCGCTGATGCGGGGTGAGAGTTCCGTTGAATCACCCGCGACGGCGGAGCCTCAGGCTTCGGCAGGGACAGCCACTTCGGTGCCGCAGAGTGAGCCAACTGTTTTATGGACTGGAACGGAACCGGACGATCCCTGGATGTTAGCTCCCAAGGTCACCCCTCAACACGAAGATAGAGAAATCTCAGTCGCCGAGCCGTCGCCTGTGTTTGCAGAACCCAAACTGATCACGCGAAGTAGTGAATTCTCGTGGTCTATTCCCGAGCCGGACCAGCTATGGGTGCCGGCATTGAAGGCGGCAGTCCCGGTCGCTTCCGCTCCACTTGTCCTCTCAACGAGCGAGCAGTTCCAGGTCTATTTGAAGGCCGGCCAGCAAGCTGAGGCGGAAGAATGGCTCAGTCTATTGGTTTCAGGGCAGCCTGATCATGCAGAGGCCCGAGAATTGTTCGGATCTCTGCTCGAGGCCAAGGGCGATACCGCCGGCGCAGCCTTGCAATATTCCCGCGCCCTCGAATTGCTCCTGGTTCATCCAAATGATGAGCATCCGAATCAACCAGCAAGTCTCTATGCAAAAGTCAAAGAACTCGCTCCGGCGAGTCCGTTGATTGCCAAATGGGCCGTGGTATTTTCGCCGAAACCCCACGTGGTGATCCCTGCCGTCGAGACGCCGGTCTCTGCTTTACCCGTAGATGCGATTAGCCCGGAGACTCACTACATGTTGGGAGTAGCTTACAAGAACATGGGATTGCTGGATGAAGCGAAGGAAGAATTTGGTCTTTCGATGAAGGGCCAGGACTTTTTTCTGGACTCTTGTCTCATGACTGCGATTTGTTTGAAAGAACAGGGGAAAGGCCAGTCGGCGAGTGCACAGCTCGAACAGTTGCTGAAAGATCCGAGGTGCCAAGGGACCAAGGCGCAAGCCATTCGCTATGAGCTCGGCCTACTCTACGAAGCCCAAGAACAGTGGAGTCGGGCTGCTGAAATTTATGAATCGATTCCGACCTTCCATGACGTACCGCAACGGCTCGAATTGACTCGCACACAAAGAGCCTCCTCTGGGTCTGCCCCCACGCTACGCTACGGGAATTAGCAGGTTCTTGGTTTATTTAGTTGAACGAAACTAACCAAATGAACCAAATCAACAAAACAAACCAAATAAACCACGCTAATTAACTTGGTTTGGCGCGGAACGTCCGTCCATCACGGCTTGAATATTCTTCAAACAGACCAGTCCCATATGGACCCTTGTATGCAGGGTGGCAGATCCTAGATGAGGAAGCAGCACCACCTGCTTCAGCTCCGCCAAAGCTGGATGGATGTCCGGCTCCTGTTCATAGACGTCGAGTCCTGCCCCCGCGATAATTCCAGTCTTGAGGGCGTTGACCAACGCTCCTTCATCGACGATCGGACCTCGAGCCGTATTGATGACGAAAGCGTTGGGTTTCATCCATGCCAATTCACGCGCGCCGATCAGATGATGAGTATTGGGCGTGAGAGGCACATGGATCGTCATGATATCGGCTTCACCAAGAAGATCTTGCAACGATCGGTACTCCCACTCACGGGGAAGAGACGCGGTAGTCATGAGTTGGCGTGTGTGATAGTGCACTTGCATGCGAAATCCTACCGCGCGTTGGGCCACCGCTTGTCCGATCCGTCCCATGCCGATAATCCCCAGTATCTTGCCTGAGACTTCCGTTCCCAAGAGCTGTGTTGGACCCCACCCGGTCCAACTGCCGGATCGAACGAGGGCATCGCCTTCGACGATGCGGCGCGCTGTCGCCAGGATCAACGCCCAAGTCAGGTCTGCGGTGGCATCCGTCAAAATGTCCGGAGTATTCGTGACGATCAGACCACGCGCTCGCGCGGTAGCTAGATCGATGTTGTTGTACCCGACGGCATAGTTCGCCAGAATTTTTAGCCGGGTGGCTGCATGAATGGTTTCGGTGCCGATCTTATCGCCCAGGGTCACGATCGCGGCGTCGGCTTGGCAGAGTCCCTCACGAAGCACCGACGGAGCAGGTAATGCATCGAGCGGTTCCTGCACCAACTGGAACCGCTCCCGTACAATGGCCATGACGGGATCGGGGAGAATGCGTGAAAGGTAGAGGGTGGGACGTCGGTCGATCACAGGTGCATGCTCCTATCTATATTGCGCATCTTAGCAGGGTGCGGAAAAAGTCCGCCAGTCTGTCTTGTTCATTTGGTCTGTCCGGTCTATCTGGTCTGTCTAGTTGGTCTGGTTCATCTGGTTAGCTTCGTTCAAGCAAACGCCCGAGACAGACCAAATAGACCAGACAAACGAGATAGACCAGACAGACCGGGCTTGTCCCAGACTTGTGCCGGCCTCACGAGTCCATCTAGAATGAGCGACCCACTCTATTATGACCGCACCAACTCTCATTCTGCCTGAACGTTCCCGCGCCATCGCTTCGGATCTCCGAGCTGCGATAGGAGTCGATAAGGTCAAGGACGACTATTCGACGCTCACGGCCTATGCGGTGGATGCGAGCATCTATCGGATGACGCCGAAGGCCGTCGTGCTTGTCGAGTCAGAGGACGACATCGCCGCCACGGTACGGTATGCCGTACAGCGAGGCATCCCGCTGACGCCGCGTGCCGCCGGGACGAATCTGACTGGCTCGGCGATTGGGTCCGGGATCATTCTGGACGTCTCGCGGCTGAATCGGGTGCTGGAGTTAAATTGCGAAGAGCGCTGGGCTCGGGTGCAGCCGGGGATCATACTCGCCGAGTTGAATAAAGAACTGGGGCGGCATGGATTACTATTCGGGCCTGATCCCTCCAGCGGCGAGATGTGCAAGCTCGGTGGGATGTTGGCGAACAACTCATCCGGTCCCCACACGCTGCGGTACGGCGCGGTCAAAGATAATGTGGCGGCGCTCCATGTCTGCCTGCAATCCGGCGAGTGGCTGGATGCCAAGGCCTATGGGTTCGACGATCCGGTTTGCGCCGATCTGCTGAAGGCGCACAGGCCGCTTCACGATTTGCGGTCGCTGCTACAAGACCATGCCGCGCTGATTGCGCAGAAACGTCCAACCGTCAGCAAGAACAGTTGTGGGTACAATCTCTTTGGTCTCGCCGATGGGATTGCGCGAGGCTGCTTCGATCTTCCAAAACTCTTCGTCGGCAGCGAGGGCACGCTCGGTCTCTTCAGCGAAGCAACTATAAGGCTAGTCGAGAGACCTCGCGCGACCCTCACAGCGCTCATCCATTTTCATCGCTTGGAAGATGTGGGCGACGCGGTGCCGAAGCTGCTGGAGCTGAGCCCGAGCGCGTTGGAAGTGATGGATGCCAACACGCTCAATCTGATCGGGCGGGCAAAGCACGGCATCCCGGCAGATGCGGCTGCCACCCTGCTGGTGGAGTTAGATGCTGATGTGGCAGGGACCGATCTCCGCGCGCAGGCCGAGCGCATGACCGAGATCTGTCGTCGTTATCGTCTCACGTCCGATCCCGTGATCGCCTTCGATCCTGAGCAACGAGAGCAATTGTGGAAGGCCCGCAAGGCCCTCTATCCCACACTCTACCGATTCGATCCACGGAAGAAGCCCATCAACTTTGTCGACGACGTAGTCGTGCCGGCTGACCGGATCAGCGAACTGATCCGGTATCTGGAAGAGTTTTTCGCCGGGCAGCATGTGCCGGTTGCGATTTTCGGTCATATCGGGAATGGGAACGCCCACATCATTCCCTTGCTCGACGTGAACGATCAAGACGATTTTCAGAAGATGGTGCAGGGCTATCACGAGATACATCAAACAGTCTTAGGCCGCTTCGGTGGCTCAATCTGTGGGGAGCATGGGGATGGACGGGTGCGAGCCGAATACGTGAAGACGATGTTCGGTCCAGAACTGTATGCCCTGTTTGTGCGGGTGAAGCAGAGCTTCGATCCATCCGGGGTACTCAACCCCGGCATCAAGATCAGCGACCGGCCCTTCACGGACCATATCGACTATGCGCGATTGTCGAAATCCTGCGCCACTTGCGCCAAGTGCAACGCCGTCTGCCCGGTCTACGATGTGTTCCAATCAGAAGACATGAGTTCGCGGGGATGGTTCGAGATCGTCACCGACAAGAACTATAGCTATCTTAATTCGAAGCGAGTTGTAGAGGCCTGTCTCAATTGCAAGTCCTGTCGTACAGCCTGTCCAGCCGGTGTCGATGTGTCGCAGCTCATCTTGGACCGGCGCGCAGAGCATCCGAATAAAATGGCTGGTGTCATCTTTCGTTTTCACGCCCAGACAGAAAAATTCGAGCGATTCTTAAAGGTTCTCGCGAGGTATCAGTCAATCTGGGATAGGCCGCTACTGCGTCGCCTGCTCGATCGTCTGACAAAGCCGTTCATGCGGGGTCTCGCCGAAACGGCGCGGTTCTCTTCTCAGCTGGTGCTGCCTCGATTGGCCAGGCGGCATCTTCGAGACCGCTATCCTGAGCTGATTCTCCAAGCTGGTCAGGCTGTTCGCTCGCCGTTAGCCTATTTCCATGGCTGCGCGGCCAACTACTTCGACGATGGGGTGGGGGATGCCGTGATCGCTGTGCTGCGAAAACATGGAGTCGAGCCGGATCTGCCGCCGCAACGCTGTTCAGGGACTCCGATCGAAACCTATGGGCATCGCGCGTTGGCTAAAGAGGGGGCACGGGTCAATCTCCTGTCGATGGCTGGATACGACAAGGTGGTGACCGGCTGCGCCTCCTGCACCCTCATGCTGAAGGACTATCCCACCTTGTTCGCCGGTGAGCCGGAACAAGCGGCAGCCCAAGCCTTGGCCAAACGGGTCACACATATTTCGGAGTTTGTGTCACAATCGCCGGTGAAACCGGCTATGGCCAGTCAGCAGTTCACGAAGTGCAAGGTGGCCTACCATTCCTCCTGTCACCTGCGAGCTGCGGGAGTCACCAAAGAGCCTCGTGCGATTCTGCGAGGCTTGCCGGGCGTCGAGTATGTGGAGATGCCGGATGCCGATCGCTGCGCGGGTGGAGCCGGAACCTATCTCGTGAAGGATTTCGAGACGTCGCAGCGCATTGTCGAGCGTAAGAGGCGGGCCGTCGAACAGAGCGGCGCCGAAGTTGTAGCTACGAGTTGCCCGGCCTGCATGATTCAACTGCGTACAGGATTGCAGGGAACAGCGGAGGTCAAACATGTAGCGCAATTGCTTCAAGAGGCGTATGAGGCAGCAGACAAGACATAGGTTTGTTTTGTTTATTTGGTTTGTCTGGTTTTTTGGTTGAACGAAACTAACCAGATGAACCAAATCAACCAAACAAACCAAATAACGAGGCTTTTATGGTTACAGTGTTAGTTTTTGGATTGACGCTTCGAATTGCGGTCGGAGAAACAGAATTCGAATGTGAGGTCTCGGAGCCGACCACGGTCAGGCAACTGATTGTATCGAATCAGGATCGCATGGGTCCATTGCTGGAATTCCTGATGAATCGAGATCTGTTGATTGCCGTGAATAAAAAAGTGAGCGGCGAGGATACGGTGGTCAAGGACGGCGATATCATAAAGCTCACCCATCAATCGAGGGTATCCTATGATGGGACGAGAGACCTTCCCACCTAATCGAATACCAAAAAGGCTCGGATCATAAGACTGTTATCTGGTTGATCTGGTTTGTTTGGTTGAACCAAACAAACCAGATCAACCAAATCAACGCGTTCGCCGTTTGGCTTTCGCGGTCGGCGGGGCGGTGAGAGGATCGTCAGGCCAGGAATGTTTGGGATAGCGGCCACGAAGCTCTTTTTTTACTTCGAGGTAGGCCGACCGCCAGAAGCTGGAGAGGTCTTTGGTGATTTGGACGGGCCGTCGCGCTGGTGACAGGAGATGCAGCATAATTGGTATCTTCCCGTTGACAAGACGGGGCGTATCCTTGCAGCCGAACATTTCTTGCAACCGCACAGCCAGGATGGGCAGATCGGGCGTCTCATATTCCAGGCGAACACTCGATCCACTGGGAACAGTCAGATGGGTGGGGGCCCATTGTTCGAGGTTGCGTTGTTGTTCCCAGGAGAGGAGTGCGTGCAAGGGCTGGGTGAGATCGAGCCTTGTGACGCGGTCGAGTGTCGTCAGTCCTGATAGATAGGGCGCCAGCCAATCGTCGAGCGTCCGCAACAGCGCCTCGTCAGACAGATCGGGCCATTGTGATTCTTGTCCTTCCATCCGGCGGAGGAAACCCACTCGGGCTTGCCACTGACGCAGCTCTGGATTCCATGCCAGCTTGCCGAGCCCCGCTCGGCGAATGCCCTGTAACAATGCCGTCAAAATCATCGAAGGATCCGGCTTCGAGAGTCTCTGCTCAGATAGAATCAGCGAGCCTAATCGGCGTTGTCTCATCGCATGAACTATTTGTGCCGTATCGTCCCACATGACCTCATCTACGATGTGAATCTGGTCTGGATAGATGGCCTCAAGATCGCGTAACTGTATCGGCGTGGCCAGATCGATCCTGGCCCATTGCTGGCCGCCGTCCAGATCGGCGATGACCAGATAGTCTTCTGATCCAAGCGGATCAGGGTTCGCGAAGATGGCGCCACGGCCATTGACCATGAGATAGCGTGCGTCATTTCCACGTTGGCGTTGAGCGATACGATCCGGATAGGCAAGTGCGAGCAAGAGTCCGACCACATCAAGATGATCGTGCCTGCCTGAAGGAGCCGACCGCGAAAGTTGCCGTTGCCACAGATCGGCGGTGCGGCTGACTCGTTGGCAGGCGGCACGGTCGACGGTGGCGCCGGCTGTGTGATCATGCTGTCCATGCAAGACATCGACACGGAGTCGTAGATCGGCGTTGCGCCAGCCGAAGGGGCCTCGCAGAATGTCTCTCTCGCTGAGAAGGGCGGCCAGCTCGCATGCAAGATCGCCGAGCTGTAACGGCACAGATTTGAGCAGCATGTGCGCAAGACGTGGATGGAGCGGCAGCTCCGCCATCTGTCTTCCATGAGCGGTGATCTGGCCCTTGGCATTGAGTGCGCCAAGGACAATGAGCAACGCTCTCGCTTGGGCCACAGCCCCGGGCGGTGGGGGAGTGAGCCAGGACAATTCGGCTGGATCGGCTGTGCCCCAGAGGGCCAATTCGAGTAACAGTGGCGCCAGGTCTGCATCGAGTATCTCCGGCGGGCGACGCGGGGCCAACGATTGATGTTCCGCAGAGGTCCAGAGACGGGAACAGATGCCCGGTTCGAGCCGACCAGCCCTGCCACGCCGTTGCTCGGCAGAATCCTGCGTGACGCGAATGGTCTCCAATCTTGTGAGTCCCGATCGCGGGTCGAAGCGAGGCACGCGCAGCAAACCTGCATCAATGACGACACGCACTCCGTCGATCGTCAAACTGGTTTCGGCAATTGAGGTGGCCAGCACGATCTTTCTCGTGCCTGCGTGAGTCGGAGCGATCGCTCGGTCCTGCGCTTCTTGTGGCAAGTCGCCATGGAGCGGCGCGATGAGGATATTCGAACCCAAGTTCAGATCGAGGAGCTTTCGTTCGACGCGTCGGATCTCTGCCATGCCAGGTAGAAAGACCAAGAGGCTGCCTTGGTCCTGCGCAATCGAACGCCTGATCGATTGTACGACGGCGACATCCAGATGTCCTGAGATTGGTTGATCCAGATAACGGGTCTCTACGGGAAACATTTTGCCTTCGCAGGCAATCACTGGCGCATGCCCCAACAGGTCTGAAACCGGTCCACAGTCTAATGTTGCTGACATGACAAGCAGTCTGAGATCCGGACGGAAGAGTCGTTGCGATTCGAGACAAAGGGCCAGGCCTGTATCGGCCTGCAGACTCCGTTCGTGGAATTCATCGAAAAGGACAATTGCGTAATCGCTGAGCGCAGGATCTTGCTGGAGCAGGCGACTGAGAATGCCTTCCGTGACCACTTCGATTTTGGTTTTCGGCCCCACCTTCGTGTCAAGTTTCATGCGATAGCCGACCGTTCCGCCGACCGACTCGCCCAGCGTTGCAGCCATGCGATGAGCCGAGGCACGGGCGGCAAGGCGCCGCGGTTCCAGCATGAGCAGCTTCTTTCCGTCGAGCCAGGGGGCATCGAGCAAGGCCAGTGGCACTCGTGTCGTTTTTCCTGCACCGGGCGACGCCGTCAGCAACGCGTTCCGCCCATCCGTCAGCGTCCGGGAAAGGGTTGGCAACACATCTTCTATTGGGAGTGTAGACATGATAAGTTCGGTGTTCTCACAGGCTGCTGAAAAAGTCCGCCAGCGTCGTTCTCACCTCGAAAGCATCCTCAACGTAGCCCAGAGGCTACGCCTCCGGTGCTTTCATCGTCTGCGGCCTTGCTGGACGGTCTTTTTGAACAGCCTGCGGTGCGACTGGAGACGTCAGGGGCCTCCTGCGGCACAATGGATATTACAATATCCGCTCGGACTGTATCAGACTTGTGCTAGAGACGAAAAGGAAACGGATAATAGATGGTCGACTATCGATGGACCAAGACCAAACCTGGCAGCGCTGGCTGGTACTGGTTCCGTGGTCTCGCACATGAAGCCGACCCCTTTATTGTACAAGTCGATGAAGTCGGCCAGTTTCAATGGCCGGACGGCGGGTTTCAGGAAGTGACGCTTGCTAAAGGAGAGTGGGCGGGACCAATCCAGCCGCCAGAGGATGGATGCGAGTAGGGCCAGGTGCCCTTCTTGCTCGCAGAACGCGCACGATGAAACCGTGCTCGTTCGATGCGTGCAGTTAAGGGCAGCCTTGGCCCCTCCCCTAAGTAGAGGGATAGAGAGTCAGAAGGCCCTCGCTCGGGCTAATGGCACGTCTCGGCATGCCGGTGGGTGGGCGGGTGAACGCAGAGACTTTTTTGCCGGCCTGCTATCTCTTCTCGGTGGAACTCCAGTAGTATGACAAGAACTTGCTCACAGTTCGGTGATCAATCGACCAACATTACAGCTGAAAAAATCGAGGCATCCTATGAAACATGACAGCACACATCCACCGGCCGAAATGCCTGCAAAGGGTTTTTCACCCGGCTTTGCGGCACTGGGCCTGGAAGCGGCCCTCCTGACTACGCTCGATACGTTGGGCTATGAAGAGCCCACGCCGATCCAGAGGGAGGCGATTCCTCCATTATTGGCGGGACGCGATCTCTTGGGTCAAGCGGCAACAGGAACCGGCAAGACGGCAGCCTTCACGCTGCCGTTGCTCCAACGCATCGCCCATTCGGCGCGGCGTTGTCCCTCCGCGCTTGTCCTGGTGCCGACCAGAGAGCTGGCCATACAGGTCGGCGAAGCCGTCACGCGTTATGGCAAAGAATTAAAAATCTCTGTGCTCCCGGTCTATGGAGGCCAGGCGATGGGGTTGCAGCTCCAGGCGCTCAGGCGTGGTGTCGATGTCATCGTGGCGACCCCTGGGCGGGCGCTGGATCACATCCGCCGAAAAACCTTGCAGCTCAAGACGATTCAGACGGTCGTGCTGGACGAGGCCGATGAGATGCTGGACATGGGATTTGCCGAGGATCTGGATGCCATTCTTGAGCAGACGCCCAAAGAGCGGCAGACGGCGTTGTTCTCTGCCACCATGCCCTCCCGGATCGCGGCTATTGCCAAGCGCCATCTCAAGGAGCCGGTCGAGATCAAGATTGCCAAGGAGCCGCTCAAGGCCGGCGCTGCGCCGCGTGTCCATCAAACAGCCTACATCGTGGTCCGGCAGTATAAAGAAGCGGCATTGGCTCGTATTCTGGATGTGGAAGCTCCGAAGTCGGCCCTCGTATTTTGCCGCACGCGTATCGAAGTCGATGAGATCACTGCAATGCTGACGAGCCGTGGGCATCGGGCTGAAGCGATCCATGGCGGGATGAATCAGCCTCAGCGCGATCGCGTGATGAATTCGTTTCGAGCCGGGCAGACAGAACTCCTTGTGGCCACCGATGTGGCGGCGCGGGGATTGGATATTCCATCCGTGTCACATGTTGTGAACTACGATCTGCCCACGTCGCCGGAAGGCTATGTCCATCGGATTGGGCGAACCGGAAGGGCCGGGCGTGAAGGGTCGGCGATCACCGTCATTGATCCGCGCGAGCAGCGGTTGTTGTGGAACATCGAGCAACTCACGAAAGCCAAAATTGTCGTGACGCAAGTGCCGACTGTTGCCGATCTTCGCACGAAGCGGTTGGCACGAGCCAAGAACGCGATTGAAGAGGTACTTGCAGCCGGCGATCTGGATCTATTTCGAGCCGTAACCGCAGCGCTTGCCGAACAGAAAGATCCCCTGGAGGTGGCGGCTGCAGCTATGAAACTTGTCTTTCGCATGCAGGGTGGGGAGCGAAAGGAGCAGGATATCCCGGCAGTATCGTCCAGGCCGCCGGAGCGGCCATCAATGGCACGGCGTCCTATGGCAGATTCTCGAGGACGGGCCGGTGGCATGATGCCGAGAGAGGGGCAGGGCAGACCGTTCAATGCGCCTGGTCGCGGCGGACGAACGGCGGGGATGGTCAAGGTGTATATCGGGGCAGGCCGAGAGGCAGGAATCCGTCCGGGCGACCTTGTCGGGGCTATTGCCAACGAGGCAGGGCTCAATTCAAATGTGATCGGCGCTGTCGAAGTGATGGATCGCTTTTCGCTGGTAGAAGTGCCGGAAGTATTGGCTCGGGAGATCATAGAGACTCTCAGTCGGACCAGGATTAAAGGACAGAAGGTGGCAGTGAGATTGTTTCTGGAGCAGCCACGGGGGGGAAGAGTGTAGGCTGGTCGTTCTCCTGCACGCGGAACGCGCACGATCGGAATGTGACCGTTCGACGCGCGCGATCGAGGATCGACCAGGCCACCCTTGAAAGTGAAAGAGGGGATTAGCGTGATATGCCCAGTCAACGGTAGTTTGGCTACGCCCTTCTTGTAGAGCCGAGGACAGTTTTCGGTCGAGAAGATTTCAATTCACTGGTGGTCCTACCTATATCTACCCAATATAGACAACAATCGATCAAGAGGCTGCAGTGACCTTGTCTCCATGGACGGCCAAGCTGCGCGATTGGCAAGCTCGCGCCGTATCCGGCGTTCTGACCCATACGCGTCCTGATTTTCTTGCGACGGCAACACCCGCAGCGGGGAAAACTCGTTTCGCGCTTCGGATTGCCCATCAATACCTGGCCGATCGAGTAGCCAGCCGTGTGCTGGTCATCTGTCCGACGAATCATCTACGCACGCAATGGGCGACCGCTGCAGGCCTGGTCGGTATTCACCTGGATCCCGATCTGACGAACGAGCAGGCGATCGAAGCGCGCGACTACCACGGCGCAGTCGTGACCTATCAACAAGTGTGTCTTGCCCCGGATATATTTCAACGTGCCTGCAGGAGCCGGCCCACGCTACTTATTTTTGACGAGCTGCACCATGCGGGTGAGGGGAAGGATTGGGGCAACGCGTTGCTGGTTGCATTTGAAGACGCGGTCTTTCGCTTGGCCTTATCCGGCACCCCCTTTCGCTCCGATAACAATCCGATTCCTTACGTGCGGTATGAGCAGGGCGAGAGCCAGGCTGATTTCACCTATGGATATGCCGAGGCGATTCGTGAGAGCGTCTGCCGTCCGATTCTCTTTCCGAGCTACGAGGGAGAACTGGCGTGGCTTTCGGAAGGTCGGGAACATCGGGCGACCTTCGAGGATGGACTCACCTTTGAACTACAGCGGGAGAGGCTCAAAACCGCGCTCTTGCAAGACAGCTGGCTGGGGCCTGTCATCACGGATGCCGACGCCGAGTTGCGCCGGCTCCGCAAGCAGGAACAGCCGGACGCCGGAGGACTCATCGTCGCGATGAATCAGGATCATGCAAGGCAGGTAGCGGCGCTGCTGAGCCGTATTACCGGAAGCCGCGCACATGTGGCCATATCGGATGATCCATCGGCATCAAAGACGATCGCCTCGTTCGCACAGCATAAGAACCAGCAGTGGCTTGTTGCCGTAAATATGGTGAGCGAAGGCGTCGATATTCCGAGGCTCCGTGTCGGCGTCTACGCGACCAATGTTCTGACCGAGATGTACTTCAGACAAGTCGTCGGGCGATTCGTCAGGATGCAGGAAGGGTTACCGAAGCCGCAGAGGGCCTGGCTCTACCTGCCGAAGGACGCGACCCTCGTGCACTATGCCAAACGCATCAAGGCCGAACGCGACCATGTATTGGAAGAGATCATGCCTTCCATGCAGCGCACCCTGTTCGGTACGGCCGCGACTTCATTGAAAGAGTACATTCCTTTGCACGGGGTGGCGAGGATGGATGCCTTGATCGGGGGAGATGATCTGGAATCATCCGGCGAGAGCAAGGATGTCGTAGCGCCGTCAGTGCCGCTCCATGATATGAAGAACGAATTGCGGGACCAGCATCGCTCCCTCGTCGGCACCGTGGCACGAAAAGCCGGTATCGATCATCGCCGGCTCAATGCGGAACTCATTAAGCGAACCGGCGGCCGGGTCGATCAGGCGACCGTCGCGCAACTGGCACGGCGAATCGCGCTGTTAGAAAAATGGAGAGATACGGGCTTTGACGGCGACCGAGCCTAATTTGCGCGAGATATGCGAGACTAGCGGGAAAGGCGGGATGGTGGAAGGCCATAGTGAAAATGGTGAATGGTGAATGGTCAGAGTCGAGTTCGATCTGATGATTTCCCAACATTTACCATTAAACATTGATCATTGACCATTTGTTAGATTCCTGAAACGCTTCAGCTTGTCGCGCCTTTCCCGCCAGTCTCGCCCGTCCTGCGCGGACAACACGTTTCTGCCTCAATAATTGGCAGGTCTTACTGTACGGGAGTTATGCGCAGTCCTCTAGGAGTCGGCGGTGCTATCGGGGTCGGTGGCGGAGGCGGTGGTGGGGATGTGGTGACGGTGAGCGTCACTGGCACGGTGACTGGAGAAGTTCCGATAGCATTGAGCGTGATATTGGCATTGTAGGTTCCAGCGGTTCTAGCGCCAGCTGCCACAGTCGCCGTTACAACGCCATTGCCTGTGCCAGTGGCCGGACTCAGCGCCAACCAGTCGACATTGTCAGTGGCGCTCCAGGTGAGCGAGCCTCCCCCTGTATTACTGATGCTCAAGGTTTGGGGCGCCGGGTTGCCGCCACCCTGTATTGCAACGAAGGAGAGATTCGTCGGGCTTGCCCCAATAGACGGTGGGATGGGAACGGTTGCAACGGTGAGCGTCACTGGTACAGTCACCGAGGAGGCCCCGGGAGCATTCACTGTCACCGCGCTACTATAACTGCCAGCCGTCAAACTGCCAGTAGTTACCGTCAACGTCACGGTGCCGTTTCCAGTCCCAGAAACCGGACTCAGGGTCAACCAGGTGGCATTTTTGCCGGCGCTCCAACTGAATGAACCGCCCCCTGTGTTGCTGATACTCAAGGTCTGGGTCGCAGGGTTGGCGCCGCCCTGGGTTGCAGCGAAAGAGAGGCTCGTCGGACTCGCCCCGATAACCGGTGGCACAACAGGCGGAGGGGACCCGGTGGGTGTAAAGGTTGTGAGGCCGCTCTCGGTCGACTCATTATTGGCAAAGTCATAGGCCGTAATGAAATAGTACTGAGTGACCACGGGCGTCCCGATATTGAAGCTTGTCACCGTTCCCACCGTGACGAGAGAAGATGCGTTGCCCGATGCTCTGCTACAAGGCAGCTGACTGCATTGGTAGACACGATATCCTGCCAGGTCTGGTTCGCTGTTGGCGTTCCATGTCAACGTGGCACCCCAAGCCGTACTAGTCCACAACACAAGCACGCTGGTGATGGCCCTTACCCAGTTCATACTAGCATTCCCATAATTTCTCACCGGCAGCAGGCAGGCCTTTGCCGGAGAAGCCAATCTCTCACGCGGTGTGCCTCTGTCAGATTGCTGAACTGACTTCGGTATCCACGGAGAGGTGAAAAGGGCTAACCATTCGCCCCGTCACAGAGGTGAGAGCAAGGCCTGTGCCGCAGCATGAGAGGGTTGGTCGGCGCAAACATTGTGAAAATAAGGCATGGCGCGAGAAGTTTTTTATCACGCGTGGGGAGACTGTAGGAGATGGGAGAAAAACAATGAGTCAAACGTAGGTTTTCTCAGAAGATAGATGGTGCACTCGTTTGCCTCCGACTACGTGCATGCTCGTACGACAGTTGACCATGGCGCGTGAAGCGCCAGGTGGTTTCCTTGTTGATCTAGACTATTTGGCTTGCTTGGCTGAACGAGATGAACTCATCCCGCACGTCGATGTGCAGCAGAGCGGGAATATAGTAAAGTGACGAGTCGGTTAACGTTCTGTTACTTCAACTTCCTCTCTCAACTGAAACTTGAGGGAGGCATATTCTTTCACACAGTAGGCGAGCAGCCGTTCGGAGCCGAAGAGCATCACCATCTTGCCGTCTTTGTCCACGAGCCGGCGTGTGTCTTGCGGCCAATAGATCCTGGCGATCGTGTCAGGATTGCCGCTCACCCAGCGAGCCAGGACAAAGGGCATCCGTTCGACGAGGGTCTTGACCCCATATTCGGTTTCAAGCCGCGAGGCGACGACATCGAATTGGAGTTCTCCCACTGCAGCCAGGACCGGCTCCCGCCGTACGTGATCGGGTGAATAGAACACCTGCATAACCCCTTCTTCTTCGAGCTGCTGGAGTCCCTTCTGGAACTGTTTCTGCTTCGTGAGATCCTGGCTTCGAAGTACGCCGAAGCACTCCGGGGGAAATAACGGAATCGCATCGAAGGAGCGAGGAGTGCCGGAACTGAGTGTGTCGCCAATGGCAAAGAGTCCTGGGTTCACCAGCCCGACGACATCGCCTGGGTAGGCTTCTTCAATCGTCTCCCGCTCACGGCCGAAGAGCCGGTGTGGCCGCGTCATCCGAATCTTCCGGTCCAGTCGCGCATGGTGAACCATCATGTCCTTCTCGAAGCGGCCAGACACAATGCGTAAAAATGCCATCCGATCACGATGTTGTGGATCCATATTTGCCTGGATCTTGAACACAAATCCGGAGAACTGCTCCTCCGTCGGCTGCACTGGTCCCTCCGAGCTCATTCGCGGTCCCGGCGGTGGTGCGAGCCGGAGAAACCCGTTTAGAAATGGTTCGACGCCGAAGTTGGTCAGCGCACTCCCAAAGAAAACCGGCGTGAGTTGGCCAGCGAGAAAGCGTTCGCGATCGAACTTGGTACCCGCGCCGGTCAACAGAGCGATTTCTTCCTGCAGCGGACCATAGGCCTCTCCCAGAGTCTCCGCCAGGCTTGGGTGAGGGAATGTTTCCACTCGCATCGGTGCCCGTTTCTGGTTGTGGAGCGTTCGTTGGAAGAACAAGACTTGAGGCTCTTGAAGATCGTACAGCCCCAGAAACCCGGCCCCTTCTCCGATGGGCCAATTGAACGGGACCGCCGTCATGCCTAAGGTCTGCTCGATCTCCTCCAGGAGTTCGTATGGATGGCGACCCGGGAGGTCCATCTTATTGATGAAGGTCATAATTGGGATGTTGCGTTTGCGGCAGACGGCGAACAGTTTCTTGGTCTGGGGCTCGATGCCTTTGGCGCAGTCGAGCACCATGACCGCGCTGTCTACTGCCATAAGAGTGCGGTAGGTATCTTCGCTGAAGTCCTGGTGGCCCGGCGTATCGAGCAGGTTCACCCGGACACCCTGATAATCGAATTGAAGCGCGGTGGAGGTGATCGAAATTCCGCGCGCCTGCTCCAGCTCCATCCAGTCCGATTTCGATGCGCGCTGATGCGACCGCGCATGAACCGCCCCGGCCAGGTGTACTGCGCCGGCGTACAAGAGAAGCTTCTCAGTCAGCGTGGTTTTTCCTGCGTCCGGGTGCGAAATGATGGCAAATGTGCGCCGCCTGGCGACTTCACGCGCCAATTCATCGGACAACGACTTTTCGATAGGCAAAGACATAGACGTTCCTTCTTGTATACGAGGCACTAACAGGATGCTGAAAAAGTCCGCCAGCTTCGTTCTCGCCTCGAAAGCATCCTCAACGTAGCCCAGGGGCTACGCCTCCGGTGCTTTCATCGGCTGCGGCCTTGATGCTCAAAAAGGCCGTCCAGCAAGGGGGATTCATTTCCAACACCGCATGGAATAGCTCAGCTGGATTCTCCGCATCCAGCGATGCCTATTGGAGCTATGTTTTATCACCTGGGAGGGCAGAAAACTATGGGTAGGGAAGAGGAGGGTAGCCTGTTGGTCTCCTGTGCTTGCGAAACGCACGGTCGCAAACTTCTCTCGCACGGGCTAAAGGCGCGTCTCGGTGTGCCAGTAGTTGGCCGGGTGAGAAAGCAGTGCGAAGTCTGAGACTAATCAGGCCGCCATCAGGAAAGGTGAACGAAGAAGATTGGAAAGATGAACTGGAATGGCTCCTAGCTCCGCCTGCGGCCGCTGCGGCCCCCTCACAGATTGAGTCAACTCCTGCCACGGGAGGCGATTTCGCGGGACAGCCGCAGCCAGGCTCAAGGGCTAATGGCAACAACGGCACCAAACCCTTCCAGCGAGCGAAGAAAAAGGCGTAAGTAACCATTGTTTGAATTGACGGTAGCAAGTTGAGGGTCGTGAAAGAAATGGCTCCAGAACCATCTCGCAGTGCTGCGGGGGGAGAGGTGAAGCACCGCTCCTCATTTGGAGTTCCCCCGCGGCGAGTTGACGCCATCTGCAGAACGACGGAGTCTGTCGCTGGCCCTTGAATCAGCGGCCAGCCCCATGTATCGACCAATCGGGACAAATGGTGTTGGCACTTTTGTCTGGTCACAGCCCCACCGATACAGCCTGCTTGTCCATCCCAGGCACAGGACCAGGCGCTTCGACCTTTCCGGTGAGTGTGCTCGATGCGCGTGATTGCACACCCTTGCATGACTAGAAAAGACGTGACAGACTGAGGTCGCACTCGGTACCGTTGCTTGAGGTCCTCTGATCAAGGGTGATCGTCAACCCAAGAAGCAGACGCTATCAGATGCTTCGTGTTGTATGCAGGCCCTCACTTTCGTGCCAAGAACCTATTAATTAGAGGAACCATGGCTAAAGATAAATCTGTCGACCTGAAGTCCTTCCTAGAAATACCATATGACGAGCTTGAGGAAATGAATCTAAAAGCAGCGCAGCATGCCGAGAAGGCCGGCGCAAATGAGCTGGAGCATGAATATACGGCGTGGCTGAAAAAGGAAAAGCAGATCAAGGCCGTGACGTTGTGTTTCTCGGATATTGAAGGTCGTCTTCACATGCTCGACTACGACAAGAAGTTCCTGCTGGAGTCGCTGGGGAATCTGACATTTGATGGATCGTCTATCCGCGGGTTCACGCCGCAACATGAGTCGGACCTGCGTCTTGAAGTTGACTGGTCGTCCATCCGCTATTTTCCGGCCGACGTGATTGGGGCAGGAAAGGTGATCTTCTTCGCATCCGTGTTGAACGGTGATCGCACGCCGTATCATAGCGACTTCCGCGGCATGCTGAAATCGTATGCGGAGAATCTCAAGAAAGAGCAGGGTATGACCGCGTACGCGGCCAGCGAAATAGAAGGCTTTCTCGTGGACGGGCAGAACGCCGAGCAATGCTACGGCGAGAACGGGTTTAAGCTCATCTCAACGGGTGGCTACTACCACTCGCTCCCGATGGACACGCTTCGCCAGTTCATCGATAAGTCGGCGGAGGCCCAGCGTGCGCTGGGCTTCAAGAACGAAAAAGATCATCCGGAGGTCGCACCCTCGCAGTTCGAGATGAACTTTTCCTATGCGGATGTTGTTCGTGCGGCAGACAATGTGCAGCTGTACAAACTGATTTGCCGCCAAGTGGCGCGATCCATGGGGCACACTGCCACGTTCCTACCGAAGCCCTTCGTTGGGATCAATGGTTCAGGCATGCACACCAATTTTTCCTTGAGCAAGAATGGCAAGAATATCTTCTACGATGCGAAGGGTAAAAATGGCCTATCTGATGTGGCCTGGGACTTTATTCTCAGACTCCTTCATCATGCGCCCGAGATTTGTCTCGTGTTGAATTCGTCGGTGAATGCGTATCGCCGTCTGGATCCGCATTTTGAGGCACCGAACCAGATCAAGGTCTCGGCGATCGATCGCGGTTCTATGATCCGTATTCCGATGGCCAACGAAAAGACTGCGCGCATCGAGCTGCGTTCAGTCGCCCCAGATGCCAACCCCTACCTCGTGCTGTACACGATGCTGATGACCGGCTTTGAAGGGGAATGCCGGGAAAGCGACGAGACCGCGCATGAGCGCGTGCGACTCCTTCCGAGTTACATCAATGATGCGATCGCGCTGTTTAAAACGTCGAAATTTATCGCCGAGATCCTCGGCGAGGACAGCCAGCAAAAGTATGCGAGCTTTAAACAGTTGGTGGCGGATCGTTCTCCTCATGAACTTGGCACGAGGGTAAAGACTTCGGAAGTGCTCTTTCACCACGAAGTCACAAACCAAATGCTCTGGAATCAGTTCTAGTCAACATTGGAGCCAGTTTTAGTTATCAACATATCGGGCTAAAAAAAGGATCAGAGACCATTGTTTGCAGGGGGAAAGTGCCGTAACCGTTTTTGGAAATCCACGCGAGTTGATCCTACCGGGAAGCTGACCGCTACATTCTTCTCCCACCAATCATCGATTACCTTCGCGATGCACCGTTATGTCGCAGGACGCTGAACAGGGCGAAGCGTTAAGGGCACAGGCTTGTAGGGTCTTCTACACTTCCCCTAGGGCGGCCTTGTTTACGCACTGACTGCGCGCGTCCAACGAGGGGAGTCCGCGACCGCGCGTTGCGCGAGCAAGGGGAGTAGTCAACCCCTCCGTCTCGACGAGTTGACGCCATCTGCAGAACGACGTAGCCTGTTGCTGGCCCTTAGACCACCGTAGGAGGAATCATCATGGGACTTCAACCGTTACAAGATTGGGCATTGATCGAACCGTCGGAGGCCAAGGGAAAAACCGCCGGGGGGTTGGTCATTCCAGACACGGCCAAGGAGAAACCGGTTGAAGGAAAGGTTCTGGCCGTAGGGACGGGGCGTTGGGACACACCGGAAAAGAAGTTGGGCAGTACACCCAAAAAGAAAGAAGAAAAGGTCTTCAAGCCCACGGTCCTCAAACCCGGCGATCAGGTCCTCTACGAGAAATACGGAACGACCGAAGTCGATCTGGACGGGAAGGAACTGGTTCTCGTCCGCGAGTCCGACGTCCTGGGCTTGGTGGGGTAAGAAAACAAAGGGGGTCCAGAGTCTATTTTTACGGCAGGCAGCGTAGCAGATCCAAGGACAAAGAAACGGTTCCAGAGCCATGTCGATGCGCGTGGGAGAAGGGCAGGGGGTATAGGCCCCCTGCCCCCTCAGAGATTCTTCAATACGAAGCTTCGTTCATGGAACCACGCACACACCATACGTTGTTGGATAAGCCTTTACTCGTGGTGCCCACGGAGCCATCCGTGAAGCTCACGCTAAATTTGGTGGTAGAACCGCCTTCAGCAGAAGCCGTTGCTGACCAATAAATGCCTGTCACACCAGTAAACACAGTTGGAACATATGGCGGCCCCAGTGATGGGTCCATCAGACTTGACAATTCAGTGACCGAGGGCAGCCGCCACCCTCGTGTGCCTCCGACCGGCTTGTCGAGACATCGGCCGCGGGCACCGGCCCATGTGTCCATCATGGTGGGCATTTGTTCCCACACCAGTCCGGTGTTGTTGTCCCTCACAGCAGCGCCTCCAAACTCTGCCAAGACGGTAAAGCGCGACGCTGACGGCTTGTTGCTATCCCACCGCGTCGTGTAATTTCCCGCCTCGCCTCCACCTCCACCGTTGTTGAGCTTCGTCGAGATCTCGTTGAGTTTGTCCAAGATTTGCTTGAACGGGTTCGGATGGTTGTACGCATGCTTGTCATGGTTGTGCGCCTCTGCTGGCACGATCCCTCCACCGTAGCTCGCCAAGACCAGACCTCCGATAAGGGCCACCCCCCCGATTCTACTCAGGCATCTGTTCCATTTACCTTGCATCATGGTGCTTCTCCTTGGTGATATGACGGTTGTACCGATTGACTGTCTCCTGGCCCACGCGTCGTCATCAGCGACGCGTCTCTCATCAAGTGTTTTATTTCTTTCCTTACCGCTGCCTTCTTTACGCCTGTTGCTCCGCCTTACTTCTCTGCCTCAGCCTTCTGATCAATTGCCCAGTTCCGCTCAATGATCTCCATCGCTTTTATCCGTACCTCGTCATTCTCATCATCCAGTGCTACGACCAAAGGGTCCAATGGCGCCTGGGCTCCCTGCTGCGCCCACATATCCAAGGCCTGGATTCGCACAGAGGTCTCCGGCGCATCCAGTGCCTGCGCGATCCAGACGGGCAGGGACAGATTTTCCAGAAGCGGCGCTGGCTTTTCTTGCGCTGTTGCCTGGGTATAGTTTGATGCGGCAGACGTCACAGGGCTCGCCGCAGGAGTGGATAGGCCGTTACTTGGTGCCCAAGGGTGCTGTGTGATGGACTGCGACTTGGATGGCATGCCCAAGCTCGCACGGGACTCCAGGCTTGGTGAGTAGTCAGGTGCAGCCGGCCCACAGGCTGAGATCCCGGCAAGGCTGATAGACAACAGGACAGCAATCATTCCTGGGCGGTGGATCATCGGGGCTGTCATAGTAAGTAACCCTCTGTACATTTCCGTACTGCCTCGGTAGCCACTTTCTATCCCTGCCAATGCGCAATCGCCATGCCATAATGCAACGCGATCCGGTGCGGCTATTACCCACGATAATCCAGAGGCTTGTCTTTTTAATGCCAGGGATTGCCTCGTGGCTGTCCCTGCGAGAGCGGCAGAAGTACGGAAAATGGTCTGTCTGAAAGACGGAAATTGGCAAATCAGGCTTCCCCGAAGGCTGGCACCGATCGGTCACAACCCGTCTCGCTAGTCCTGGCTTTCTCGTGTAGTAACGTTCAGGCTTCAGGGGGGATTTGGAACACCGCTCGTGAAAAGGTGCTTCTTGGCTTGCTGGAGTGTGCTTCCCAGTCCGCGATTAAAGTGTCCGTCGTGCAGTGCTCCGCTCAAGGCTTATTCGACTAACGATCAGTTGACAGGGTTGCCGACAAGTCAGTAGCCTGGCAGCGGTTCCTGTTTCTCTTTTCACCTGCAGGGTCATTGCATGGCTGAGCCTGAGAATACCAAGCCTGATGCCAGCGAGCTTATCCGGAAGTTGCACGAGCGGCCGCAGATGCCTCTGGTTGAATGGCTTCAAGCCCCTGCGCACGTACACTACAAAGCGTTTCGCATGACCGATCCGCCTGTGCAGCGGCTGACGAGCCGTGACGAGTTTAGGTCTCTCCTGGAAGCCTTCAAGGTCTCCGCGGACGCGACGGTCATTCGAGAGGCATTTGGCTACGGCATGAAAACGGCTGCGACCGGTGACCGGCTGATCGTAATCTGGCAAACGCACACGGAGTACTACAGTTATCAGGTCTGGCATATTCCTTCTCTCCAGGCCGCGAGACTGGTTTTTGGTCCCATGTCATTCCAGGACTATCGGTTTCCAATCACGCCGCTTGGTGTGGAAGTATGTCGTCTGGACATCTTGCTGATGGCTGAGCCATTGCCGGGCAGTGAGGCGTTGCGTCGGCAGTTTCCCGGTCCGCTGATATATGGCAGCCGGATTTTAGATGAAGAGACCTCGCTGGTCACCAGCTTTACTCCGGACGATCTTGGGCGCGAACGTTATTGGGTCAGTGTCGGGTCCGGAAAGTCCAGCAGGTCTCACCTGAAAGACATCGTCGACGCCGTTGTCCGGATCGAAACCTACTACCACTTGTTGCTCATGCAAAAGCCGTTGTTTTCTGCTGCGGTCGATCAAGCCTACAAGTTCGAGCAGGTGCACTTGAAGCAGCGTGAAATCATCAGCGGACATATCGGCCACGCCGATGCCCTGACTCTTCAGCGCTGGCTCGGTGGGCTGACACAAGACTGGTTAAAAACCACTCGGCTGTCCAGTAAGTTGCATTTCGAGTTGTCCGCTTCTGTCCCCTACGACAAGATCGTCCACCGGACGCTGGCATCACTCGACGAACGAACACTCCCACATTACCGCCCGATGTCCGAATATGTTCTCAGCGGGATCACTGGAGTGGCTGAGGGCTATCAACAACTCTTGAAGCGGATGGACACCCTTCGCAGCGGGTTTGAGGGGACGATCTCTATTATTCGTGCCCGCGTCGATCTCATGCTGCAATCTCAGAACCTGACGCTCTTGATGAGCGTCGACAAGACGACGAAAAGCCAGGCCATCCTCCAGTACACAGTGGAAGGCTTGTCGGTTATTGTGATTGCCTACTATCTCAGCGGGCTTATGGCCTATATATTTAAGGGTCTTCATGAGATGGGATGGCTGCGCAATGCGGATATCGCCTCTGCATTGTTCGTTCCGCTCTCGCTCGGTATTGCATTGGGGATTACGATCCTCGGACGAAAACTTCTCCACAAGAAATTCTCCGGCGAACCTCCGTCTGGAGCCTCAGAGAAGCCTCAAGCCTAACAGGATAATGAAAAGCCCTTTGGTCTATCCGGTCTGTCTAGTTCAGTCGGTTAGTTTTGTTCAACCGAAGACACGACAGACCGAATAGACCAGACAAACCAGATAGACCAGCACGATGCCGTTCATTTCTTGACGTTGTTTGTTCCCCTGGATAGTCTGATGTCATCTCTCCATGAGGTAGGCGTTCATGATTTTCGTGACCGGCGGGGCAGGCTATATTGGATCGCATACCTGCGTGGAACTGCTCGACGCGGGCTATGATGTCACGGTGTTCGACAACTTCTGCAATAGTCACCCCGAGGCAGTGGCGCGGGTAGAGCGCATCGCCGGGAAAAAGCTTCGGTTAATGGAAGGCGACATCCGCGATCGTGGCACCTTGGTGGCGGCCCTGCGTGATAGCGGGGCCAAATCGGTGGTTCACTTCGCCGGCCTTAAGGCGGTGGGAGAGTCGGTCACTCAGCCTCTGTCCTACTACGACAACAACGTGGTCGGCACCCTGCGTCTGTTGGAGGCGATGGGGGAGTGCGGGGTGAACCGTCTGGTGTTTAGCTCCTCCGCCACCGTCTATGGAGATCCGCAACGGCTACCGCTCACTGAAGACCATCCACTCTCCGCCACCAATCCCTATGGCCGTTCGAAGCTGATGATTGAGGAGATCTTGCGCGATCTGCACCGCAGCGATGCCTCTTGGCGGCTCGCCATTCTGCGTTATTTCAACCCAGTGGGGGCCCATGCCAGCGGCTTGATCGGGGAGGATCCGCAGGGCATTCCCAATAATTTGTTGCCCTTCATCGCGCAAGTGGCAGTTGGACGTCGAGACTATCTCAACGTGTGGGGCAACGATTACCCCACTCCGGATGGGACGGGGGTGCGTGATTATATCCACGTCGTGGATTTGGCCCTTGGCCATCTCAAGGCACTAAACGTGTTGGAACAATTAAAGAAAAACGACGAATGTCTGATCGTAAATCTGGGAACTGGTACAGGATACAGCGTATTAGATATCGTAATGGCATTTGAGCAGGCGAGCGGCCGATCCATTCCTTACAAAGTTGCGCCACGACGTCCCGGTGACATTGCCTCCTGCTATGCCGATCCGCAACGGGCGTTTGAGTTATTGGGTTGGCGCGCGGAGCGTGGGCTCAATACGATGTGTGCCGATACCTGGCGGTGGCAGAGTGACAATCCCGCCGGTTTTAAGAGCTGACTCCCCAACACCGCTGACGGTTATTTGGTTCGTATGGTTGATCGAAGCTAACCAGATGAACCAAATCAACCAAACGAACCAGAGCAACCTGTTTCATTCAGCGCAATCAATAAGATAACGTGGTCGCGCAGGTGGATCGGTGGCGGTTTGTTGGGCGTCGCAGGGGGGGATATCTTCCTTCAGCCGTTTCAGGAGCCTGAGGAATTTCATGCCGGTAGGTACCTCGCATATCCAGAGGTGCGTACCGGACTCCAGCTCTTCCATGTATCGCTGCACGCGAAACCCCGGGTGCTCCATGAAATAGGCCGATAAGAATCCTCCGATGGCCTGGACCACCCAGGGGTGTTCGGTAGCATAGCGGTAACTGATCCGAAGTTCGACCTGTACGGATTCTTGCTCATCCATCGTTGGACGAGAGTATAGCCTGTTTGACCAGAGGTGCGCGACAAGCGTGATTTGCGAGAGCAAGGGAAAGACCAAAGGCGAGTAGATCTAGCTACTCAAAGTTGTCGCGTGTGAACAAGAGACGTGGGTGCCACAAGGCATCCCTCGTTTTTTTTATGTGCGGGTCGTAAGATAAGATGCGAGACGAGCGAGTCTTGCGAGAAACACGAGAAAAGCGGGAAGGGTCGGAAGGTTCTGCTTCGCTCGTCACGCGTTTCGCGCTCATCTCGCTTATCTCGCACACATGAATGAGAGACCAATGAAGATTGCCATTATCGGTGGAGGACCGGCCGGGCTCATGGCAGCGGAGGCGGCTTGTGCCACCGGCGCGCAGGTCGAGCTCTATGATGCCATGGCGTCGGTTGGCCGCAAGTTTCTCCTAGCCGGGAAGGGTGGCCTGAATCTGACGCACTCGGAACCGTCCGAGAGATTTCTCGCGCGCTATGGGACGCGGCGCCCGCAGATCGCGCCGCTGCTTGCACCATTCGGGCGCGATGTGCTCAGAGCCTGGGCTAAGGGACTCGGTATCGAGACCTTTGTGGGCTCCTCTGGGCGGGTATTTCCTACAGATCTCAAGGCAGCCCCCTTGCTGCGCTCGTGGCTTCGTCGATTGCGGAAGGCCGGCGTCCAATTCCATGTCAGACATCGATGGATCGGCTGGGATGTGCAGGGTGCGCTGCTCTTTACCACGCCAGAGGGAAACCGCTCTGTCCAGGCCGATGCAGTGGTGTTGGCGCTCGGTGGTGGCAGTTGGTCGAAGCTCGGCTCTGATGCTTCGTGGGTGCCGCTGTTGGCAGGACGCGGGGTTCACATTGCGCCGTTAGAGCCGGCGAACTGCGGATTCGATGTGGGCTGGAGCGAGCATTTTCGGACTAAGTTTGCCGGGCATCCGGTCAAGTCAGTGGCCATTGTGATGCGGAATGAATCCGGCGCAGAGTCCTGGCATCCGGGGGAATTCGTGATCACGGAGACCGGCGTTGAAGGGGGCGTGATCTACACGGTGTCTGCCGCTCTTCGCGATGAGATTCTGGCAAAAGGAACGGCCACATTGCGCCTTGACCTGGCACCCGATCGAGACGTGCCGCGACTGACTCACGATCTGTCGCGGCCGCGCGGCAAACGCACGATGGCGACGCACCTTCAGCGGCAAGCCCATATCGAAGGCGTAAAGGCGGGGCTGCTTCGTGAAGTGGTCGGGAAAGAGGACTTCGCGGACCCGGCTCGTCTGGCCGCTGCGATTAAAGCGGTACCGCTGCGACTCATCGCACCGCGTCCCATGGAGGAAGCGATCAGCACGGCCGGCGGCGTTTCTTTTGAAGCGCTCGACGAACGGTTGATGGTCCGTACGCTGCCAGGCATCTTCTGCGCAGGAGAAATGTTGGATTGGGAAGCGCCGACCGGCGGCTATTTGCTCACGGCTTGTTTCGCTACTGGTCACTCAGCTGGCGCCGCAGCGGTTTCGTGGCTTACCAAGCGCGGGGAAGGCTGAATACTAGGCTGAAGGGGGTAAGGCTGAAGTGTACGGAATTCCGACCTTCGGCTTTCAGTCTAATCCGAAGCTTTCAGCCTCCCACTCAGACCGTCTTGTCCAAAAAGTCTCGCAACCGCTCGGCGAGGTCCTTGGGTAAGAACGGTTTTTGAATGTAGGCGGTTCTCGGCTCTTCAGAAAGGTCCGGCTGTACGAGGTCGCTATGGCCGGACATGAAGAGCACTCGAAGGTCAGGCCAGACCAGTCTCAGTCGTTTCGCAAGGACGTGACCGGATATCTGTGGCATGACGATGTCGGTCACCAAGGCCTGGACCGGCTCTGGCAATGAAGCTGCTACTCGTAAGGCATCTTCCACTTTTGCCGCTTCAATTACGCGGTACCCTTCCTGCATCAGGACTCCGACGATAAGGGAACGGACTGAATCCTGGTCCTCGACAACGAGCAGGGTCTCTGAGCCTCTCGCACGAACAACTGGTTTGGTCTCGGCCACAATTGTGGCCTTCGCCACGCGTGGGTAATAGAGGTGGAACGTGGTCCCTTGATCCGGCGCGCTGTCGGCAAAGATATAGCCCTGGCTTTGCTTGACGATCCCGTATACCGTTGCCAGTCCCAGGCCGGTTCCTTTACCCAGCTCTTTGGTCGTAAAAAATGGTTCAAAAATATGCGCCATCGTTTCAGGGTTCATTCCCTGGCCTGTGTCGTGGATACTCAGCTCCACGTAGTGCCCTGAGGGCATGATCCCCTGTGGGTCCGGCGCCTCCGGCGTGAACAGGGCATGGTGTGTACCGATCGTCAATTCACCGCCGTTCGGCATCGCGTCCCTGGCATTGACCGCTAAATTCATCACCACTTGATCGAATTGTCCTTTGTCGGCGCCGACCGACCAGAGATTCGGCGCCAGGTCCAGTGTCAGTCTGACGTCTTCGCCTAGCAGCCGGCTAAGCATCGAGCTGATTGATTGGATCGAATCATTGAGGTTGATCGGCTCCAGCTTGAGCACTTGTCGGCGGCTGAAGGCGAGCAATTGCCCGGTCAGCGCGCCGGCACGTTGACCCGCAGCCAAGGTCTCTGCCGCCATCTTATGTCTGGGATCTTCAGAAGGCAGCCGGTCGGTGAGCATCTTGCTGTACCCGTTGATGACGGTGAGTAGGTTGTTGAAGTCATGCGCCACCGCAGCCGAGAAACGGCCGACCGCCTCCATCTTTTGAGCCTGCCGAAATTGCGCCTCCAGTTGTTTGCGTTCCGTGATATCCGTATGGGCCCCCAACAGATGGACTTTCCGACCGTCCGACTCGACCATAAACGAGGCGACTGCGGCAATCCACCGGTACGATCCGTCCTTGTGTCTCAGACGGAACTCCTGCTGATAGTTACCGACAGAGTTATCAAGATAAGCTCGGACATAGGCTATGGCGCGATCCCGATCTTCGGCGTGCAGGAGCGTTGTCCAGGTCTCGAACTCGTTGGCCAGTTCCTCTTCTCCATAGCCAAGTTGAGTTTTCCATTCCCTGGAGAAGCACACCTCATTCGTGTCGGTATTCCAATCCCACAGCCCGGTATTGGATGCGATCAGGGTTTGCTGGAGTTGTTCCTTCGTTGTCTGTAGCGCGTCCTCCGCCAGTTTGCGATCGGTAATGTCGTAGTTCACACCCGTCATTCGCAGCGGCGTACCGTCCGTTCCCCAGATCACCTGCGCGTCGGCCTTGATGACACGAACCGTGCCACTGGGCCAGCGAATACGAAATTCAATGTCGTACGCCTTTTCCATACGTAAGGCCTGTTGAACCGCCTCATCGCACCGCGCCCGATCGGCAGGATGCACGCCGGATAGCCAGGCCTCGTACGCGCCGCCAAAGTGCGCTTTCTTTACTCCATATAGGGCGAACATCCGATCGTCCCAGACCAATTCGTTCTGCTGGATGTTCCAGTCCCATACGCCGATATGCGCCGCGCTGGTAGCCAGTTCCAATCGTTCAACCAGTTGAGCGATTTTTTCTGCCGCCTGCTTACGTTCGGTAATGTCCCGCAAGATCGTCCGCCAAAGGGTGGTGTGTCCTGATTCATCCTGCGCAGCACTGCTCTCGATAGTGACAAAGCGCACAGCCTCGGCCACTTTTCGAAGCTGCACCTCGCAGCGTTGACGCATCTCACTTTTCAAGACTTTCTGCCAATGTAGGCGGAAGATCTTTTGATCTTCCTGTGCGATGAATTGGGCCAGTGGTTGTCCGATCAGTATCTTTCGAGTGATGTCGAGGATGGTCCCTGCGGTCAGATTGGCTTCCACAATCTTGCCATCAGTATCCAGTGTGAGATAGCCGGCAGGGGAATAATCGTAGAGGTCTACATAGCGATTGCGAACTGCTGTGAGTTCCCGTTGGGCTCGCTGAAGCTCTTCATTCCGTGTTCCCAGCTCTATTTGAAGGGCCTGCAATTCGTGCATGAGCTGGTGCGGGTCTTTTTCCGACATGGAAGCGATGTTGCGGCGAGTGGCTTGGGGGCGGTGCTCTTTCTGATTGCTGACATTTCTTGATAGACGGGAAGCAAGAAGGGTGCCAGGAGGCATTTCTGTTGAAGAAATGGCTCCTGACACCTTTCCCCTCTTGGGTGGCTGGGGAGATGGCACTTGTGTTCGACGAGTCGGCACTGTGCCAGTAATTTTTGCGCCGGCCTTTAAGGACGGCTTTTTTGCAAGTTTTCGTTGAGAGCCCACGGCGTGCCCCTCATAGACTGATATGGCGCTGGCCATCGAAGGTGCAGTCGAAAGCCACGAATTAGATAATGTGAGAAAGTTTATCAAGGCACCTCTCCCCAGACAAACATAAAGCGGAAAGTATCAACCTCATTTCCGCGAGACCGGTGGGGAAAGCGAGGTGAACAAAGCGGATGACGTGCGGGGCAAACCGTACGGGGTAAAGGAATAGGGGAGTAGGGGGTGTTAGGAATAATGGTAAATGGTCGAAGGAGAAGAGGCTACAAGATGAAGCCAGAGACAGAATTTGGAATGTTAAATTGTCGGGACTGTGATTAGGGGAGAGTTTGAATTGTGTCTGTTCGCTCGGCTTATTGAGGAGTTGTCACCAGCCCGTTGACGGCTCCGATGGATCTGTATTTCTGATCGCGTTGAGCTAGCAATTGAGGGAGGGGGAGGTCGTTGAGCTGGGAGAGTTGATTGCTGAGGGACTTGGCAACTCGATCGGTGATGGCAGTGAGATCCCGATGGGCGCCGCCGAGCGGTTCCGGAATGACTTCATCGGCGATACGGAGCTCGACGAGGTCTTTCGCCGTCATTTTCAAGGCAGAAGCGGCATCGGGAACCTTCGCCGGGTCATCCCACAGGATCGCGGCGCAACCTTCAGGCGAAATCACCGAATAGACAGCATGTTCCAACATGAGGACGCGATCCGAGACGCCTAGTGCAAGCGCTCCGCCGCTGCCTCCTTCACCGATGACGATGGAAATAATTGGCACGGCGAGCCGGGACATCACATACAGATTGCGGGCAATGGCTTCAGCCTGGCCACGCTCTTCAGCGCCGATGCCTGGGTACGCACCTGGCGTGTCGATAAAGGTCACAACCGGGCGGCCAAACTTCTCGGCCATTCTCATGAGGCGCAGGGCTTTTCGATAGCCTTCGGGGTTAGGCATGCCAAAGTTTCGTTGCATCCGTTCTTTGAGTGTCTTCCCTTTTTGATGGCCGATAATCATGATCGACCGGTCATTGAACCGCGCGAAACCTCCGACAATGGCACGATCATCGCCGAATGAGCGGTCCCCGTGGAGCTCAAGAAAATCCCTGAAGAGATAACTGATGTAATCAAGGGTGCTAGGCCGTTGGGGATGGCGGGCGAGTTGCGTGCGCTGCCAGGGATTCAGCTTGCTGTAGAGCGTCTGTTCGACCTGGGCCAGTTTCATCCGCAGCTTGCGGATCTCATCCTGGGGGGCTGATTTCCCGGCAGGTACGGCCGCAAGTTTTTCGATCTTTTCTTCGATCTCGCGGATCGGTTTTTCAAACTCAAGATAATCGCGCATAGTGAACCGGTTCGTGTTGTTTATCTGGTTTGTTTGTTTGAACGAAACAAACCAAATGAACTAAATAACGATCTTGGATGAGCGGTCAGGATAACAGAAAAACAGCCCCTTTGCCTAACAATTCTTCAACATCCGCCACTAATCGTTCGCTGGGGGTGACGGTCAGGTGGGGAAGGGGGGCCGTCTCGGCTTCCAGGGACGTATCCATTCGCACTGTGAGCGCGACGGAGGTGCTTCCTGGGTGGCGTAGAAAGACCTCTCGAAGGCGCGGTAACTCTTCCGCCATGCCGGGCCGATCGGTCAATCGTATGTAGACTCGTTTGATTGCCTGCGCTTGCACCTCGGCGAGCGGTTCGATCTTGCTCCCCCGGATCTTTGTCCCTTTATCGCCCCGGTCTATCGTGCCGGTGATACGGACGATGCGTTCAGGCACAACCAAGTCAGCAGCCTGCTTGTAGAGATCCGGAAAGACGATAATCTCGACCACGCCCTGGAGGTCTTCCAGGGTAAGATAGGCCATCCGGTCGCCCTTCTTGGTCAGCATGCTTTTGACCGTTGTGACGATGCCGCAGAGTTTCACCTCACGACCGTCCGACAATTCAGGCAGGCCGATGGTCGTGGCAGTGGCGAGCGCTTGTATGGTGGCCTCATAGCGCGCCAGCGGGTGCGAGGAAATGTAGAAGCCGGTCAGTTCCCGTTCCTGCTTTAACCGCTCGCTTTGGTCCCATTCAGGAATGTTGGGCAACGGCATGGCCGGATGTTCCGCTGAATCCTGTCCGTGCAATTCGTCGCCAAAGATATTGGTCTGTCCCAGCTCCCGTTCACGCTGGGCGGCCGTCCCATCCTCGACGGCTTGATCCAGAACCGCGGCCAATTGAGAACGTTTCGCACCGGTCGAGTCGAAGGCACCGGTCTTGATCAGCCCTTCGAGCATGCGCTTGTTCACTTTGTGGAGATCGACACGGCGACAGAACTCAAAGAAGGACTTGAAGGGGCCTGTTTCATTCCTGATCTCGATGATGGATTCGACGGCGCCTTCACCGACATTCTTGATAGCAGCCAGGCCGAACCGGATGGCATGGTCCACGACGGTAAAGTTCTTATGGCTTTCGTTCACGTCCGGAGGCAGAACCTTGATGTTCAGGTCGCGGCATTCACCGAAGTAGCCTACGATCTTGTCGGCGTTGCCCATGTCGGTGGTCATCAGGGCGGCCATGAATTCCGTTGGGTAGTGCGTTTTCAAATAGCCGGTCTGGTAGCAGACGACGGCATAGGCCGCCGCGTGGGACTTGTTGAACCCGTAGCCGGCAAACTTCTGGATCAGTTCGTAGAGTTTTTCAGCCTTCTTGTCGGGAACCTTATTCGTCTTGGCGCCGGCCAGGAACTGCGCACGCAGCTTCTCCATCTCCTCCGGTTTCTTTTTACCCATGGCACGCCGGAGAATGTCGGCTTGGCCGAGCGAGAAGCCCGCCACCTTGTTGGCAATCGCCATCACCTGTTCCTGATAGACGATGACCCCGTAGGTGTCCTTCAGGATCGGCTCGAGTTCAGGCACTTCGTAGGCGATCGGGATTTTGCCCTGTTTGCGTTTAATGAAGTCGGGGATCAGATCCATCGGGCCAGGGCGGTAGAGTGCGATGATGGCGATGATGTCCTCGAACCGGTCCGGCTTCAGGCCGGTCAGGAGGTCGCGCATCCCTGAGCTTTCCAACTGGAAGAGGCCGATCGTCTTCCCTGAAGAGAGGAGGGCAAAGGTCTTGGGGTCGTCGAACGGCATCTGCTCCATGACTAAGGGTGGATTGCCGGGATTCCGCTCATTGATCAGAGTCTCGGCGCGTTTGATCATTGTGAGGGTTTTGAGGCCAAGGAAATCGAATTTGACGAGCCCAATCTTTTCGACGTCTCCCATCGAATATTGGGTCACGATTTCGTCGTTGGCCCCTTTGTAGAGCGGTACGTGGTCCGTGAGAGGGCCTTCGGAAATCACCACACCGGCTGCGTGGGTCGAGGCATGGCGGGCCAGCCCCTCGAGGGAGCGGGCGATGCCCATCAGCTCTTTCACCCGCGTATCGGTTTCAATAAGATCGCGCAGTTTCGGTTCCTGGTCGATTGCCTGTTGGAGCGTGACGTTGAGCTGATTCGGGACAAGTTTGGCCACGCGATCGACTTCGGCATAGGGAATCTCCAGGACGCGGCCCACGTCCCGGATTGCAGCCTTCGCTCCGAGTGTCCCGAAGGTAATGATTTGGGCCACATGGTCCTTGCCGTACTTGTCGACCACGTAGTTGATGACCTCACCACGGCGTTCCATGCAGAAGTCCATGTCGATATCGGGGAGGGACACGCGCTCGGGATTCAGGAACCGTTCGAATAGGAGTGTGTAGACAAGGGGATCCAGGTCCGTGATGCGTAAGGCATAGGCGACGAGACTTCCGGCGGCGGAGCCCCGGCCAGGCCCGACCGGAATTTGGCGCGAGCGGGCAAACTTGATGATGTCCCACACGATGAGGAAATAGCCGGCGAACCCCATCGAGCAGATGATCGTCAGCTCTTCACGCAGGCGCAGTTCATAGGCAGCGGGAAGGATCTGGCTGGGCCGTTCTTGTAGTCGGGCCGTCAATCCCTCCAACGCCAAGCGCTCCAGATAGGTTTCCCTCGTGAATCCTTCAGGCACCGTGTACTGCGGAAGATGCGTCTTGTTTAACGCTAGTTGGAGGTCGCAGTTGTCCGCAATTCGGCAGGTATTGGTAACGGCATTGGGGAATTCGATAAAGGCAGACGTGACTTCCTCGGTCGATTTTACATAGAGCTGATCCGTATCAAACTTCATGCGATTCGGGTCACTGATCGTCTTGCCGGTTTGCAAGCAGAGCATCAGTTCGTGCGGGCGGAAATCTTCTTTCTTGAGGTAGTGGCAATCGTTGGTGCCGACCAGCGGAATGTCCATTTTCTGAGCGATCTCAAGCAGACCGCTATTCGCCACTCGCTGGTGGTCCAGTCCGTTTGCCTGCACTTCAAGGTAGAAGTGTTCCTTTCCGAAGATTTCCTGAAACTCCCCGGCTACTGCCATGGCGCCGGCCATGTCTTTCTGGCCGATGAGGTACGGGATCTCGCCGCTCAAGCAGCCGGAGAGGGCAATCAGACCCTCGTGATGTTCTTTTAGAATTTCCTTATCCATCCGTGGTTTATAATAGAATCCTTCAAGATATGCTTTACTAACTAACTTGATGAGATTCTGATAGCCGGTTAGATTTCGAGCCAGGAGAATCAGGTGGTAGTAGTCGTTGTGAGCGAGGCCGCTTTCTTTGGCTGCTAAGCGACTGCCAGGCGCCATGTAGGCTTCGCAACCGATGATAGGTTTGATGCCTGCATCTTTGGCTTTGCGGTAGAACTCGATGGCCCCGAACATGTTGCCATGGTCGGTCATGGCCACAGCCGGCTGGCCGAAGGACTTAATTTGTTGGACCAGTGGCTCGATTTGATTTGCGCCGTCGAGCAGACTGAATTGGGTGTGGAGATGGAGATGCACAAAGGAGGACGACATGCGGGATTTTAGGAGGGAGGAGAAGGGGAAGTCAAACGAAAGGGGATGGAGGCTGATGATCTTCTGTGTTCGCGCAACGCTCGGCCTGAGAAGGCCCTTGATCGGGATACTGGCGCGTCTCGGCGTGCCAGTGGGTGGACGGGTGAGAAGGCTGCGCGCAGTGGAAGATCAATCAGCCCCCCATCCCTGAAGAGACAATGAGCAAGCTCGGAGGGATCATCTGTAGCCTCGTTCGATGGCCACACGTAGACCAATAAAGGTGCACTTCCAAAAGAGATACGCAAGTGAGCTTGGAAGGATCAATTTGACGGGTGGTGGTCGCTCCATGCGCGCAATGGAGACCGTACCAGCCGCTTTGCCTGGATGTGGTTGTGGGGGAGGGGGGGATTGCGGTCAAGGTTTGCTGAACATGCACGGTAAGAGCATCCAGCACCTTTATTTTTTCATACCAAATCAAGATCACTTATTGCATTATCAGTGCAGGACGTTATGCCAACCAAGACACATCAAGATAGTCTTTCCCCTACAATCAATTTGGCTGCTGCCGGCTCGTTGAACCGCAGCCTGACTCTCTGGAATAGCCTGACCATCGGCTTCGCGACTGTTTCACCAGTGGCGGGGCTCTACGCCATCATTGGCGTGCAGACGGTGGTGACGGGGGGCGGGTGGTTTGCCGCGCTGGCGCTGTGTCTGGTGATGCAGTTGCTGGTAGCTACTGTCTACGCTGAGCTGTCCTCGCAGATTCCGATAGCGGGAGGGGCGTACAAGTGGGCGCGGCAGCTCGGAGGTGCCACAGCCGGGAAGTATGCCGGGGTCATCTACGTCAGCTCCACGATTGCGATGCTCACCACGACCGCATACACCGGCGGTTTCTGGCTAGCCATTTTTTTTGGGTCTGGGAGTGGAGGAGGGGGCACGTTAGTAATATGGGGCGCCGTGTTCTTGTTGCTCTGCGCGTTCCTCAACCTGGTTCACGTGAATGTGTTTAAGCTGGTTATTACTCTGGGTGTCTATGCGGAAATAGTCGGATCATTCGGCGTGGCACTGCTGCTGTTTCTCTTTTTCAGACTGCATTCATTTTCAGAACTGTTTGAGCATCTGGGTACGGGAACCGCACCCAGCCAGACGTCCGCCTTTTTGGCGGCGCTCGCTATTTCTGGTTGGGCCTTCATTGGTTTTGATGCCTGCTCCACCATAGCTGAGGAAACCCATAACCCCAAGCGGATGGTCCCACGCGCGATCTTTTTGTCCCTCTGCATGGTGGGAACGGTGGTGCTTTTCAACTCTGCCGCCCTGACCTTGAGCTTCAATCGCGACACTCTGGTGAACACCAGCGCGACGTCCGATCCCGTCACACCTGTGATAGTCAGTAGCTTTGGATCCTGGGCTGAGGAGCCTTTTCTGGCGATCGTCATGATTGCATTCCTGGCGTGTGGAGCATCCATGGTGCAATACACGTCGCGCATTGTCTACTCCATGGCCCGCGAGGGTAATATGCCTATGCTGTTCAGCCGGGTGACAGCCTCCAAGATTCCTCGCAATGCGGTGATCTGCGTCGTGCTGCTGGCCGGGCTCGGGCTGCTATTCGGGCTGAACGATGGGGCCGTGGCCACAGTGATTGCTTTCGGCACAGGCGGGTTGTACGCCATGTTTGCCATGACCACCGGGGTCGGGCTCTTTACTCGCCTCACGGGCCGCTGGAATCCAGCACTGGGTGAGCTGAAGCTGGGCGTCTGGGGGTTGGGGATCAATGTGGCGGCCTTCCTCTGGTCACTGTTTGAATTCATCAACATCGCCTGGCCCCGTGGCTACGCTGTGTCTCCCGATGCACCCTGGTGGCAGCTCTGGGCTGTGCCTCTGGTGTTGGGCAATATTTTAGGTGTCACCACGCTGTATGTGTTGATCAGTAAAATCCGCCGGAGTTAATTGGAGAGGATGACGATGAGATACTGGCAAGCCGTGGTTCTCGGATTAGGTTTCTTCCTTCTGTCCTTCTGGTATTCCACATCGATTGCGCTGAGTGATGACGGCCAAGTGCTTATCCTCAACGCTGCGACAGAATCGATACGAAATGGCCAACTCGAAGTATGCGGTCAGAAATTTCCGTTTGGAGAAATTGAGCAGGGGTGAACGAATGCCATTCGGTACAAAGTGAGGTCAAATTCACAGTATAAATTTGAGGTGGAGTTTCAATCAAGAAAGAAATTGGAAAAGGAGCTTGGCGAAGTCAGAAAGGGCCTGGATTTTGAAGATCTCTTGACATTGAGTGATCAGGACGTGTCGTTAACTCGCTAGCCCGCATTGTTCATGACGGTTTGTGGCGAAATCGCACCAACAGTCCAGGCGAGAGGCTAGAGCAGTATTTCCACCGAAAGTTTTCATCTCTAGCCTCGGGCCAGAAAGCGCGCGTTTGCAGTAGGAATGTTCATGAATAATGTGCGTTAGGGCTTTCTCCGGTTCGGCAAATGGCCCGAGCGCACCTGGCAGGCCAATACATCCATGATCACGCGAGTGGAGATCAGGGCGGTGATCTCGGCTGAGTCGTAGGGAGGTGAGCATTCTACAATCTCAATTCCGGCTATCGGCTTGCTGTCCGCGATGACTTGAAGAAACTTCAGTACTTCCCGCGGCAAAAATCCGCCTGGCTCAGGCCAGCCGGTTCCAGGTACGAAGGCTGCATCCAGACAATCCACATCGAAGCTCAGCCAGACCGCGTCGACGCCGTCCCAGGCCACTTCGAGCGCTCGTTTTGCAGCATTCTCAATCCCCATCTCTACGCAATCCGTCACGGTCATGATGGTGGTTTGACGTTCACGTCCGGACTTCACACCGGGCCGTGGTGCCTGCCAACCACCGATCCCGATCTGCACGAGGTTTTTTGCCGGCACATTGGGAATGTTCGTCGCGTGAAACCAGGGTGTGGTATGCATGCGTTCGTCAAGATCGGTTTCTTGTGTATCGACATGCCGGTCGAAGTGAATGATGCCGAGCTTGCCCCCTTTAAGATTCTCCGCGATCCCTCGCACGGTTGCAAAGCCAAGGGAATGGTCACCACCGAGCACCACGGGAAAGGCCCCACTGGCGTAGACGTGCGAAACACCCTTACTGACCTGATCGAAGGTCTTTTCAATGTTGCCGGGAATAGTAAACACATCGCCGAGATCGCACATGGAAATGGATTCCCGCAGATCCACCCCGAGCTCGAAGCTGTAGGATCCATAGAGTGCCGAGATCTTGCGAATACCCTGAGGCCCGAATCGCGTGCCGGATCGATAGGTCGTTCCGCCGTCGAATGGCGCTCCGATAATGGCCACGTCGTACTGGCCGCACTTGCGCACGTCTTCGATGTAGGGGGCTTTGACAAAAGTATTGATCCCGGCGAAGTGGGGGAGTTCTCCTCGGCTAAACGTGGGAATCCTGCGGTCCTTAATGGAATCCGCGCCTGGCAGGCCCAATTCAAGACCTCGAGCTACTTCTTCCTCATACTTCGTAGTCGGCAGCAGCGCCTCAGCTTCGACTGCGTATTTTGCCTCCGGACCATAGTTGTCGTGTAGGGGGACCTCGCCTCGATATTTCCGTTCTTTAGCCAAACCGCCACCTCGTTACACCCGTTCTTTACAGGGTGCTGAAAAAAATCGCTCTCAAAAAGCGTGAAAGGAAAAACATAAAAGGTGAAATGTAGGATCGCCAGTCAGTTTTTATGGGCGGGATTCTAGGCGCGCAGAGAATGGAAAGTCAAACGAAGCTAGCCGGCAGTTGGAGCGCGTTTTCAGTTTCTCGAAATATGGGCAACTGAAAGAAAGTTCAGCCGGTTGATGCTTGACGGAAGACGTGAATCGTCTGAGAATACGACCTGCGCTTGTCCGATAAGAAAATCAAAGAGCGGATTCTCAATCGGTGTCTGTCCGCATCCTGAAAGGAGGTTCTGATGGCGAAGAATAAAATCACAGCAGGAAGAACCAAGAAGTCCGGTATTCAGGCTATTCTAAAACGGAGCGCGGTTCCCGATCGCCTCGATTTGCGCGACAGATTCTATCAGCCACCGGTCGCAGTGGTGCCGAACTTGACGCTTGATCCGAAGACCAACATTCCCGTGCTCGATCAGAGACAGACTAACGCCTGTACAGGCTTCGCCTTGGCAAGCGTTGTGTGTCATTTGCAACAAATCGCGAAACGTAAGCAGATGGATTGTTGCGTATCCCCATACATGTTGTATTCGATGGCGCGACGCTATGATGAGTTTCCCGGCGCCCCGGACGTCGATACCGGATCGAGTCTGCGCGGCGCCATGAAAGGTTGGTACAAGCATGGCGCCTGCGCGGACAGGCTCTGGACCTCGGAACAGATGCCGACAGACCACGTTGCAAAATGTTCAGACGACTGGTGGCTTGATGCTGTGCGGCGGCCTTTGGGGGCCTATTACCGCATCGACACAGGGTCTATCACCGATATGCATGTCGCCCTCAACGAGATCGGCATTCTCTATGCCAGCGCGGTTTGCCATTCAGGCTGGGATGATGGATTCTCTAAGAAATCGCAGATCAAAGGCGAGCTCTGGGCGATTCCACATCGGAAGGCATGCCTGAGCGACGGTGGCCATGCCTTTGTGATTGTCGGCTATAACCAGATGGGATTCATCGTGCATAACTCGTGGGGGTTAGGCTGGGGTACCAAGGGTCGTGCAGTATTACGGTATGAAGATTGGCTCGACAATGCGATGGACTGTTGGGTGGCACAGCTGGGGGTGGTGACTGAACAGCATCTGACGATCGCTCAGTCTCCCACGTTGCGTCTGGAGTCCGGCAAAGTGCAGCTCGCCAGCGCGTCTTCGTTACGTAGACGCGAAATCAGCCCCTTCATCATAGACATGGAGAATAACGGGAGGCTCAGCAACACCGGCGATTTCCGCACGCAAGACTCCGACATTGAGGCGCTGGTTACGCACCATCTCGGCATGGCTCGGAAAGCATGGGGCTTGGGCAAGAATGCTCCTGTGGATATCGCCATCTATGCGCATGGCGGCCTTACGTCTGAGGATGATGCGGGAGAAACAGCAGCAACATGGATACCGGCGTTGTACGAACAGAAGATTTTCCCTATCTTCCTCATGTGGGAAACAGACCTCTGGTCCACGCTAACAGGGCGCCTTGAGGATATCTTAAAAGGCCAGTCGCGTCCCACCGGCGGGTTCTTCGACGGCGCCAAGAGTTGGTTGAATGAACGGCTCGAAAAACTACTGGCCAGGCCTGGGACGGCGATTTGGAGCGAGATGAAACAGAATGCGGACGCGATCTCCAATACGGCAGAGAGTGGAGGTATGAAGCTCTACAGGGCCTGCCAACGATCGCCGTACTTTGCCGATTTATCCAAGGTGCGCCTGCATCTCGTCGGCCATTCTGCCGGATCGATCTTGCACAGTCATGTCGTCCATCGGTTGTGTGGGCAGGGCTGGACGTTCGAAAGCGTGAACTTTATGGCGCCGGCGGTACGAGTGGATCTATTCGAGGAGACGGTCGTTCCAGCCATTAAGAGTGGCAAGGTCAAGCATTTTAACCAATTCCATCTATCAGACGACATGGAACAGAAGGATCCGACCTGCAAACCGATTCTCGGCTACAGCCGCTCGCTGCTCTACCTGGTGTCGCAGTCGCTCGAACAAGGACTATCGACGCCGATACTTGGCCTGGAGAAATATTTCAATGACAAGATTGCATCGAAGAATTTACCAAACGTTTACACCTGGGCTGCACCCGGCAAAGAATCGAAAAGTACGACACATGGTGATTTCGATGACGACCAGGTGACGATGGCGAGCGTGATTGCGCTGATGAAGGGAACGTAACCACTCAGGGGTTCAGGCTGAAGGCCGAAGGTCGAAGTTCCCAACACTTCCGTCTGAACACCTTCAGCCTATCTACCTGAGTAGTTGCAAGGGACACGCGGTCTAAGGGAGCATGACGTAACCTGGAGGGAGGGTATGGCAATGGTAAGGATATGGTGGATCGGGTCCCTTCTCATAGGGCTCTGCCTCTTGTTGCAAGGTTGTGCGGTCGGGTCTTCCGACCTGCAATATCACCTTGCTCTCGAAACTGACCCTTCTGATCAGAAGCCTGGCTGCACCCTGGTGTTGAAGTCTGTGGTGGATGAGACGCTGCAGGGGAGCAGCGGTCCATTGGGAAGCAGTTTTAAAACGATTCGCGATTTCCAAATCACACTTGAGCGCCAGCTTCATAGCATGGTGAAGAACCTGGCGAAGGACCCGACCTGTTCCTCAGGCGAGAAGACTCCCTTGAGCAAGGGTTCGGTCAAATGGCTTGCCTCCTATGCGTACGAGGCAACGGATCCGGATCAGCAACTGCCGCGGTTTGATGAGTATCTGAACTCAAGACAGTTCGCGCAGGAGCTAATGCAGAAAGTGCCAGTCGTTGCGGATGAGCGGGTGGGAGAGGTTGAAGGGCTTATTAGAGACGAAGGCCCCTGTGATCGCCGTTCACAATGGTTCGGGAATCCGGAAGCCACAGAGGGGAGTCCCTGCTCGATCAAATCCAGGCCCCTGTATAAGATTTTCTCCTACAAAAATGAACATGACCTCCATCCCTATGAGGATGGTCACAATAAGAATCTTCTTGCCCGGTTGATGAGCAGAACCAAAGAGGTACGGGCAGGCAGGATGCGCAACGTTCGGTTTTTCGTATTGGGATATGAAATTCCCTGGGACGAAGACAATACGTTGATTCGCTACGGGATGCGGTTCTATTTCATCGATACGCTTACGCTTGGACCCAGCGCCTCAGATCCGAGTGTGACAACAACCGAATACCTGGGCTATGAACTGGACTATGCCAACGAGGCCACGCCTCAGCCCTTTCTCGCTCATAGCAAGAAGAGCGGTGAGCCCGATCAAGACAAGGGGCAGTACGAACGAGACATCATGGATGCGAAGACCGCCGCACCCCCGCTTTCCAACACTCGGAGCATGCTCTATTGGACAGGCTATCCCTTTGCCGTGGCCATCGGCGTCAAGAATGCTGCCTTCGAATTGGCTAAGATACCCTTCAGCACCGTTGCCGGGTTGCTGTTTGGCCGGGACAACCCCTTCTACTACCCCGCGCAAAATATTCGAACGGCATGGAATGCACTTGAAGTGGAGATCGGACATAAGCCCTCCTACTATTTCTTTCCTGGTCTCATCAATCTCCTTAGCGAAGTACCGTTCGTCGGGCAGGTGTTCCAGTTCAATACGAGCCCCAAGTACATGGATTGGGATCTTGCGCCAGAGCCTGGTCGTATTCGCGAAAAGATTTTCCTGTCTCGGGGAATTTACGGCGGCGATAAATGGGGGCAGGACACAGGCTTGTGGGCGGCATGGACCAGAGCAGCTTACCCTGACTACGACGTGTATAGCTCTCCATATCGCCACGGGACGATCACCGACGTTCTGTGGTCGATGTTCAATCTCTCGCATGGACCTGGGTATAGCGAGGCGGCCTACATCATGCGTCATGCAGGGCAGGCCGATCGGCTGTACTTATCCGGTCACAGTGGCGGCGTACAGCGGAGCGCAAGCGCTTCACGAATTCTCGCAAACCATGGGTACTCCGTACAGAAAGTGTTTGGCGTGGCCGGCCCCAATGTCGGCCAAGCCTATGTGGATCAACGCTTTCCCAACGCCTTCCATATTTTTCTGAATACCGATAGCGGCGGAGACACGGATGTCGTCTCAAAGATTGGGGTCGTTGCTGGCACCTATGCTGAGGCGTTGGATGCCCTGACTCTCGGTCCGCCGAAATATGTCTTCGGGGGCATTGCCGGCCTGTTTAGCGCTCACGCTCAAATGTGGTTTTACGATGTATTCGATCATCTGGGGTCCCGCAACGCCACGATCTCGCAAATTCATGGGAAGGTCTCGACCCTCCACCAAACTCCGTTCAGACAGTCTCTTGCCGAACCGATTGTGTTCGATGCGTATGTGCGGAGTGAGTTTTCCACCGCCTTCCGCCATGATCTGGAACGGCCAAGCACTGAGATGGAATTTTTGAAAACCCTCTCGAATGACTGGTTCGCGCTCGACTACTGGGTGCTGCCGGGAAAGAAAAAAGAAGGGGAGGAGATCCATGATCCTGACCATTACAAGACAGAACGAGAAGGCGCCATTCCCTGGCGAAGATTGGGACACTGAAGGGGTGGGGGAGGAAGGACACCCATATTGGTTTTGTGCTCCCGGAACGCGCGCCCTGAGAAGGGCCTCGTTCGGCGGCCGTACATAGAACAACATGTGTGCCCTTCCAGGAGAGAAATACGAGCGAGCTAGGAAGGATCAATTAGATGGATAATGTTTGTTTGACGCGCACACTGGGAGACTATCTAGCCAGCGCTCAAGGAGAAAATTGAAGAGCGATGCTCGCTTGATGCGTGCAAGGTGGGCACCTTCAGTGGCCCAGACTGAATCTAGCCAACCGGTGCTTTCAGACTCGAATCTGAGCTGCCTGACACGACTCACGAAGAACCAACCTAAGTGAAAATTGAAGAGTTCGAACAACCATCCTCACATAGACCAGCCCCTTGACTCCGCGGTAGCCAGAGTTATAACAAAAATCGACCATAGTCGTATCCACCATTAACCCAGGAGGGTAACATGGAAGTTGGTCTTCCTATGGCTGGTTTAGTCGGTGTGTTCGTATTGGGGGCGGCTATGATTTTATGGTGGCCATACGATAAACAGAATTGATGGCACGCCAGAATGTGCGCCTCGCTATTCGTACGAATGAGCGGGTCGCGATGTTCGTTTGAGTGACGTTGGGACTGCGGGAAAACGGTGGTGTGTAACTCCTTCCCGCACGGGCCGACGGTCTGTCCTAGCCGCGGTAGACAAGACGGGGGTGGGGAGTTGTCTCCCCATCCCCGTCGCTTGTTGTTCTGCCCGTGCTCTCGCTAGCCTGCTCCTCTCCTGGAAGAATATGCTGTCTGGATTAATGCGGAAAAGGGCCAGAATCATTTTGTGAAAACTCCTATGAGTTGAGCCTGTTTGGACGCTAAGTGACATATTCTTTCCCACCATCATGGATCACTTCCATGCGTCGGCTGAATAAAAATTTAATGCAAAGGGAGTAGCTTCTACGCTTACTTCTAGGCGGTCTGGTGTGCTCCAAACTGCACGCAAATATTTCACCTACCCACTGGCAGATATTTTCACCCGCCCAACCCTCTGATTGTAGGGCAATCATTTCCCGTGACGTGCCATTAGCCCGAGCGAGGGGAGTCTTCGACCGCGCGTTGCGCGAGCAAGGGGAGTAGTCAGGCCGCTCCAGAGTCCGAACAGGCCATTCCTGGAGGCGATCTCGCCACCCCATCTCTACTTCAATTGATTGAACGGGGTCGGCAGGAATTAGCTACGGGTGGTTTCGAGACGGTCTATAAGGTTTTTCAGGTCAGAGAGGTCTGTTTCGAGAGTGTGGCTGTGCTGGCCGAACTGGGGAAATGAGAGTTGCGAGAAGGCTTGTATTCCCTTGAACTCGTTCTGATTTTTACCACGCGGTTCCTGTAACTGATGTTGAAGAGTGGCCTGGCCTTCTGCAATTTGGCGGATGTCGCTTCTGAGCGCTTCGGATACTACGCTAAAATGACGTTTGATCTCTTCCAGCTGCTCGGCGTTCATGGATCGCTTGTATAGATAGATCTATTTAAAAATGCAATGGGAATTTCAACCAGCACGACAGAAAATATTTCTTGTTGAGAGGCACGGAATAGGGCCGATGTTTGTGCGGGTTACGATCAGGCGGCTTTTTTGAGAGACTCGTGGTCTTTCGCTTGCATCTTCAGCTGCAAAATGTGTTGCTCGAGTTCGCCGATGCGCCGGCCTCGCTCGGCTAGCTGCAGCTCGACCCCTTGGGGTGTGGTCACGGGGCTTTCAATCGCCTGTAATTTCGAGGTGGCGTCTCTGAGTTCATACCGGGCCTTCTCCAGCATCTGTTCTTTGATGCGCATCATGGCGGTGACGTCGGCGAGCAGCTGTGCGTCCTTGCCGGCGGAAACGTGCCTCAGTAGCCATCCGACTGCTCCGCCGATTCCAGTGGCAATGAGAAGGCATCCCAGCATTTGGTTGATGAACATGGTCATAGCTCGGGCTGTCCTTTCAATTGCAGTTCGATTCGTCGGTTGCGCTGGAGGCCTGCCCGATTCTCACGCACTGACAACGGTCTTGAGGCGCCATAGCCGACTGCAGTGAACTGGTTGGTTAGGCCGTGCTTGGTAAAGTAGCGCCGCACGGCATCAGCGCGACGCTGGCTGAGTTCAAGGTTATATTCCGGCTCACCGTACTTATCTGTATGGCCGCCGATCTCTAAGGCCGTGTAAGGGGATTGCCGTAATTCGGCTGTCAGTTGGTCTAACGTGGCAAGACTGGCGGGAGTTATCGTTGAGCTCTTCGATTCAAACTCAATGGACGAACGAGTGAGGATCTCATTCAATTTCTTTTGGAGCGAGGCAGGAGAGACGACGGTGAGCGATGGAGCGGACGGTGTGGGGGTTACCGGTAGAGATGGAGCCTTTGGAATCTGGGCCAGCACCAGAGAAGGGGTTTTCGTGACGGAAACTTTCGGGGATAGAACAGCGGGGGCTGAAGCCTTTGGGGAAAGGGCAGCCACCAGTACTGGAGCCTTTGTTGCTGGAGCTTTCGGTGATGGGGCTGTGGGAGAGGGAGACTTCGTCGACCGGCCTGCCGTGATTGGGCCAGATAGAATACGATCTTCCAATTCCAGCCCCGTCTGCGTTAGAGGAGCAATTGTTTGCAGTATGGTGGCCTTATCACGGTCGCTGCTGACTTGGCCGCTGACGACAATTGTGCGGCCGTCGATGATGATGGAACCGCGTTCTTTGATTTGCCCTAAGACAGGGAGGATCTGGGCGACATTGTCGGCCCAGGCGACAGCTCCCGCTCTCGGATCTACCGCTAACTCATCAACGATATTCCCTGGTGTAGTTCCATAAAGCTCTTGGGCCTGCTGAAGGATTGCGGCCTTGCTGGTCTCATTGGGGAGTGAGCCACGCAGGATCAGCATTCCATACTCGACGCGCGCATGAAAGTTCGCAGGGATGGGAACGGCTGATGCGATTGGTTGAGGAGCGTGCCGAGGAAGGCAGAGAAAGGCAAGGATGGCAAATGCAACAATTCCAGCTGCTAAAATCGCTGCACTCTTCATAGTTCACCCATTGGACGGACAGGCATCTGCAAGCTTCAGTAAAACCTACCACATAAGTGAAAAAATGGTGGCAGGAGCCATTCTTAGGGAAATAAATTTCCCTAAATCTGAATCTTGTCCAGCCAGGGATGGGAATGCCTGGTTTCTAGGGGGTGGGAGAAGCCATCGCAAAATGTGAGTTCACGAGGTTCGAGACAGCGCTATCTTTAGGGGGAAGCTCCGCCTGGGTTTCAGAAAACAGTTGAGCGGCCTGGGGAATTTACATCAAGAAGAAGATAGTATCGTCCGTTATTTCAACTGGTTATGAGGATGGAGCTCTGCTTGTGTCCTGATCAGAGCTGCTCGCCATACTTACGATAGTGCTCTTTTTTGGCTTCATCGATCCACTTGCCCCGCTTGATCCGGTCTGGGGCTGTGTAGAGCTTCTTTGCAATCTCGTCGATATCCTCCGGTTTCCACCGTGCGATTTGAACAAAGGTATACAACCCCATCTTATTCAGGCTTCGGGCAAAGGCGGGGCCGATACCGTGAATCTTACTCAAGTCGTCTTTCTGTGCATTCTTTGCCGCTTTCGTCTGTTCGATTTGTAAGCTCAGCTGACTCCCATTTTGACTAGTCTGGCGAGGCGCCATGGATTCCTTATCGGCTTTGGTCTGGGCTGGGGCCTGGACTTTGGCCTGGCGCTTTCGAAGACGGGCTTGCTCCTCTTGCTTTTCTTCCGCCAGTTTCACTTGACTGGTCAGTTGTTGTTGCTTTTCGAGTTCCTGAACATGGCGCTGCAAGGCATGGATTTGTGCGTCTCGCTCATGCAGGAGTTGTTCATCGAGTCGGAGCCGGGCTTGGAGTGTGTCTTGTGTTGCGAGTTGGTTTTGTAACGTGAGAATCTGCGCTTCGTGTTGCGTGAGGGCACTGGCATACTTCGTCTCCCACTCAGTCTGTGATGCCTCCTGCTTCTTCAACTGCTGTTGGAAATGTTCGAGTGTATTGATGCGCCGGTCTCGTTCAGCCAGTTGGCTGTCGAGTCGGTGCAATGCGGCTCGATGCTCGGCCTCTCGATCGGAGAGTTGCACTTCCAGCCAATGGACCCGCCCTTGGGCCGGTTCGAGTTCCTTCAGGCGCGCGCGCAGCAGATCGGCTTCTGAAACGCCGGTTTCCAGCTCGACGATGCGACGTTGAAGGTTATGTCGTTCTTGCTCGTTCGACGCGAGCGTTTGCTGGGCAGCTTGGCTACTGAGATGCAATTGCTGAACTTCTTCTGCCTGTGCAGCCGCGGCAACCGAGTCAGACTCGCTCGCGCGTCGGCGAGTAGAGGCGTCTTCCGCTTCCACGACCGTCAGCTTCTGTGAGCGAAGGGACAGCTCTTCTTGAAGCGCCAGAAGGCGGTCGTTTCGTGCTGCCAGTTCCTGCTGGGTAGATTGGCTGAGCTTTTCCGATTCGATCATCTTGCTTTCGAGAAGCTGCATCGCAGCAGTTTGAACGTTCAGCTCATATCGCGCCTTTTCCAGCATCTGTTCTTTGACGCGTAGGGTGGCAGTGACGTCCGTGAACTGCTGTGTGAGTAGGCTGGCGGACAGGTTTCGCAGCAGCCACCCAACCACGACGCCGATGCCCCCCGCAATGAGAAGACAGCCGAAAATCTGGCCGATGAGCGTGATCATAGGTCACCAGTTCCTTTTATTCGCAATTCAATACGACGGTTGCGTTGCAACCCAGCCCGCGTCTGCGCCACCGAAAGCGGTCGTGAGTCGCCATAGCCGACGGCGGTGAACTGATTGGTCAAGCCGTGACTGATAAAGTAGTGCCGCACGGCTTCAGCGCGGCGGCGGCTGAGTTGAAGATTATAGTCCGGCGAACCGTACTTGTCCGTATGGCCGCCTATTTCAATAGCTGTGTTAGGAGCACGACGCAAGATCGAAATCAGCTGGTCTAGTGTGGCTCGACTGCGAGGAAGCATCGTCGTGGCATTCGACTCAAATTCGATGGATCCTTGCGTGAGGGTCTCATCTAATTTCTTCTGGAGCGTAGGGGAAGGAGCCGTGAGCTGAGCCGCGAGGATATGATCTTCCAGCTTAAGTCCTGTTTGCGTCAGAGGGGCGACGTCTTGCAGCATGGTGGCCTTGGCGCGATCGCTGTCGACTCGACCGCTGAGAACAAGCGACCGCCCATCAATGATGACGGAACCTCGTTCCATCATGTGCCCTAAGATGGGAAGGATCTTGGGGACATTGTTGACCCACGCTGCAGGTCCCACGTTCGGGTCCACGGCTAACTCATCGACGACCCGTCCAGGTGTTGCTCCATACAGTTCGTGGGCTCGCTGAAGGATTGCGGTTTTGATAGCCTCACTGGGGAGCGAGCCACGGAGGGTCAGGGTTCTCTTCTCTATACGTGCATGAAAGCTGGCCGGGGTGAGGGAGCTTGAGGCAGTCGATGTTGGAAGATGGCGCGGAATACAGACCGCAGCAACAAAAGTAAGCGCGATAGCGCCTGCGCCTAGGATCGCTCTCCGCATCATGAATCAACTCTCGAGCGGAAGGTAGCTGAATATCCTGTGACCCTACCATACTGCACGAGATCATACCAGACGGCAATTATGAGCAAAGAGCACATAGCCACAGCGCTAAATTATATGATTACACGTGAGATTCTTGCTTAACCTCAACCTTTACCTTAGCCTGCTTCAAGCGCGATCCGTGGGTTCTCCATTCCACTTGTAAGGTGTATCTTCATTTGCTATTCTTCGCCCGCCTTCCGAGTCACATAATATCTAGCGATCGTCTTTTAAGGAGTTTTTATGGCCGGCATTAAGCGGGCATTAATCAGCGTGTCGGACAAGACTGGCGTGGTGGAGATGGCGAAAGGGCTTGCGGCCCTGGGGGCTGAGGTTCTCTCGACCGGAGGAACGGCAAAGGCTTTGCGCGAAGCAGGAGTGAAGGTGACCGATGTGGCGGCGTACACAGGTTCACCAGAAATTCTCGATGGCCGTGTCAAGACACTGCACCCCAAGATTCATGGTGGCCTATTGGGACGCCGTTCGCTCCCTGCCCATGTCGCGCAGATGGAACAGCATGGAATTGGACCAATCGACGTAGTCGTGGTCAACCTCTATCCCTTTGAGGCGACGATAGCGAAACCCCACTGTTCTTTTGAAGAAGCCATTGAAAATATCGATATCGGTGGACCGTCGATGCTCCGATCCGCAGCCAAAAACCACGAAGATGTTCTGGTAGTTGTGGATCCGACGGATTATCAGCGCGTACTCGATGCGGAAAAGACAGGGACGGCGTCGCGCGAGTTGCGGCGTGAGTTGGCAATGAAGGTATTCCAACATACGGCGCGCTACGACAGTCTGATTGCCGGGTATCTTGAAAAACAGGCGCAAGGCAGCGAGGTCAAGTTTCCCCGGATATTGTCCTTACAGTTCGAACGGGCAGAGATGCTCCGTTATGGCGAAAACCCGCATCAGCAAGGGGCATTTTATCGAGAGCTGCACTCGTCCGAGCCGTCGGTCTCCCGTGGAAAAATCCTGCACGGCAAGGCGATGTCGTACAACAATTTCCTCGATGCCAATTCGGCGCTCGAACTGGCAAAAGAATATGACGAGATCGCTGTGGCGATTATCAAGCACAATAATCCCTGCGGTGTGGCATTGGGTGCGACGCCTCACGAAGCCTATGTGAAAGCCCGTGAGACCGATCCTGTCTCAGCGTTCGGCGGCGTCATTGCATTCAATCGCCCTGTGGATTTGGCCGCTGCAAAAGAAATTACCGCCACATTTGTCGAAGTAGTTATTGCGCCGGGATTTGCAGACGATGCGCTCGCAGAGTTAAAACGCAAGAAGGATCTGCGTTTGCTGGATATCGGGCCGCTCATGAAGGTGAAGCAAGAAGGTTTCGATCTCAAGAAGTTGGTGGGCGGATTGATCGTACAGGATCGGGATCTCGGTGTTTTGACCGATTTGAGAGCGCTCAACGTACCGACCATGCGGAAACCGACGGATGAGGAATATGCGGCCTGCGCCTTTGCCTGGAAGGTCTGCAAACATGTAAAGTCGAACGCGATCATCTATGCAAAGCCGGGGCAGACAGTGGGGATCGGCGCCGGCCAGATGAGCCGGGTCGATTCCGTAAAGCTTGCGGTGATGAAGGCCCAGATGCCGATTAAAGGGTGTGTGATGGCGTCGGATGCGTTTTTCCCGTTCCGGGATGGATTGGATGCGGCGATTCAAGCCGGCATTACCACGGTCATTCAGCCGGGCGGTTCGATTCGCGATGCCGAAATTATCAAAGCCGCAGATGAGCAGGGGGTGGCGATGATTCTCACGGGCATGCGCCACTTTCGCCATTAACGGATGTTGAAACAACCCTCCAGCGTCGTTCGTGGCTTGGCAAAATCCTCAACGTAGCCCATCGGGGAAGGAGCTGCGCTGCAGCTCGGAGCGAGCGGGAAAGTTACGCCTCCGGTTTTGCCTTCACCTGCGGCCTTGCCGGAAAGCCGTTTGAACATCCTCCGAAGAAAGATCTCAAGCTGAAGGCCTATCAGTGAAAATTCTCGTTGTAGGCAGTGGGGGACGCGAGCACGCCATGGTGTGGAAGCTCGCACAAAGTCCCCGTATGCCGACGCTCTACTGCGCGCCGGGCAATGCAGGGATCGAATCGCTGGCGACCTGCGTCCCGATCAAAGCCGATGACATTGTCGGACTCAAAGCGTTTGTGCAGTCTGAGAAGATTGACCTGACAGTCGTTGGACCGGAAGCCCCGCTTGCATTGGGCATAGTCGACGAGTTTCGCAAGGCTAAGCTCAAAATATTTGGACCAACGAAGGGGGCTGCACGTATCGAAGCCAGCAAAGTCTTCTCCAAAGAGATCATGGTCAGCGCAAAGATTCTCACGGCGCAAGCGCAAAGTTTCGACCGACTGGCCTCAGCGGTGGCCTATCTCGATCAGCATGAGCTTCCTGTCGTGATAAAAGCCGACGGACTTGCACAGGGAAAGGGTGTCGTAATCGCAAGAACGCGTGAGGAGGCAAAACAGGCCGTCCGCGATTCGATGGAACATGCGGTATTCGGTCAGGCCGGTCAGCGCGTATTGATCGAACAGTTTTTAGACGGCGAGGAACTGACTGTCATGGCGTTCACGGATGGCAGGACGGTGGTGCCGATGCTGCCAGCGCAAGATCATAAACGAGTCGGGGATGGCGATACAGGGCTCAATACCGGGGGCATGGGTGCCTATTGTCCTGCGCCGCTTGGCACCACGGCGCTGCGTGAGCAGGTCACCCGGCAGGTTCTCTATCCTGCCATCGAAGCCTTGTCACGTATGGGTAGTCCGTTTCAGGGTGTCCTCTATGCCGGCCTTATGGTTGTGAAGGGGATGCCATATGTTTTGGAGTTCAACGCCCGTATGGGAGACCCGGAAACGCAGGTTGTACTTCCGCTACTCAAGACCGATTTTCTGGAAGTGATCGAAGCGGTAATTGAACATCGCCTCGACCAAATTACTGTTGCCTGGCATAATGAAACCGCAGTGTGTGTCGTTATGGCGTCGGGAGGTTATCCTGGGACCTATCAGACTGATCGCGTGATTCATGGATTGCCGACCGAGACCGATGCAACGACTATGGTGTTTCATGCAGGGACAAAACGAATAGGCGCCGATGTGGTTACGGCCGGAGGCCGGGTGCTGGGAATCACGGGACGCGGAAAAACTCTGGCTTCCGCACAAACGGAAGCCTATCGCGCGACTAAGTCGATTGCATTTGAAGGCGCTCACTATCGGACGGACATTGCGCATCGAGCATTTTCACGCCACGCGTAGCGCTGCAAGGGATTAATGGTTCCTGCCAAGGCTACGATCGAGCCCTATAGTGCTTCCACCGTTCCCGTACTTGCTGAGCTGGTGCGTCGCGTACTCGGAGCGAACGGGCTGATCGCTCTGCCGACGGAGAGTTTCTATGGGCTTGCCGCGGCTCCGTTCGACGAGCAGGCGCTCTCTAGATTGTGGCAGGTCAAAGGTCGGTCTGAAGGAAAACCGATTCTCGTGCTGATCGGAGACGAGTCTCAGTTAGGGCCGCTGACTCGAAGCATCCCATCTGCGGGACGCCTACTGATGAAGGCTTTCTGGCCCGGACCTCTTACCATTGTTTTTCCCGCAGCGGTTGGTCTCTCCGATGCAGTGACGGCTGGGACTGGTTCTGTTGGCGTCCGTTTTAGTCCCTGGGAACCGCTGGCCAATCTTTTGCGTCGGGTCGGGCCGATGACCGGTACCAGTGCGAATCGTGAAGGTCAATCGCCGCCCAGGACGGCTAAAGAAGTCCAAGACAGTCTCGGAGACGTGCTGGATCTAATCGTCGATGCTGGTCCGACCCCCGGCGGGCGACCGTCCACGGTCATCGATGTACGGGGACCGATCCGAATCGTTCGCAATGGAGCGATCGAACGAGATGTCATCGCGGCACAGTTGGCCGCTCATGGCTTACGTCTGGATGACGCCGATAGGTTATGATGTCAATTGTATCGTTCACATTGAAAGGAGAATGCCGATGACTCGAACAGTGATGGTGCGGAACCTTGTTGCGGTGGCCGCCATAATGATGGTCTCAGTGGGTCTGTCCGGGTGCGATTACTGGCCCCCGGCGCTCCAAACACAAATTGAACAACTCCGCTCCGAGCTGCAGAGTGTGACAGCGGAAAAAGCGCAACTGCAGAATCAGTATGCTTCCTTTGCAAAGGTGAAGGACGATCTACAGGCGCAAGTGGATGATCTCTCTCGGTCGAATCGCGATAAGTCGACCATGATCAACAGTTTGCAGAATAGCTTGACGGCGGCACAAGAACGGCTGGCGAAGTCGGGGAAAGTCGCAATGCCAAAACTCTCAACAGCGAAATCCGGTGCGGCGAAACCGTCCGCTAAGGTCAAGCAGAAGGCTCCGACCAAGAAAAAGGCATCGGCTAAAACCGCCGGCGCACGCTAGCGCGTTTCGTCTCTGCCGACTATTTCGTGGTGGAAGACGCTGGCGTGCTGGTCGCTGTGCTTGAGCTTGTGCTCGAAGGGGTGCTTGCCGGCGCTGGTGCGGGGGTAGGCGCTGGAGCGGAGGGAGTCGCAGACGCCGTCTGGTCGGATGTGGTTGATGCCGTCTCTTTCTTCTCCCCGGTCGTGGGTGTCGGTGCTTCACTACCTGCAGATGGCTTCATCTTATCGGAGTAGTCCGTTACGTACCACCCGCTGCCTTTGAACATGATCGCAGGCGATGAAATAAGCCGTTGTACGTGCTTCCCGCATCGCGGGCAGGCGGTGAGCGGATCGTCCTTCATGCTTTGTTTGATTTCAAATTTATCTGCGCAGTTTTCACATTGGTACTCATAAATAGGCACGTTTGATTCCTCCAACTAGCCCGGTCTGTCTGGTCTATCTCGTCTATTTGGTCTATTCAGTCTGTTTCGTTTGTTTGGTTGAAGGAGACTGATCAAACAACCAGATTGACCGAATGGACCAGACAGGCCGAGCTTTAGACATCGTACTATGTCAGCTGTTTGAACGCCTGGTCAAGGCGATCCATTCCACGGACAATCGTCTCCATGCTGGTCGCATACGACAGTCGAATATGTTGGGTACTCCCAAATGGCTCACCGGGAACCACGGCGACCTTGAATTCCTGCAACAGGTAGTTCGCGAGGTCGGTCGGAGTTGCAATTTTCCCCTTTGGGCTTTGCCGTCCGAGCAACCCACTCACATTGGGAAACGCATAAAATGCTCCAGTAGGCATTCGGCAGTGAACGCCTGGCATCGCGTTCAGGCGCTCGACCATGACGCGTCGCCGCCGATCGAACTCTGTTACCATCTTTTTCGTAAAAGCGCCGCCCTCGCGCAAGGCCACGACGGCAGCCTTTTGCGAAATGGAACAGGGGTTGGAGGTACTTTGGCTCTGGATATTCGCCATGGCGGTCAAGAGGTCTTTGGGGCCGGCCGCGTAGCCGATCCGCCAGCCGGTCATCGCATAGGCTTTGGAGACGCCGTTGATGATCACGGTATGGGCGGCGACCTCCGGTCCTAAGGAGGCAACACTCGTGTGTGTGGCGCCATCGTAGAGGATTTGTTCATAAATCTCGTCTGAAATCAGAAGGAGATCCCGACTGAGGGCTAACGCTGCAAGATGTTCGAGCGTCGCCCGATTATAGGTTGCTCCCGTTGGATTGCCCGGGCTATTGATGATAATGGCTTTGGTGCGTGGACTGATGAGTCGTTCCAATGCATGGGCATCGATAGCGTATCCATCCTCTTCACGGGTCGGCAGGAAAACCGGAGTGGCGTCGTTCAGGAGTGTTTGGTCAGCATAGGAGACCCAATAGGGAACGGGAATGATAACTTCGTCGCCTGCTTCAAGAAGCGCTTCGGCAAGGTTGTAGAGCGAATGTTTGGCTCCGCATGAAACCAGCACTTGGGATTTTTCGTAATGAAGTCCCTGCTCCGCTTGCAGTTTGTCAATGATGGCTTGGCGTAATTCATCGATGCCGGATGAAGGCGTGTACTTGGTGAAACCCGCACGAATGGCAGCCTCTGCTGCAGCTTTGACCGGTTCGGGGGTATCGAAATCCGGTTCTCCCGACGAGAAGTCGGCGACGTCGATCCCGCGTGCTGCCATCGCTTTTGCAGTTGCGGCCATGGCCAAGGTGGGGGAGGGGGCGATTCGTCCAGCTCGTGCAGCCAGCTTCATGTTTTCAAACTCCTGATCCGTTCTTGCAGTTGCCGCGCGACTTCAGGATGCAGAAATTCCGTAAGCGCGCCGCCGTGGGTGGCCACGTCTTTAATGATCGTTGAGGATAAATAGGAATATTCTTCGCTGGGCATCAGGAACACGGTCTCAACCTGTTTGGCGATTTTTCGATTGATGAGGGCCATCTGAAACTCATGTTCGAAATCCGAGATCGCCCGGAGGCCACGGATAATCGCATGGGCGCCGTATCGCTGAACGTAGTCCACGAGTAAGCCGTCGAAGTGGGTCACTTCGACCTGTTTCATCTCTTTCATCACGATCCGGATCTGCTCCAGCCGTTCAGTCAGGGTAAAGAGCGGGTGCTTGGATGGGTTGGGTGCGACGGCGACAACCACTTTATCAAACACGCGCAAGCTTCGGGTGATGATGTCAGTGTGTCCATGAGTAATGGGATCGAAGGTTCCTGGATAGATGCCAATTTTCATGATGCGGTGGATTCAGAGGTGGACACACCATAGAGATAGAGCGCCGTATCGCCATACTGGTATCGCCGCACAAGCGCGGCATGGCCGATCGTTGAGGGCAATTTAGCATGAGCGTCTTGTTCGATAATCACAGTAGCACGCTCCGACAACAGCCCTGGCCTCCAAACATGAATCATGATATCTAACTCATTCAGATCGGCATAGGGAGGATCGGCAAACAGTATGTCGTAAGGGCCACCCCACCAGTCTTTGTGATCGAGGAAGGCGGCAGTCCGTTCTGTCCAAACCTGAGATCGATCGAGCAACTGACAGGTCATGAGATTTTTCCGTAACAGCTGCACGGCCTTGGGGTCTGACTCGACAAAGGTGACGGCTGAGGCTCCGCGACTCAATGCTTCGATCCCGATGGCTCCCGTACCTGCATATAAATCAAGAAAGCGACTTCCTGATACCTGGGTTCCAAGAATTGAAAAAAGAGCTCCGCGAACCTTATCAGATGTGGGACGCAGTGCATTCCCTTCAGGCCCACTCAAGCGGCGGCCCCGGTGGGATCCGGCAATAACACGCATAGATTTAAGGTAACTACTCAGGCATTCAGGTTGAAGGCTATACATGATCTCGCAAGGTACGGATCAAGCCATTCAACACTTTCTCAGTATCTACGACCTTGGGTTCAAGTAGAGATGAATCCTCGTTGCGCAAGAAGCTGCCCTTAAAAGCCTTCAGCCTATCTACCCGAGTAGTTACGATTTAAGGCGAGAGACGTTTTAGCAACTTGTGACTCTAACATAGCGTTTTTGAAGGGGTCAAGGTGAGTGCTGCCGAAACGAGATGTAGCGTCGAGCAATAAAGACGGCGTGGGGACTAGGATGAGGCTAGGAAAGTTGGAGCAAGAAGAATGGAAGCATTTTGACGACCTTGGAGCCGGTGGCTATAATGCGCCTGGCGATATGACGACCTAAGAGCGGAGAGACAGGGTATCAGAACAGGATTGTCGGCCATCCGTGGCGATCAAAACGGTCGACTCATCTGGACAGGAACAACAATGGTTTATGCTAGCGAGTCGCCACTTCCTGGGGCTTGCGAGCGGCCAAGCTCTTTCGCCGATTATTTGAAATGGTGCGATCGATAATTGCGCCGCAGTTGATACATTTCCAAGCATAGAAAATTAAGAAGAAGTCGGAAAACCGCTCGAGCATCATGAGGCCTTTACACTTCGGACATTCCATCGAATCCTCCCAGGTTGCGGTGTACTGCTGCAGGCGTTCCATAGCAAGTACTGAACCAATATGTCGCTATACGTAATTTCAACAGTTTAGAGGTACGTATTTGTTTGGAATGGGCAACTAAGGGGGCTATCGCTAGTACAAAAACGTTCAGAGTGTCATTTATTTGTCCTGGGAGGGTAAATGGCCGGCAATAAAGGAGGGCAAGGCATTTCGCACTGGCCTGAAACGGAACGGCCGCGCGAACGACTGCTGACACAGGGCCCTCAAGCGCTTACCAATGCCCAACTTCTGGCGATTCTCCTTCGAGTCGGCCGCCATGGGTCTTCTGCTGTGCAAGTCGGAATGGAAATCCTGGATCGGCTTGGAGATATCGCCGGACTTGCACAATGCGGAATCGAAGAACTCTGTGCGATCCCAGGTGTAGGGGAGGCCAAAGCGGCACAACTGAAGGCTGCCCTTGAATTGGGGAAACGCGCCCTCGCTGCTCCGCTGACCAAAGGAACCAAAGTCACATCCAGCCGTGATCTCTTCACCCATTACCATCCAACCTTGCGTGATCTGCGTCACGAAATCTTCAAAGTCGTTTTACTGGATGCCAAGCATGCCATTATGCGTGATACCACGGTATCGGAAGGCAGCTTAACGCTCAGCATTGTTCATCCACGCGAAGTCTTTACACTCGCAGTGAGGGAATCTGCAGCGGCAGTAATCTTCCTGCACAACCATCCCAGTGGCGATCCAACGCCTAGCCAAGAAGATCGCATTCTAACGGCGCGTTTGGTATCAGCAGGGGAAGTCCTAGGTATTCGGGTTCTTGACCATCTCGTCGTCGGCGATGGACGCTATGTCAGCTTTGCCGATCAAGGCTGGCTGACAAACCATGACGTCGGCGTGTGAGCGAAAGGAGAGCTAGAGCGATGTAACAAGCTTGGTCTATCTGGTTGATGAGGTCCATCTTGTCTATCTGGTCTGTCCGGTGGGTTTTGCCCGTGCGATCAGTTGACAAGAAAGACAGAATAGACCTCTCCGACCAGATAGACCGGACAGACCAGACAGACCAAATGAACAAAAAGGAGGGCCCCATGAGCGAACTACAGAGGGAGTCACTCAGAAATGTGGCGTTGATTTCCAGTACCGGCGCCGGGAAAACTTCGTTGGCTGAAGCCATTCTTTTTGCCACAGGCACTGTTTCCCACCTCGGGTCGATCGCACAAGGTACGACCGTTTCAGACTTCGAGCCGGAAGAATTGCACCGGCGCAGTTCCGTCAGTACCAGTCTCCTCCGTTGTTTCTGGAATCACACCACCATCAACCTCGTCGACCCTCCTGGCGCATTGAGCCTGATCGGGGAGACGACTATGGCCTTGCGAGCGGTAGACGCCGTAATCCTGGTGGTAGGTGCCTCATCGGGAATTCGGAGCGAACTCGTCAGAGTCTGGTCTCGCGTCACAGCTCTCGGCTTACCCTGTCTGCTGTTTCTCAACGAATTAGATAAAGATGGCGCCTCCCTCGATGAAGTTCTCGCAATGTGTCAACGCGATCTTAGGATTATGCCATTGCCGATGTCATTGCCCTATCGCAGCGGCGGTCAACTCGCCGGCGCGCTGGACCTTGTTCAGCAACGCCTCATCACTTCGCGCAAGGAGACCCCTGCGATTCAGCAGTTGCCGGTTCCGGAGAATGAACGGGAGGCGGTGGATAATGCGCGGAAACGAGTTCATGAGGGGGTGGCTGAGCGTGATGACCGACTATTGGAACAATATCTCACAATGGGGGAATTGACGGAGGAGGAGTTGATTGACGGAATGCGCCTTGGTGTCCAGACTGGCAAGATTATTCCCCTCTACAGCGGTTCCGCCATCGACAATATCGGGATCGTTCCGCTCCTCAATGCAATCGTCGATATATTGCCATCTCCGATGGACCGGGCGTCGAGAGCTCCGTTGGAAGGGCTGCATCCGGATACAGGCGAAGCAGTTAACCGCCGGGCCGTTGGAGAAGACCCATTGTCAGGAATCATCTTTAAAACGTTAATAGACCCGTTTGTCGGGCGACTGTCTTTTCTGCGAGTTTTATCGGGGGTTCTTCACGCAGACTCCACAGTTTTTAACAGTTCTCGGAACAGCAAAGAAAAAAGCGGGCATCTATACGCTGTGTTGGGCAAGAAACATACAGCCCTGTCTACTGCCGGCGCAGGGGACATCGTGGCAATCGGAAAACTCAAAGATACGCAAACCGGCGACACGCTCTGCGACGAACAGGCACCCATCTGTTATCAGAAAGCGGCGCTTCCGCGCCCTGTGCTGTCCTTTGCAATCGAGCCGAAGTCCAGTGTCGACATCGAAAAAATCAGTCTTGGGTTGCATAAGTTGATCGAAGAAGATCCGACCCTCGAATTCTCGCGGCATGCCGATACAAAGGAAATGGTGTTAAGCGGGATGAGCCAGTGGCACATCGATCTTGCGCTCGAAAAATTGCGCCGTAAGTACGGTGCTGAAGTGGTGCTGCACATGCCGAAAATTCCGTATCGCGAAACAATCCGTAGCACGGCACAGGCGCAGGGAAAATATAAGAAGCAAACCGGCGGGCATGGCCAGTACGGCGATTGCTGGCTGGAACTCGCGCCTCTTCCGCGCGGGGAGGGATTCCACTTTGAGAATAAGGTTGTCGGAGGAGCCATTCCACGAAACTTTATCCCCGCCGTGGAGAAAGGTGTAGTCGAAGCCATGCACCACGGAAGCTTGGCGGGGTTTCCTGTCGTGGATTGCCGGGTTGCCGTGTACGATGGGTCGTACCATGCGGTCGATTCATCTGAGATGGCGTTTAAAGTCGCGGCGTCGATGGGGTTCAAGAAGGCCTTGGAGGCGGCTCATCCCATCCTATTAGAGCCGATCATGACGGTGGAGGTTGAGGCGTCGGCAGATCATATTGGAAGTGTGATCGGGGACTTGAATGCGCGCCGCGGGCGGATTCTTCACGTGGAGGCACGCGACCATACGGAGCAGATTACGGTCCATGTTCCAATGGCGGAGATGCTCTCGTATGCCACGACGCTGAACTCACTCACGGCAGGCCGCGGAAGTTATACAATGGAACTTTGGCAATACGACGAAGTGCCACGTGAGCTTGCAGCTCGAATCGTTGAGGCGCATAAGCATAAAGTGGAGACGCATGCGGCAGCGCATTGATTAGAGGCTACGAAAAAAAACTAGCCGCGCGAGACAGGCGGGACGAGCGAGAGGGGCGAGACGAGGTGGAAATTCACTCTTTTCAAGTCGCGCTTTTCCCGCCAGTCTCGCGCTTCACGCGACACTAGGGGTCGGTCGATTTGAGCACGACATAGAACCCGCGGGTTTCTCTCAGCACGCGGAGCAGGATTGTTTCGCCACGCCGGAGTTTGGAAATTGCGCTGCTGAATTCCCCGACTGATCCCACATCAGTACGGTTCACTTCCTTGATGAGATCGCCTTCGTGAAGACCTTCCGATTGGGCAAGGCTTCCGATCTCCACTTTGCTGATGAGCACGCCACGGCTTTCCTGCAGTTTGAATTTGTCGGCAAGATCAGGCGTCAGATTTTGCACGTCGAATCCCAGCTTGACTTCAGTGCGTGCTTGAGGGAGCGAGGCGATCACGGGCTGCTCAGGGCGTTCTCTGAGCGAGACGTCTAGCACCAAACGTTGCTGATCTCGGACGATCTCAACTTTTGCCGTCGAGCCCGGAAGCAATCCTGCTACGACGCGAGAGAGGCGGTTCGGCGTGTCGATCAAGGTACCGTCGATATGGGTCAAAATGTCGCCGGGTTTGATGCCGGCTGCCGCAGCCGGATCCCGTTCGAAGACTTCATTGACCAGCACCCCGTCGCCTTCCTTGACGCCAAACTTGCGTGCGAGCTCCGCTGTGAGTGGTTGGATACCGACGCCCAACCAGCCACGTGTGACTCGTCCCTGCGTCAGCAATTGATGAATCACCTGCTTGGCCATGTTGGAAGGGATTGCAAAACCGATCCCTTGGGCGAAGTTAATGATGGCGGTATTGATGCCGATGATCTCCCCGCGCAAATTGAAGAGCGGGCCGCCCGAATTGCCCGGATTGATCGAGGCGTCGGTCTGAATGAAATTTTCATAGCGCGAGAGATTGATGTTCTCCCGGCCGATCCCGCTGACGACGCCGAGTGTGACTGTCCGATCGAGTCCGAAAGGGTTCCCCACAGCGAGTACCCATTGGCCGACTCGCACGGTGGATGAATCTCCGAATCTTGCGCTTGGGAGGGGATGGTCGACGGTCACCTTGAGGAGCGCGATGTCGGTATCGAGATCCTTTCCGACAACCTGTGCAATCAGCTTCGACTTATCAGAAAAGCGGACTTCTATTTCCGTCACGTCGCCGATGACGTGGTTGTTTGTGATGATATATCCGTCAGGATCGATAATGACCCCGGAACCCGATCCGGAAGCATTGGGAGCCCGTTCCTGCGAAAGCTCACGTCCCCGTCCTGGTCCGGACAGAGGAATGAGATTCACAACCGACGGTTTTGCCGACTCAGCGAGGTCCGTAATAACAGTTTGCATTTCTTCCAACATGCGGAGGCCCGGTGAGTCGTTGGATTTGAGTGTGGTGGGCTCAGCGGCAGCAGCGTGGAGATCGAACCAGACGAAGAGTGCGAGGCTGATGAGGATTGGGAGCATGCGAGTTATCATGAGATTCGCACGAGAGTCGCAAGAATAGCGGGATGCGTTAGACAGGGGAGGGTTCGAGGCATTCAGAACTTCGAACCTTGAACTTCGAGTCGCGTCTATCGCGCACATCTTGTTTATCTCGCGCATGATTTACGCCGTTGTGGCGCTCCGAGCTTGGGTAAATTCTGAGGCAAACAGCGCGAGATCCTCATGCAACCCGATCACGACCAGGACATCGTCAGTGCGAAGTACCAGGGAATTGTCTGGCGGTACCAGAAATGGTCCACGCAGGACCGTGACGAGACGAACCGATGCAGGCAATGTCATCTCAGCGAATGTCTTTCCAACGATCGGCGATCCTTGGGCGATCTGGAACCGTTCGATGGCTGCTGCGCGAAGACTCAAATCCTGTTGCAGCGTGAGGAGTTCGTGATGGATCGTTTCCAGTTTGATCTCACGTATTTGGCTGTCGACGCCGAGCAGCGTTCGTTTAAAGTGCTGAACGCGGTCGCTGGCCTGGCCGAGGAATTCTGCCAATTGATCGGAGGGCACAATTGACTCATGGCTGAATGGTGGGCGCTTGGCACAGAGCGCAGCAATCTGACGTCCGAGTTCGCCATGAACCTGTTCGATCTGGTTGAGTAAGCTCGACGCCTGACTGTGCAAACGAAAGACTTGGGCTTTGCGGTTGGCACGTTCGGCAATGGCAAGAATGGTTTCATGGATCGCACTGCTGGTAATTGACAGTTCTTGTTGGATGCGCCCGAGCAGTTCGAGGGACATAAATCAAAAATCTCTTATGTCTGATAAGAACGATTATGTTAACTCATAAGTCGGTCGCGTACGGATCCCCCGTCACACCCCACACTAACCTCGATGCTTAAAGATTTCAACGGACAGAAGAATACCTGTCACTCGACACGTGGACCTAGACTTTCCTCTGCGTAAGGTTCGACACTAATAGATTGACCTGTTGTATAGGAGTTATTTCGAAACGTTACCGCATTCATTCATATGCTGAAGGGATCCAGGCTGAAGATGGCTAGTCCTAAGCTCCCTAAACTCTACTTGCCTAGTCTGCCGGACGCTAGAAGAGAGACTGGGCTACCTGCACCAAAGATAGGTGTAATTTTTCAAGATGCCAAGCATGTATGAATAATAGATATGTTTGCATCATGCAGTTATGTGTATATAGCTCATAGTTTACATTAGCAATATCGCTATGGTCATCATCAGGCATCGGCTCCGCATAGCCATCCTGAGATGAGTGCAAGCGCTCATAGATAGAATCCTTTCACACGCAGCCACTCCTCATGCGGCCCTTATTCGACAATGTCGCCTTTGTCTACGACATAAACCCGATGTGCCTGCCGCTCCAAGCTCAGCCGGTGGGCGATGATGCAGACCGCGTGCGCTTTCATTTCTAACCTCTCGCTATTGCCAGCTTGTGGCCAGGACTGTCTGCACATCTTGAGGCCGTTGACTGATCGCCTGATCCCAGGTCAGGCCGGTTTGTGAGGTAAATCCCGCCATCGCCTGAATCAATTGATCGACCTGCGTGCTGAGCAGCGTCTGGCCGTTACCAGCTTGGATTGTTTCCGTGCGGTTCGTCGAACTGCTGTACCAGTTCTGAACTGATACGTAGTCGGTCGAACCATGGATGGCAATCCGTAGATCATTGACCTGGCGGCTGATGACCAGATCCAGCGGATTGATGCCGGCATCGTAGAGGATCTTGTCGGCAGTCCCACTGTTGTCTCGCACCAGGTCCTGTCCGTCGCCACGGCCAAATAGGAAGGTGTCGTTGCCGCTGCCGCCATTCACCGTATCGTTCCCCATCCCACCACGGAGGGTATCGTTCCCGTTGACCCCGGTCAACACGTTGGTGGCGCTGTTACCAAGTACAAAGTTATCCAGCGTATTCCCTGTCCCATTGATGGCGGTCGTGCCGGTCAAGATGAGGTTCTCCACGTTTACGGCCAGGGTATATGTGACAGAGCTTTGCACCGTATCGACCCCGTTGTTGGCCAATTCGATGACGAGGTCACCGGTGTAGTCGACGACATACGTGTCATTGCCATCGAGTCCGGCCAGGATATCCGTGCCCGTTCCGCCGTCGAGCATGTTTGCGGCTACATTGCCCGTGATCCCATTGGCGAGATTGTTCCCGGTGCCATTTATAGCATTGGTCCCGGTCAGGACGAGGAGCTCAACGTTGGCACTGAGCGTCGTGGTCACGTCGCTGAGTACCGTGTCGATCCCGGCATTGGCTGCTTCGACAACCGTATCGCCCGTGCTGACGACATACGCATCGTTCCCTGCGCCACCAGTGAGTACGTTGGCTCCGCTGTTGCCCGTGAGTAGATTATCGAGCCCATTACCGGTGCCGTTGATATTGGCCGTGCCTGTAAGGGTGAGCGCTTCGAGGTTGGCTCCAATCGTCCAAGTGACATCGCTCTGGACCGTATCGAGCCCTTGATTGGCTTGCTCGACGATCGTATCGCCTGTACTCACCACGTAGGTGTCGTTGCCGGTGCCGCCCTGCATCGTATCGGTCCCTGTCCCACCGTTGAGCAGGTCACTCCCCGCCCCACCAATTAAGGTGTCGTTGCCGGCTAGGCCTTGCAACACATCATCCCCGCCGAGTCCATCGAGTGTATCGTTGCCACTCGTGCCGATCAGCGTATCGTTCCCGGCAGTCCCCCCGCTTGGGGCGATCGTTAGGGCAAAGACATCCGCCACGTTGAGACTCCCCTGGTCGGTCGCGGTGACGCGGACATCGAGCGTGCCGACGTCGCCCCCTTGAGGTATGCCATTAAACGTATGGGTTATGGGATTGAAGCTTAACCATGTCGGTAAGCTCGCTCCGTTGGCCAGCGTGGCGTTGTAGGTCAAGCTGTCACCCGCATCGACATCGGTAAATGCCGTTGCCGGCACTACCAAACTGAACACCGTGCCTTGCGTTGCCTGCTGATCGGCGAGAGGCGCCACCACCGTCGGTGCTTCATTGACATTCGTGACGGTGAGGGTGAACACACCGGATATGCTCAGATTGCCCGTATCCGTGGCCGTCACTCGGAGGTCTAGTGTGCCCACCTGGGCATCGTCCGGCACGCCGCTGAACGTCCGGGAGGTTGGATTGAAACTCAGCCAGGCCGGCAGTGGGCTGCCATCGGCAAGCGTGGCGTTGTAGGTCAGGATATCGCCATACATCAGGTCCTCATCGGCAAAGGTATTCGCCGGTGCTTGGAAACTGAACGGCGTATCCTCCGGCACGGTCTGGTCTGCCATCGGACTTGCCAATGTGGGGGCATCGTTCACGTTTTGAATCGCGAGCGCAAAGGTGTCCGTTACGCTCAGGCTTCCGCTATCCGTGACGTTCACCGCGATGGTGAGCGTGCCCACATCGCTATTGAACGGCGTGCCATTAAACGTACGGGTAACAGGATCAAAACTGAGCCACGCGGGCAACGCAGCCCCGTCACCCAGGCTCACGCTCAGCTTCAGCACATCACCCGCATCTTCATCGAGAAATGTATTCGCAGGCACGGCGAGGCTGAGCGGGGCATCTTCCTGGACGGTTCGATCTACCATTGCATTGGCCACGGTCGGCGCATGGTTGACGGTGGGTGAGAATAGATCGGCGAGTTTTGCCATGCTTCCATCGATAAAGGCCAGCGTCTCGACCACCAACGACCCATTCGCCCCGGTCGGATCGAAGTTGATCAGCCGCAGCTGATCTGTTCCATTACTGCCAACTTGAATCGCGAGCGTTCGGGCTGCTTCATCGCGTGTGAACGTGAGATCGCTCTGACTAATGCCGATTCCGAACTGAATGCGATTCCCTTCGCCCAATATTGCGCTGTCCTCAATCGTATCGAGACCGTCACCCAGATTGAACAGATACGTGTCCTGGCCGCCACCCCCCTGTAGCAGATCGTTGCCGCGTCCACCCATGAGAAGGTTCGCTCCGGCTCCTCCAATCACGGTATCGTGACCAGCACCGCCAAGGAACGTCGTGGTATCGGTTCCCGCGAGGAGGGTGTCGTTCCCCATTCCACCGATCAGAACGGGGTTTCCCGTCCCACCCATGATGGTCTGGTTATCCGTCCTGAGATTCGCGGTATAGAGGTCGTAGAGATCGAGCCTCACACCATCGGCAAATTCAGTGACTCTGAGGGCCGGGGCATAATCGATAAAGTTGGGCAACAGAATCTCATCCCCGGAAGTGCCAATCAGAATTCTGTTCACCGTGAATTCGTCACCGGCATCGAACAAGGTCAGATCGCTCGCCGTAATCCCCGCTCCAAATTGAAGACGATTGACATCGAAGGAGCCCTGCTCACCCGCTTCATCCCGAATCTCGTCAACGCCATCTCCGAGATTGAATACATAGGTGTCGCTGCCCCTTCTGCCGTCCAGTATATCGTTGCCTGTGCCTCCGATAAGCGTGTCATTCCCATCCTCGGACGCGAGGGTTTCACTGCCACCCAGTCCCAGCATGCGATCGTCGGCGAAGGTCCCGAACAGCTCCCCGTCGCTTCGTTCAGTCCCTTGCACCAAGACCTCGCGCTCGAACAGTTGGGCAAACGTCAGCTGCGTGCCATCCGCAAAATCAAACCGGTCGACCGCATGAGGCCCAGCGGGATCTTCCGCAGATACTCCGAGAAAATGCAGCCCATCGCCCGACGTACCAACTCGCACCGTCAAGCCCCCTAGGCTAGAGGTTCCGCTATACGATACCCGCAGCATGTCCTGCGTAATACCGGCGCCAAACTGCATCAGATTGATGTCTCCTGTTCCAGCCTGGTCATCGATCAAATCGAAACCATCCCACTGATTGAATACATAAGTATCGCTGCCGGTTCCGCCAAGCAACAGATCGTTGCCCACGCCGCCCGTAATCACGTCATCACCGCCTTGCGCCCTGATGACTTCCGCACCTGACGTCCCGGTCGTCGTCTCGGCATTGTCGGTACCGAACATCGGATGCATCAATGCCAGCAGGCGGGTCTCATAGCCGCCCGTCACATCCTCGATCCCACCACTGAAGGCCACGACCTCGGTCACCAACGATCCGGTTATTCCACTGGGGTCAAAATCGGCCAACACCACGCCATCCGTTCCCCCAGCATTAGTAATACGGAGAAATGAGCCCTCTTGAACGAACTGCACATCCTCCGGGCGGACACTGGAGCCGAATTGCAAGCGATTCCCCTCTCCAGGCAGTGCCACATCATGGATCGTATCGAAGCCGTTGAAATGGCCCTCCACGACGTAAGTATCGTTCCCTGTGCCGCCGGACAAGTCATCGTCGCCCGGCCCATAGTCGCTGCCGAGGCTGAATCCACCCCAGAAGGTATCGTTGCCTGCCCCACCGATCAGCAGATTATTCACGAAGTTCCCGATCAAGAGATTGTCACTCGCATTCCCCTCACCATGGACCGGATCTGTGGTCGGTTGGTCCGTCGTCCGTAGGAGAAGATTCTCCACATGATCGGGAAGCACATAGTCGATCTGGCTCAGTACCGTGTCCGTCCCTTCCCCATTGAGCTCCACCACGGTATCGCCAGGATGATCGACCCGGTAGCGGTCGTCGCCTGCCCCACCAACCATCCGGTCGGCGTCACCCAGCCCATTCAGCTCATCATTGCCTTGCGCCCCGACTAACTCATCTCGAAATCCCGTGCCTACCAGGAAGCTGCCGGCAGGCACCGCCGCGAGGTGCACGCCTTCAATACGGGGCAGAATCTCGGCGGTCTCCCAGTGCGTTCCGTCGGCAAAGAGTAGCTGGCTGATCGGCAACAGGCTGGCATCAGCGGCGCCAAGGAGTGTCAGTTCGTCCTCTGTTCCGTCGATGGTGAGCACCACATTGACTCCGTACTCCGACTGTCTGGCTTGCAGGTGGACCTCGTTGGGACTGACCCGGCTGGTGAGTTGGATTGTATTCGGACCGGATTGTTCAACCGGGGAATCCTGCAACATGTCTTGGCCTGAGCCACGACCGAAGATATAGGTATCCTGTCCGGCGTCCCCATTCAACCGATCAGTCCCGGCGCCGCCATCGAACTGATCGTTCCCGTCTCCACCAAAAAGATGATCGTCTCCAGTCCCGCCCAGCAGGACATCCTCGCCAGTGCCGCCCAGCATCACATCATCGCCGGCCCCACCCAACAACTGGTCCTGGCCCTCGTTCGCCAACAGCACATCGTTGCCGCCTCCCCCATCGAGAATATTATCGAGAGATCCGCCGATGAGGACATCGTCTCCGTCAAGCCCGATTATTCCGCGGTAGGTTTCTCCACCATCCAACTCATCGTCACTGTTCGTCCCCACCAGATCGAATCCGCGTGCGATCAGGTCCGTATGGGTTAACGTCGTGCCGTCGGCGAATTCGAATCGGTCGATACCGGTCGGGGCGGAGGGATTGGCCGGGTCAAACCCTAGAATGTGAATGGCATCGCCATTCGCGCCCACGCGAATCAGCAGCGATCCAATGCCCAGCGTAATGTCCTGTTCCGTGATGCTGGCGCCGAACACCAGCCGGTTCCCTTCCCCCGCGGTATCCTGAATAGTGTCGATGCCATCGCCAAGGTTAAAGACATAGGTATCGGCGCCGGCGCCACCGGCCAAGACATCGACCCCCTCGCCGCCGATCAAGGTGTCATCGCCCGCATCGCCGAGTAGCACATCCTCGCCTGCATCGCCGGCGAGGGTATCATTCCCAAGCCCGCCTCGTAGCGTGTCAGCGCCGGCATCACCAAAGAGCATGTCGGCATCGTCTTGCCCTAAAAGAAAATCGTTGCCAGCTCCGCCGGACAGCATGTCGGCTCCCACACCCCCCTGTAGTTCATCATCCCCGTCCCCGCCATCCAAGACATCAGCCCCACCGACCGTCCCGGCCACAAATTGATTGTTGAGGCTATCGCCGAATATGAGATCGTTGCCTGGACCGCCGAATAATTCATCCGCACCATCACCGCCACGCATCGTATCCGCACCATCGCCACCATCGAGTATGTCATCGCCCTTGTCCCCAAACAGCATGTCGATGCCTGGCCCTCCCGACAACGAGTCCGTACCATCGCCAGCGGCCAACAGGTCATCGCCCGCGCCGCCATCCAGGATATCGTCACCCGGCACGACCAGGTATGCCGCTTGATCGTCTGCGAAGTCGTCGCCGAATAACTGATCGTTGCCCTCTTCACCTGAAAGAATATCGTTGCCACCATCCCCAACCAGCACGTCATTGCCCGCCTCACCAAAGAGGACATCGTCCGCGCCGGTCGGACTAAAGTAGGCTGCCATCGAAACATCGTGATAGAAACCATCCAGCCCAACGATCCTGGCGGTCCAGCCCGCCGGGCGGTTCTCCCCACGCAGCGTATCGTTCCCAGTGCCTCCATGCAGCACATCGACGCCAAGTGCCCCCATGAGCGTATCGGCTCCATCGCCGCCGTCAGCGTAATGCGCGCCGTTTCCAATAGTCGTGACGACAAAGTTGGCAATGGTGGTGTCACCCACCGCGATATCGTTCCCACTGCCTCCCAGAAACATATCGCCATCGGTCAGGTAGCCAAAATCAGCCCCCTCCCCGCCGAGCAAGTAGTCATGCCCCGGCCCTCCGAGGAGGGTATCGTCTCCCAGCCCTCCATCTAACAAGTCATTGGAAGCAAGGAAGGCAATGCTGGCATTGAGCGCATCGTCGCCCCCATTGCCATAGAGCGCTTCCGGTCCAGTGGGGGCCAGTGACCCAAAGAGATGATCGATGTTCTCCCCGCCGATCGTGACGAACGTAAAGGAGCCCGTCGGCACCCCCGTATCCGTCGGGTGCGAGGACAGATCCCGCAGCTGAATCCCGAACTGCCCGCTCTGGAAGTTGGCATTCACCGTCAGCACGCCGTTCACGATGAGATGGCCGCCGGAGAGGACATAGGTCTTGGTGCCATCGAGGCTTCTATAGGTATCGACCGCATCGCCCGTCCGTCGGATGCCAGCTTGCAAAAGTTTCTGGTCAAAGATGATTTGGCCCTTCGCATCCGAATCTTCAATCTGATCTGTGCCGTCGCCAGTGTTGTAGACGTAGGTGTCGAACCCCGCCCCACCGAGCAATACATCATTGCCACCCCTGCCATTCAGTCTGTCGACACCGGCATTGCCCACCAACAGATCAGCATGGCTACCCCCGGTCAGGTGATCAGCTCCCTTGCCGCCCAGCATAAAGGCGCCACGATTTTTGGCATCGACCACGTTCATGCCACCCGACCCCGCCTGCACGTACCAGTCTCGTAGCGTGGGCAGCAGCAATTGAATCAGTTGGCGTTCGGTGTTGGTAAAAGCGTTTGAGTTGAGGTAGCTCTGAAAATAGAGGGTGTAGCCCTTGGCATCGCCGAGCGTGGCAGCCACGTCAGCCCGATCGAATTGGACACCGCCTGTCATTGCTGTGAACAGTTCTTTTTTGTAGCCCAAGCTCACTTGCGTCTCGTCGTAATATTTCTGCATGGTAAAAGCGGTGAGGGCCTTGCTGACGTTGTTCGGCGGGCTACTAAAAACACCGCCTGGGATGTTGTCCGTCATCGTCAACCCGCCGTCCTGCGCTAGCTTCCAGAGGTCAGAGGTGAAGCGGGTCACCATCGCATCAGCGGCAGTGGTGGTCGCACCGGTGATGGAATCTCTCACCCCAGCTTCGTGGCGGACCAGATGTTCGAGGAAGTTCTCGTCTGTCGTATTGGTCGGACTAGTTGTGTGTGCAAATAGGCTACTGGTAAATATCATCCCTAGCAGATCTGTAAGTTTGTAGGTGACGTCGTTCAACGCATGTTGCGGCGCTGCCGTCTGTATGCTCTGCTCGAAGGCGGTCAGCAGGGCTAGAGAGTGGAGGTCCAAACCTGAGACGCCGTTTGCGTTGTCTCGAATATCTATCTGCGTGCCGATTGGATCAAACAGGGTGTAGGGGGCGTTGGACAACAATTGGCCTTGCACGTTGATGCCGCTCACCAAACTGGAGTTGGGAATGCCGCCAGTGGCTGCACGTAGTTGTAAAAAATCTGTCAGGCTTGCGATTTCTGCTTCGGTGTGGTCGCTGGACAGCAAGTCTGTTTTGAGATTGGCCGCGACATTCGGGTGCAACAAACTCAATTGCGCTGAGTTCGCAAACGGGGCTTGATCGAACGTCACCGCCTGTTGTCCCCAAAATACACCCATTAAAGCCGCGAGCCCGCCGCCTAAGCTGTGCCCCGTGAAGGAGATGCTTGTCGCACTGGGATTGGCAGCCTTGACTTGCAGGTAGTATTCAGCAGCCTGCAATAGCTGGTCTGATCCAAATCCTGTGGCCAACCCGATATTCGCCGCATTGTCCGGATCGAGAAGACTGTTGGGGTTTGTGCCGGCATAGGAGATGACGATTTCTGTGCCTTTTTTGAAGGCAACGGCTTCAAAGCCGTCTGTCCCTGTAAACTGGGGAAAACCTGGATTGTTTGGAACGTGTGCAAGCTCTAACCATCCCTGCGGAACTGGAAATTGGTTTATTAGGTCACGGGTTATTTGATATGCCCGTCCTGCCATCAATGCATATTCAATTGTGGTGGCCATGATTTCTCTCCTTGAGAAAACTGGATTTGTGAATAAGCGTTATTTCCCTTTACCGTATGTGTCCTTGAGCCACTCCGGCGCTAAGGGCCACCAATTATTGTAAATAGGCTTCCCGTCTACTTCTGGAGCTATAAGCTTTCCGGTCATTGTGGTGGGGATTGGGCAGCTTGTAGCTCCTGAACCCTGATTCATCGGTTCCCGTAGAATGGTTTTGTATTCGAGTTGCTTGTAACCGTTTATCAATTGCTTGATCATTTCTGCAGAAACAAATCGCTTGCCGAACTTTTCGACCTCGATATCAGGTGAAGAAAATATCAAGTTGGGCATTTTGATTTCAGTCGGCAACTCCTGCAACGAGATACGCTTCCACTCTTTGCCTTGGTATTGGAAAATCACGTAGGGCGGGTTGGGCCTACCCCATTTATTGTAGGACAGGCAGCCCATGGGGGAGACGACAAGGTACGGTGTCCCTCCGGATATCTCCAGCGCCATCGGTAGAAAATTTGCGGTGCCTATATCTTGGCTGTAGTGATCCTCCCACGTGATGGTTTGATTGGTGCCGGGCAAGGTGAAGCTTAGACCTTGCTCTTTGTACGGTGGCTTCTGCCCGACTTCATGCCGCCCGCCACGCTCAACCGTGCGCGTGATCATAATCTTGCTCCCATCATGCAACAGCACTTCTTCTTTCCAGCTATCCCCGCCATATCCATACGCACTCATGCTCACTCCCAAAGTCAGAAACAGGCAGATTGTCTTGCATAGACGCAACAGCACATGTCTGTTACTCATGCCGCACTCCTTTCGAGAGAGTTTCTGAACCGCCAGGAATCAGAGTCAGATTGAACATTTTCCATTTGTCACCTCTCTCATACTTACGCTTTTGGCTTCTGCTGCCGCGCATCGCGCAGCCCGACCAGCACTTGCTGAATCTGCTGATCAACCGCCTCAGTACGTCTAACAGGATACTGAAAAAGTCCGCCAGCCTATCTTGTTCATCTGGTCTGTTCGGTCTATCTGGTCTGTCTCGTTTATTTGGTTGAACCAGACCAACTCGATGAACCAGACTGACGCTTCGGGCTTCAAGCGCACATTCACCGCGATGGTCTGGTCTTTGACGTCACTCATACTGATTGACTCCTTTACTCTGAAATGTGTGAGCAAGAGCTGTAATGGAAACCACAGCTACTGATATGCATGCGACTTCATAAGTAATATGGGTTCCGAATGTACGTGCAATTCGATATCGAGTCAATATGGTTCCATATGGGCTCGAAAGCGGGGTTTGGCGTGGAGTATTCTCCTTGGTTGAAGAGTCCATGGTCTGCTGTTGGGACTCCTATTCGATGATTGCATAGTTGACAACGATGGGGGTCGAGGGCTACACAATCTGCATGGGTATCCATCCTCTGGCAGGTCAGCCAGCGCCGGTATCGGTTCTCGTTGATCTCTCAAAGCTCATTGCCGCCTATTTTTCCGAGAAACCCGATGTCATGGTCCGTGAGCAGCGAGTCGCCTTCGGCACGTCGGGACACCGTGGCTCATCCTTCAAGCGAAGCTTTAACGAATGGCATATCCTGGCTATCACCCAGGCGATTTGTGAATATCGAACAGGGCAGGGCACAGTCGGGCCGCTCTATCTCGGTAGGGACACCCATGCACTCTCGGAACCGGCTTACGTGAGTGCAATTGAGGTGTTGGCTGCGAATGGCATCGAGGTAATGATCGATCAAGATGGTGGGTATACCCCCACTCCGGTCATCTCTCACGCGATTCTCACCTACAATCGAAGGAAAACATCCAGAGTCGCCGACGGCATCGTCATCACTCCCTCGCACAATCCGCCTGAGGATGGGGGCATCAAGTACAACCCACCGCATGGCGGGCCGGCCGATACCCAGGTGACCAAATGGATTGAGGACCGCGCGAATACCCTCCTTGCTGCTGATCTGCAGGGAGTACAGCGCCTGTCGTATGACCAGGCTCGCCAGGCAGGCACAACCCACCAGCACGATTATCTCGGTGCGTACATCCAGGATCTCGCGCAGATCATCGATATGGATGTCATTCGTTCAGCCGGATTGAAGCTCGGCATCGATCCGCTCGGCGGGTCCGGTGTGGCCTATTGGCAACCGATCGCAGAGCGGTACGGCTTGAACATCGAGATTGTGAATCCTTCCGTCGATCCGACCTTTCGTTTCATGCCGCTCGATTGGGACGGCAAGATTCGGATGGACTGTTCGTCGCCCTATGCCATGGCCAATCTCATCGCGCTGAAAGATCGGTTCGATGTCGCCTTCGGCAACGATGCCGACAACGACCGGCATGGCATTGTCACTCCCTCTGTCGGTCTGATGAATCCCAATCACTACCTCGCGGTTTCGATTTCGTACCTCTTTGCAAACCGTCAAGGCTGGAAGCCAGCTGCAGGAATCGGGAAAACGCTGGTGAGCAGTAGCCTCATTGACCGAGTAGCGGTGAAGCTCACGCGCAAGCTTATCGAGGTGCCGGTCGGCTTCAAATGGTTTGTGAATGGCTTGCTCGACGGCTCACTCGGTTTCGGCGGGGAAGAAAGCGCGGGGGCCTCGTTCCTGCGTCGAAATGGATCGGTCTGGACGACGGACAAGGATGGCATCATCATGAATCTTCTAGCCGCAGAAATGATGGCGAAGACCGGCCGGGATCCTGGTGAGCTCTATTGTGACCTGACGAAAGAATTGGGTGAGCCGGTCTATGAACGGATCGATGCGCCCGCAACGCCAGAACAGAAAACTATTCTCTCGAAGCTGTCTCCCGATCAAGTGAGCGCGACCGAGTTGGCCGGCGACACCATCGTCGCAAAACTGACGACCGCTCCCGGCAATGGCGCGTCAATCGGCGGATTGAAAGTCGTCACCGAACAAGGCTGGTTTGCCGCCCGCCCCTCCGGCACCGAGGATGTGTACAAACTTTACGCCGAAAGCTTTCGGGGGAAAGACCATCTCAAGCGGATTCAAGAAGAAGCGCAGGCGCTGATCGCGAAAGCATTTGCCGCGGACTAATAAGAGAACACTGCCCCCTCACACGATTGGCGCGAAAGTCATGAATGTTTGAGTCCGGCGGCACAGCGGTTTTGCTCTGGGGGTTGCTGTTTGGATCGATTGGGTTTGGCTTCTTTCTGTATGGGAAAAAGCAAAAGGCCGTCGTGCCCCTCATCGCCGGCATCGCGCTCTGTGTCGTTCCCTATTTTATTGCAAACGTGTATATCCTCATCGGTGTCGGTGTGGTCCTGATGGCGGTTCCGTATTTTGTGCGAGCGTGACAATCCCCTCAATATTCGTAGAAAGGCCGTCCGCGCAAGACATTGCAGTAGCTCCTTCCTTACCGATCGATCAACAAAGACTCCCGGTACCGACTTTGTCTCACGGTACCTTTTCTTTTACCTCACACAGCAAAAACTGACTGTCCTGGCAGCGCCGCGCCATTTCCTGCCCCTGCGCAATCTGCGCGGCGGTCAGGTCTGAAGCGACAGTTGCTTGATTCATGGTTGCCGTCTTCACATCATCCCCTCTCGACCCTGCAACCGCGACGGTGAGCCACATATACGCGCGAATCACGTCCTTCGGCATGCCCTGCCCATTGGCATACAACACGCCGAGATTGCTCTGCGCCCGCGCATGTCCCTGTTGGGCCGCCAATCGATACCAGCGCCCGGCCTCTTTATAGCTCTGCGGCACCCCCTGCCCATTGTCATACCTCACAGCCAGATTGAACTGCGCCACCGCGTCTCCCTGCTCCGCTGCCCGCCGATACCACTGCCCGGCTATTTCATAATTCCGGGGCACCCCCCATCCATTGGCATACAGCACACCCAACTGAAATTGTGCGAGTGCATCTCCCTGTTCAGCCGCCCGACGGTACCATTGTATGGCCAGGCGATAGTCCTTCGGCAGGCCCTGCCCTCGGGCATGCAACAGGCCCAAATGACTCTGCGCCCGCGCATGTTCCTGCTCAGCCGCCCGGCGATACCACTGGGCAGCCTCTTCATAGCTCTGCGACACGCCCTGCCCATTGTCATACAACCGACCCAGTTGGAACTGTGCCGCCGCCACTCCTTGCTCCGCTGCCCGCTGGTACCACTGCCAGGCCATTTCGTAATTCTGCGGCATACCCTGCCCGCCGACAGACAGCATACCCAGCTGGAACTGTGCCGCGGCGTCTCCCTGGTCAGCCGCCTTCCGGTACCACCGGGCGGCCGCTTCATGGCTCTGCAGCACCCCCTGCCCGTTGGCATAGAGCACCGCCAGAAAACTCTGTGCCCCTGCATGTCCCTGTTCAGCGAGAGGGCGGAAGAGTCGAGCCGCGAGATCATAGTCATCACGATGAACCGCAGAGATTGCATCCGTATAGGAATCGGCAGCCGAGACGGTCGCACAAGCCGCAACTAAGAACACTGCGAAGAGGACTCCCCGCATCCAGAACGAGCGCGCCACACAGGCAGTGAGCAGACATCGAGGTTGTCGTCGATTTCCGAGTAAAGAAATGATGACGGGCACCGGCGACCTTCTCACAGGCTTAAGATAAGACTCCTGACACGTCATGTGTGGTAGAGGCAAAATGGGAGAAGGTCTACAGCGGTTCCTCAAACTGGAGCGGGGCGTTCTTCCGATCTTTCGGCAGCGTAAATCTGAAATGCCAATCATGCTGCCCGCCTTCTGGTGCGACGCGGAACCAGCCTTCTGCTGCGAGATGCTCGTCTGATTTGGACTTGCCATCCGGATAGAACTTGAATTGCAAACGTCCCTGGCGATCGCCTTTCACATCCCCTGGGTCGAGTTGTCCCATGATTTCGATGTGGTCTTCAAGTCTATCGAAGGCTTGGTTGAGCAGTGAACGGAGCAGATTCGTGGTCAACCCCTGTTGGAAGGGCGCATCCTGGTTGAACGGTTCAGCCTCGGCAGCCCACACAGGAGCGTATGTACAGACCAAGAAACATGCTAGCGTGACAGCGCGTACCATGCGAGTACTCTATTACCCGAACCCCGCGCCGTCAAGAGCTCGCCTCCAGAGGTTCTCCCCTCTCGTCCTTATGATCCGCAGCCGTAAGAATTAGTGGTCCGAAGGGGTTGGAGACAGAATAGATCAAGGCACGGGCCGATCAGCCGAGACTCGTCTCGACCTCGGGGTGAAGGCGGGGGCGCCTCGGATGAGACGCCCCGCTCATTGCGTAGCAGAGTGCTTAGAACCGGCTGCGTCCGCCGCCACCACCACCGCCGGTGCGGGGTTCTTGTGGCTTGGCTTCGTTCACAGTCAACGGGCGTCCGTCCATCTCTGTGCCGTTCAAGGCGGTAATCGCCGCCTTACCTTCTTCCTGCGTGGCCATTTCGACGAAGCCGAAGCCTCGCGACTGTCCCGTAAACTTGTCGGTGATCACACGCGCGGACTCGACAGTCCCGTGTGCTGCGAACAAGGTGGTTAACTGCGATTCAGTTGCCGCATAAGGCAACCCGCCAACATAAAGTTTTGAACCCATGGGGGTCCTCCTTCTGAAAATTGATATTGTGGGGAACACGAGAATTATTTCACGAGGGGAAGGAGAGGGCCGAAGGCGCAAGGAACAAGGCGACCTAGGTCAGACTTCCGATCAGATTCTCGGTAACAACAACATCCGAAATGGGCCGTTCGATTTGATGTTTCACGCGAGGCCCGCCGCTAGAAACACTTGCACTGTAGCATGCCGCCACATGAATAGCCACTCACAGTAATGAGGGGACTGGTTGAGGTGCATCCAGGCCGCTGCATTCATTATGAATGATGGAGAAGAGGAATGTGCAACTCGACATGCGCAGTGGTGAATAAAACGCGAATCTCGCTCGATGCGCGCAGGGCGAAATCATCTAGTTCACCCTCAGGGGAAAAGATAGAAGAGCGGTGGTCTCTCCGACGAAGAAAGACTTCCGGTACCTTTTCTTTCCTTTGGGGTGGGACTGGGAGTTCGTAAAGGGGTTGGGGCCAGACTCCGTACTCCCAATTAGACTCAGTGCCACCACCTTCCTCTCCCTCGCCAGCAGCGGCGTAGTGGGGATGGACAGTCAGAGGAGAGTCGGTTGATGGCGAAATCCGCGCTCATCGCGCGAGCTTCTTTTTGATACTAGTTAGGTTCTCAGGGGTCGATCGCACCCGTATCGTGAGTCCCTCGGCATCATAGGCTTCGGACAAGATACGCATCCGGGCGCGGATCTCTGCCATGATCCCTTGAGCCGTAAACGGAATATGTAATTCCTCGTCGACCATATCGCTCTCAAAGTACCGCATAATGCGCTCACGGAGCGCCTGCAGATCTTCCTTGCTTCTCGTGGAAAGAAAAAAAGCGTCCGGATATTCCGCCTTCAGTGTCGCGAGCTCGTCCGGTCCGAGACGATCTTGTTTATTCAGCACCACGAGGCTGGGAACATCCGTGGCGCCCACTTCGGCTAACACCGTCCGCGTGACGTCGAGCTGGGACCGAAAGGACGGATCTGAGGCATCGACGACAAACAGCAACAGCGAGGCACTGGCCGCTTCATCCAGCGTCGACTTGAACGACGCCACCAGGTCATGCGGGAGCTTTTTAATGAAGCCCACCGTATCGGACATGAGCACTTTGGGACGCGTGTCAGGATACAGGGGCCGGATCGTGGTATCGAGTGTGGCGAACAACTTGTCGGCCACGAGCACATCGATGCCCGTCATCGCGCGCATCAGCGAGGATTTGCCGGCATTGGTGTACCCGACGAGCGCGACCGTCAATTCGTGTTCCCGTCTCGTGCGGCGAGTCTGCTGCTCGTCCCCGATCGCCGCCAATTCAGCCCTGAGTTCTTTCAGGCGATCGCGGATTCTGCGCTTATCGAGCTCAAGACTCGTCTCTCCTGACCCTTTGGCTCCGACTCCCCCGCCCTGCCGCTCGCTGCCACCACGGGTATCACGCAAACGTGGCGCAAGATAATTGAGCCGCGCGATCTCCACCTGGAGCCGGGCCGCTCTGGTGCGAGCATGTCGACTGAAAATCTCAATGATGACGCCGGTACGGTCGAGCACAGGCACGCCGGCGGCACTTTCAAGATTTTTCAACTGGGACGGCGACAGATCACAGTCCACGATGACGATCTGCGCCTGTTCGCGAGGGCCGGATGCGGCCTCGATGGTGTCATCCGATTCGTAGTCTTCAGATTCCTCCGTGACGTCCGCCGCCGCCGCCTCGCGCTTCGAAGCCGCTTTGTGCATCGGCCGTTCAAACGCCACCGCGACTTTCCCGGTGCCACCGGTCCACAGTGCCAATTCAGCAAGTTTTCCCTGACCCAGGACCGACGCATATTTATCGGAACTACGCTTTTGCGTCACCTGGCCCACGACATGGTACCCGAGAGTTTTCACAAGACGGGTGAGTTCTTGCAGCGAACTCTCCAGCTCCTCCACGGTCACACGAGGGGTGCGGATCGCCACAAGAACGGCATTCGATTGTGAGGGCGTCGACATCGATAAATTTTCCTTGGCTACATGTTGGTGAGGAATGTTCATGTTAACAGGGACCTTCGTGGTAAGGCGAGCGCGCATCGCAGGATCTCTATAGACGCCCAGCGATCATTCCCGCGCCAACCTTGATGAGGATGAGATAGCCTGGAGAGAACAAGGCAGGCAGAGGCCGTTGCGGGCGGCGAGAAACGGGTCCAGGCCTTTTTGTGCTTCCTACAGCTCACATCGCGCCCAGGTATATGTGTGACCCACACCCCCCACTCAGCAATTTAGAGAAACACTCAGGACTCAGCACGCAACGCTCAGCACTGTGCTTCGCCATCAGCGGCGTGGTGGGGACGGACACTCAGATGTGGACGAGGCGTGAGACGGTGCGACTCTCTGTGAGATCGTCCAAGCAAGTAGTCTCTCCAATCTCCGACCATGCTATACTAAACCATGCTCAAACGGACCCTAAACAAAACTAATCCATACCTCGCCGACCCCGCTAAGCGCCGTGCTATGTTTCAGATGACTGTCTACACCTCTACAGACATTGAAGGCGTCAAACTCACCTCATCCGACTTAGGTGCCGGGATCAAGGTCTCTCGCCGTATTACACCCCGTGAATCTGCAAAGTCCTCTCGATCACCGCGGTAAATAGCTTCGTCATCGGTTCGTAATTGCGGTCCAATCCGGCTTGCACCGCTGCAAAGTACTCCCGCCGCTTTCGACCGGAGAATTTATCAAAGTACAGCGCGGGCAACCCTGCTTGTAGTCCCATAAGTACGGCTAGCAGTCGCGCCACCCGCCCGTTGCCCTCTCTGAAAGGATGAATTAGCACGAGTTCCACATGAACTTCTGCCAGCCCCGCAGCCAGATTCTCCCGAGAGCGACAAGGTGTATATTGCTTGAGCGGCCCTTTCTCAAACTCGGTCATCAATTTAGGGATCTGCGCAGCTGCAGCAAACGAGAAGGAGTCCTTCTTTACATTGACTTGTCGATACTTCCCCGCCCAGGGATAAATGTCTCCTAACCAGAGTCGGTGGATACGACACAGATCGATGGCAGTAAATCGATGTTCGCTGTCATAGAGACTAGCCAGGCTTTCAAGTGCACGAACCTGTTCCCGCCCCTCAACCAGGTCCATCTCACGCTTGCTGGTAATATGCAGCAGGTTCTTGAGCACCCGATGGCGAGAACCAGGCTCAAATTGATTCTCGTCCGAATCAGCCGTGTCGTAGCGATCCTTATGGCGCATAGCCTTCCGAGCTCTCAATCCATCTTCCCAGGTAATTCACCACCAAGATCATTCGCAATCAATCTGAATTGTTCAAGCGCTGCCTCCAGGTCGTCGACGATTTCTTGGGCGATGATGTCGGGGTTGGGGAGATTGGCGGAGTCTTCTAGGCTGTCGTCTTTGAGCCAGAAGATGTCGAGGCTGGCTTTGTCGCGAGCGATGAGTTCGTCGTAGTCATAGGCACGCCAGCGGCCGTCAGGCTTCTTATCGGACCAGGTGGCTTTGCGGGTGTGGCGGTTGCCTCCGGCCTGCTTGTCGGGCCGATCGAGATTGCCGTTGTAGCATTTCACGAACTCATCGAGATCTTCGCGCTTGAGCGGATCGGTCTTAAGCGTGAAGTGTTGATTGGTACGGAGGTCGTAGATCCAGAGCTTCTTGGTCCAGGGGGTTTCGTTTGCGGGCTTCTTGTCGAAGAAAAGTACGTTAGCTTTCACGCCTTGGGCATAGAAGAGGCCGGTCGGCAGACGCAGGAGCGTGTGCACATCGCACTCGTGCAGGAGCTTGCGTCTGACGGTTTCCCCCGCCCCACCTTCGAAAAGCACGTTGTCAGGCACCACGACTGCGGCGCGGCCATTTTGCTTCAGCAGCGTTTTGACGTGCTGGACGAAGTTGAGTTGCTTGTTGGAGGTCGTTGCCCAGAAGTCGTCACGTTCGACGATGTCCCGTTCCTTGGAGACTTGGCCCTCTTCACCGACGATGGTCGTACTGCTCTTCTTCCCAAACGGCGGATTGGTCATCACGATGTTGAACCGATCCCCAGGATCAGCGGCCAAAGAATCGACTCCTGCCACGATCGGGAGTTCTTTGTCGCTCCCGATTCCATGAAGCATCAGGTTCATCGCGCAGAGCCGTGCTGTGCTTTGGACCAATTCCCATCCCTTGAACGTACCTTGCCGAAGGGCAATCTTTTCGGCTTTGGTCAGGTTGAGATTGTGCTTCACGATATAATCGTGTGCGGCCAGGAAAAACCCGCCGGTCCCACAGGCCGGGTCACAGATGGTCTCGTCTGGCTTTGGGGCAATCGCTTCTACTATCGCAACAATCAGCGGTCTTGGAGTGAAGTACTGGCCGGCGCCGGACTTAGTGTCTTGGGCGTTCTTCTCTAGTAAGCCCTCGTAGGCGTCCCCTTTCACATCGGCGCTCATCGTGGACCAGTCTTCTTTGTCGATCAGATCCACAATCAACCGCCGGAGCTTGACCGGGTCCTGGAACTTATTCTGAGCCTTCGTGAAGATCAGACCGAGCATGCCTTTGCTTTTTCCGAGGTCTTCAAGGAGATGACGGTAATGGCCGAACAAGTCTTCGCCGTCTTTCTTGAGCAAGCTAGGCCAATTGTAATCTTTGGGAATCTGGCTCGGCTGGTTGTACGGTGCTTTCGTGCGCTCGTCGGCCATCTTGAGAAACAGCAGATACGTCAACTGTTCGACGTAGTCACCGTAGCTCATCCCGTCGTCACGAAGAACATTGCAATAGTTCCAGAGTTTTTGAACGATGGCGGAAGGGCTCATTGAGAGTGATTACCTAACTTAGGAAGTCGCTTGCTTGCTGAAGTCTGCGGAAAAAGTTGCAGGACTCTGCCTCTGAGGTCCTCTCGGAAGAGAATTTCAATACACACAATCTTTCTGTCAACCAGGTCGAGAATCAAATGTCCAGAGGAAGGATTCAGAGAGATGCTTTCGTGGTTTGGCCCGTACGCTTCCTCTGGTTTTGGAGCAGTATAGAGCGTGGAGCAGAAGTCATCACCACAGCGGCACCGGTCAACGAGTCGAAGGAGTGGCACTTGTTCAACCAAGTCCAGCTCATCGTTATTCCTGAGAAGTGTGACTAATTCGTCCGAAAAATCCGGCAGAGCGTCTTGCAGAAGTGGTGACACGTTTGCCTTCTTCGACCTTGCCAAGCTTGTAGCGACTATTTTGATGCCGATGGATCAGACGCAGCCAACGCGGTGCTTTCCCGGTCGAGGCCGGCCAAGGGTTTCTGAATCAACTCGACTTCCCGAGACTCAAAGTATGGCTCGCCGCACTGGGTACAGACCCACGCCGGCACGGCATCCCAGGACACATGATAGCCTGTTCGGTCCAGGCTGAAGGGAGCCGTCCATCGGACCATCCGGCCTTTGCAATGGATACATTTCATAATGAGAATACGCCGGTCATGCATGCCCGCATTTGAATCCCAAGTTTTCGTCACGCAGGCTGATAGTGCAGTACGAGCAGTTGGCTGGATTTCAGTGGAAGCATGGCATAGGTTCTGCCGTCATTGTCGGCAAACTCCACCTCAAATACACCCGGACCAAGCGACTCCACCACAGTCCCCACTTGCCCACGCAGTAAGCCGCGATCGGGGATATCCTCGGTCAGCGCCACCACATCGAGCACGTGAATCTCTCGGTTCATGATGGATGCTCCTTGCTAAACAACATAACACGAGGTGAATCGTGGGAAGTCTTCACCGTGACGAATGATCCACAAGCTCCGCACGGTTATTACCTCTCCCGCGCCCTGTACAGGGAAGTCTAGCGCATACCGCTGCCCATAGTCATCTGCACCTAGAAAACCGGCATCTTCCAGAAGTACTGCCTCCAAGATCCTGTCACGCACGTCTTCTGCCTGGTCAGCCGTCCACCACAACTGCCCGCTCGGCATTCGGAAGCTTCATACCGACTGCCCCCGCAACACGTGAGTCGCAAGCCTCCCATCAAAGGCGCTCTGTAAGACTGACTGCCGCAGGCGGTCGGCACGGGTGAGGTTGGCCTGGACGGCGGCTTCGAGTTCTTCGATGACGGACAGGCGGCGCTCGACTTCGTCGACGATAGCGTGCTGTTCCTCAAGGCCTGGAAGCGCAAAGGCTATCTGGCGAATTCTCTCCTGCCCGATGTTGCGCATGGACTCTTGGTTGCCAGTGGAGAGACGCTGGATCTCCTTACGTCCAATGTCGGATCGAAGCCAGTACAGAACCCAGTGAGGTATCACTATATCGGTAAAGTGAAATCGGAGAATCTTGTCACTTAGCATGACGCGGATTCAACCTCCCAGTGCATAATGTTCAGCCGCCGCTGGTCAGCGCGTGA
>JBAXBK010000006.1:0-110027 GCA_037142015.1 Nitrospira sp. | reverse complement strand
ACAGGATTAGATACCCTGGTAGTCCACGCCGTAAACGATGGATGCTAGCCGTTGGTAAGCATGCTTATCAGTGGCGCAGCTAACGCATTAAGCATCCCGCCTGGGGAGTACGGCCGCAAGGTTGAAACTCAAAGGAATTGACGGGGGCCCGCACAAGCGGTGGAGCATGTGGTTTAATTCGACGCAACGCGAAGAACCTTACCCAGGCTGGACATGCAGGTAGTAGAAGGGTGAAAGCCCAACGAGGTAGCAATACCATCCTGCTCAGGTGCTGCATGGCTGTCGTCAGCTCGTGCCGTGAGGTGTTGGGTTAAGTCCCGCAACGAGCGCAACCCCTGTCTTCAGTTACTAACGGGTCAAGCCGAGAACTCTGGAGAGACTGCCCAGGAGAACGGGGAGGAAGGTGGGGATGACGTCAAGTCAGCATGGCCTTTATGCCTGGGGCTACACACGTGCTACAATGGCCGGTACAAAGGGCTGCAAACCTGTAAGGGGGAGCGAATCTCAAAAAACCGGCCTCAGTTCAGATCGAGGTCTGCAACTCGACCTCGTGAAGGCGGAATCGCTAGTAATCCCGGATCAGCACGCCGGGGTGAATACGTTCCCGGGCCTTGTACACACCGCCCGTCACACCACGAAAGTTTGTTGTACCTGAAGTCGTTGGCGCCAACCGCAAGGGGGCAGACGCCCACGGTATGACCGATGATTGGGGTGAAGTCGTAACAAGGTAGCCGTAGGGGAACCTGCGGCTGGATCACCTCCTTTCTAAGGAGTAACTACTCCAAAGAAAATCATGGGCTAAGGGCCACCTCTTCAATACATTTCGCACCAAACACGAGTGAGGGTTCCGGCGATGAGTCCTCGCTGATACGAGGAAGCAGTCGCCATGATCAACGGGCCTTGGAAGCTTCATGGCTCAGCTGGGCCTGTAGCTCAGTTGGTTAGAGCACGCGCTTGATAAGCGCGGGGTCGATAGTTCAACTCTATCCAGGCCCACCACTGAGTTATGATCACAGGGGTTCCCGATGAGTGGATTCGCACGGACACTTATTCGTACAGGTGCGGGGCTGTAGCTCAGTTGGGAGAGCACCTGCTTTGCAAGCAGGGGGTCGCTGGTTCGATTCCAGTCAGCTCCACCAAGTGATGATGCTGTTCGTGCTCAACATTCTCTAGTCGGTTGCTGCCGGCGGAATTGCTGCCGGCCTTGTTCTTTGACAATTGAATAGGTCTTGTTGAAAGGCCATGTGTATCAGGAGCAAAGAATGGAATGATTGTTAAGCTACTAAGGGTGTACGGTGAATGCCCTGGCATCAGCAGGCGATGAAGGACGTAGCTAGCTGCGATAAGCCTCGGGGAGCCGCAAGCAGGCCGTGATCCGAGGATTTCCGAATGGGGAAACCCAGGCGATGAATGCCGCCTATCCTCTTCTGAATACATAGGGAGAGAGAAGCCCACGCAGGGAAGTGAAACATCTCAGTACCTGCAGGAAGAGAAATCAATAGAGATTCCCCCAGTAGTGGCGAGCGAAAAGGGAATAGCCCAAACCGAAGCGATGTCAAGCTCGTGTGCGTTGTCGCTTCGGGGTTGTAGGCCTCTGTCGGACGGTCATACGAGACCGTCGGCAAGTCAAAAATCAGGATCTTAGCAGAACGGTCTGGAAAGGCCGGCCATAGAAGGTGATAGCCCTGTCGGCGAAAAGATCCTGACTTGCTGGATAGAGGTCCTGAGTACCACGGGGCTCGAGTAACCCAGTGGGAATCCGGGACGACCACGTTCCAAGGCTAAATACTCGCTGATGACCGATAGCGCACCAGTACCGTGAGGGAAAGGTGAAAAGAACCCCAGTGAGGGGAGTGAAATAGAACCTGAAACCGTACACCTACAAGCAGCGAAAGGGCTATGCCCGCAAGGGAATGCCTGATCGCGTGCCTTTTGCTTAATGAGCCTGCGAGTTATTCTGCGTAGCAAGGTTAAGGCGGAAAGCCGGAGCCGTAGCGAAAGCGAGTCCGAATTGGGCATTAAGTTACGTAGATTAGACCCGAAGCGGAGTGATCTACCCATGGCCAAGGTGAATCCGCCGTAACAGGCGGAGGAGGCCTGAACTGATGTTTGTTGCAAAAAGCTCGGATGAGCTGTGGGTAGGGGTGAAAGGCTAATCAAACTCCGTGATTGCTGGTTCTCCCCGAAATAACTAGAGGGTTAGCCTCGTGACAGCCGTAACGGAGGTAGAGCACTGGATGGGCTAGGGGCGTTCCAACGCTACTGAACCCAACCAAACTCCGAATGCCGTTACTGGACGCACGGGAGTTAGACTACGGGTGCTAAGATCCGTGGTCAAAAGGGAAATAGCCCAGACCATCAGCTAAGGTCCCTAAGCGTGAGCTAAGTGGAAAAGGTTGTAAGGTCGCTCAGACAGCCAGGAGGTTGGCTTAGAAGCAGCCATCCTTTAAAGAGTGCGTAATAGCTCACTGGTCGAGCGATCTTGCGCCGAAAATATAACGGGGCTCAAGTTCACCACCGAAGCTATGGACTTGCCTCGCAAGAGGTGAGTGGTAGGGGAGCATTCTCTTCGCTGTGAAGGTTGACCGGCAAGGACAACTGGAGCGTAGAGAAGAGATTATGCAGGCATAAGTAGCGATAAACGATGTGAGAATCATCGTCCCCGTAAGCCTAAGGTTTCCTGGCCTATGTTCGTCAGGTCAGGGTTAGTCGGGTCCTAAGCCGAGGTCGATAGACGTAGGCGATGGAAAACAGGTCAACATTCCTGTACCACTGTTATGACGTTATCAGCGAAGGGGGGACGCAGAAGGGTAGGCACCGCCGGGTCGCTGGAATGCCCGGTCCAAGCAGGTAGGCGGGTCTCGTAGGCAAATCCGCGGGGCCGTTAACGCCGAGATGTGATGGGGAGGCCGCAAGGCCATAAACGGACTGATCCCATGCTGCCGAGAAAAGCCTCGTAGCGAGTCATGATAGTGTCCGTACCGCAAACCGACACAGGTAGGCCGGTAGAATATACCAAGGGGCGTGAGAGAACACTCCCTAAGGAACTTTGCAATCTAGCCCCGTAACTTCGGGAGAAGGGGTGCCTCGCGTAGGTAAGGGTGTACAATCCAAGCCGAACGAGGTTGCAATAAAGTGGCTCTAGCGACTGTTTACCAAAAACACAGGACTCTGCGAACACGCAAGTGGACGTATAGGGTCTGACGCCTGCCCGGTGCTGGAAGGTTAACCGGAGGAGTTAGCCGCAAGGCAAAGCTTTGAAGGGAAGCCCCAGTAAACGGCGGCCGTAACTATAACGGTCCTAAGGTAGCGAAATTCCTTGTCGGGTAAGTTCCGACCTGCATGAATGGCGTAACGACTGGAGCGCTGTCTCAGGGAGTGACTCAGCGAATTTGTTGTTCCGGTGAAGAAGCCGGGTGCCCGCAACTAGACGGAAAGACCCTGTGCACCTTTACTACAACTTGACATTGGATGTTGGAAGAAGCTGTGTAGGATAGGTGGGAGCCTATGAAACCTGGCCGCTAGGTCGGGCGGAGGCAACGTTGAAATACCACCCTGATTGTTCTGACATTCTAACTCGGTCCTGTCATCCAGGGCGAAGACAGTGTCTGGTGGGTAGTTTGACTGGGGCGGTCGCCTCCTAAAAAGTAACGGAGGCGCCCAAAGGTTCCCTCAGGCTGGTCGGTAATCAGCCGTCGAGTGTAAAGGCAAAAGGGAGCTTGACTGCGAGAGTGACAGCTCAAGCAGGGACGAAAGTCGGGCTTAGTGATCCGGTGGTTCTGTGTGGAAGGGCCATCGCTCAACGGATAAAAGGTACGCCGGGGATAACAGGCTGATCTCCCCCAAGAGTTCACATCGACGGGGAGGTTTGGCACCTCGATGTCGACTCATCGCATCCTGGGGCTGAAGCTGGTCCCAAGGGTTAGGCTGTTCGCCTATTAAAGCGGTACGAGAGTTGGGTTCAGAACGTCGTGAGACAGTTCGGTCCCTATCTGTTGTGGGCGGAGGAGAGTTGAGAGGGGCTTTCACTAGTACGAGAGGACTGTGAAGGACGGACCTCTGGTTTGCCGGTTGTCGCGCCAGCGGCAGTGCCGGGTAGCTATGTCCGGTAGCGATAATCGCTGAAAGCATCTAAGCGAGAAGCGTGCCTCAAGATAAGCTCTCCCGGGGTGTATGCCCCCTAAAGACCACTTGTAGACTACGAGTTTGATAGGCTGGGTGTGGAAGGCCAGTGATGGCTGTAGCTTACCAGTACTAATCGGTCGTGCGGTTTAACATCATCATCTTTGCTCCTGATAGACATGGTCTCACGTGCGCATAAACGCGCGAGTATTGAGTTGAGAGTGCTGAGTGATAACTCACAACCCAGAACTTCGAACTCAGAACTCGAAGGAAGTTCCCGGTGGCATTACCGGAGGGGCCACACCCGTTCCCATCCCGAACACGGAAGTTAAGCCCTCCAAGGCCGATGATACTGCTGCTGTGAGGCAGTGGGAAAGTAGGACGCTGCCGGGTTACAAAAAAGCCCGCTGATCGAAAGGTCAGCGGGCTTTTTCTATTCTGGAGACTAGCAGAGTGGCCTGCTCGTCTCCCGTGCTCGCAGAACGCGGACGAAAAAACGGTGCTCGTTCGATGCGCGCAGTAGGAGACGAATCCAGGCCGCCCTGCCAATACGAAGAAGAAAGCCTGCTGGCCTACGCCCAGCAGGCTTTCTGATTTACCAGACAGCGTTGGGGAAGAGTGTGGTAACTCCGTTGGAAGCTGGGCCTAAGCGGAACGGCGCTGACTGGTCATTCCCTGTGCTCGCGCAACGCGCGCTCGAAGACTCCCCTCGCTTGGGCTACTGGTACGTCTCGGCATGCCAGTAGGTGGGAAAGCTGCGCACACTACGGGGATCAACCAGGCTACCCGCTGTCCTGATTCTTCGGCTGAGCGCAAACGCATGAGAGACAGGCTGTTGCAGCCACATAGGATTGCAAGACATCACTTCACCTTGCCACTCTATGGCCTTTAGAAAGACTCCCGATACTATTTTCGTCCCTGTCTTTCTGGGGCCACCTCAACCTGACCCTGTTTGCCCAATATGCTTTTTCAGACGGTACCCCTTTTGTCCGGACATGATGCCTCAAGGAGCAGAGCATTGCTGCATGAGAATGGTCCAGGTTTCTAGGAGGACGTCATTCCATTTGATTACCACTGTCATCGCCGTCCAGGGGGATTTGTTCTGTGACGTCATGTTTCGTCTGGAGCAGCGTCGCATCGATGACGATGCCGTTTTCAGCCGTTTTGAGAGCCACGTTGACGGGTTTATTCAGCAAGGATTCGCACTTGAGTATCTCGTAGCTGCCCACATAGCGCTGCGCCATGAATGTGAACAGCGTATCGGCCACGGTCGAATCCGGCGATCGAAAGGCTATGAATGACGACTTGTCCTGGAAAAGCTTCTTCGGCTGCACCGCGCGCATTTTGCGGCAATACTTCTTTGTGCTGGCGTCCTCAGGGTTGCGGACTTGCCGTTGATTGACACCGAGACGATACTCATTCACCAGGTGAAGGTTTTCCACTCCGGTGATCGGCGGATCGAGGGCAAAGGGACTGCCGAGAGGAATTTGCGCGATAGGAGGCGCTTGGAACTTTTTTGCCTGCAGTTCATTCAGCGGTAATGCCGGGACCATCGCGCCCGGATTGGTTAAGTCGGGCACTTTCCACGGGATGCACCCCAGAGCCCCATCGATGAATACGTCCAAGAGGCGGTTATCACTGGGGTTTCCTTTCACCACCGACCCCGGCAATGCCGCACGATTGGTCGCGGTATTTTGGGCGATCTTTCCGTCCGGGGTGAACAAATACTCCGTGGTGAGATTATCGCTTTGATCTTGATCGACAACGAAGAAGCTGCGCACCGTTGGACAAGCTTCATGGTGCGCGGTTGTGTCTACCCCTATGGGGGGGACAATCAACCGCCCATCTTTAACGAATTGGTTAGCCCGTTTAAAGAACTCCACTGCGTTGCAATACGCGAACTGTCCGTGGCCTTGCACGCAGTGGTTCTGCTGTAACTCATTGTGTCCACTCGCGGGAATGAGCTTAAGGTTATCCCCGTTGAATCCGAACCACAGAGCCACGACGTGGTGTGTTGGGAGTGCCGGAACGACGGGAGGAACAGCAGGCGTTGTGCCCATGTCAATGACCAATGGATTGTAAACAGAGATCTGGCCATTATCTAAATCGATGACCGCCGCCTGAACGAATGCTGTCTGGTTCTTATCCGTTTCATGACAGGGACCATCGGATGGATTTGTCGCTTCGAGCTGATAAGGCGTCGCGAGCCCGGCGGCCGTCAACGGGTTATGTGGCACAATGAGCGTACAGTTCGGATTGACCTCCTGCGCAAATGTTGCAACCGGGGCTACGAGCAGTGCCAATCCGACCATGACCGGCCTTCCAGCGCCGGCTATGCAGATCCTGAAAATGTTGAGCCTGCGACAAGTCGACGCAATCAGTGGCAGTCCCATCGCCATAAGCAGAAAGAAGGAGGCGTTCGTTGTGTGCTTCATGGTTCACTCCTTTGTCTGTCCAAGTGTTTCGATGATTCAGCGATCATTCATGCCTCAATGGAACTATGTCGAAACCGAGTCGCACTACACGCGCTGAGGCATTCTCCTCGATCGTTGATAGAAGCCAGCTACAGCCGACTGGTGAGCGGTGAGCAAGAGGAGTGCCAGTTGACATTTGCCTGTATTTTCAAGAGACAGGCCCAAGAACCCTCATGGACCTTGGGTGAGGAACGCGCAAGTCGATGGCTGGTGCCTACGTCGCCGAAACCCTACAGTGGCGGGGGAATTGTCTCGGTTACATGAACTTCTGGTTTGGCGCGAGGCGTATTGTTAAAAACTTGGAGTGGAAGCGGGGAGTGATCGCAGCATTGGTCCCGTTCATCCCCCGCAATTCAGAAGGACGTTAGATGCCTTATATAGCGCACCTCCACGAGGCCATCTTGTCCATCGTGTCCGTTCACAAACGAATTCCCGCGGTCCGTTCGCTCCGCCAGCTTCCCTCCCCATCATCTAGCGCCGGCCCTCTTTGAGTTGGTCCCATTGAGTAGCACACACCGTGACGAAGAAACAGGGCTACCTCATTCTACGTTTCCATCGTCGGTTGGCCATGCCTATGAAAAGCTGTCTGCCAAATAGCCCGTTCATCCTTTTCTTCCACTATCGGAGGGGCGGCCTCCCATTGTGCGCGCGTCCAACGAGGGCCTTCCGAGGCCGCGCGTTCTGCGAGCAAAGAGGGCACCTGGCCGCGCCCTTTTCCTATTTCACGAGCGTGGGACGGACGCCGAGAGTAGGGTAGTAGTTTCGATGGAAGCTTGCAGGGTTTCAACCATACGTCTGAGTTCAGGAAGCGACGTGCTGAGTGGGGGCATAAGGACCATCACGCTCCCTATCGGGCGCAGCAAGAGCCCTCGGTTGCGCGCCTCCATTGCTACTCGATGCCCGACCCGCTCTTCGAGCGGAAAGGGTTTTTTTGTTTGCTTATCCTCCACCAACTCGATGGCTACGATGAATCCCTGTTGCCTGATCTCGCCGACATGGGAGAGTTGCCGGAGCGGTGATAACAATTGCGCCATCGCCTTAATCTTGGGTTGCAGTTTGGCGAGCGTCTTTTCTTTCTGGAAGATGTCGATGTTGGCCAGCGCCACGGCGCAGCCGAGCGGATTGCCGGTGTAGCTGTGTCCGTGGAAGAAGGTTTTGAAGTCTGCGTATCTGCCGAGAAAGGCCCGGTAGATTTCGTCAGTGGTGAGCGTTGCGGCCAAGGGCATGTAGCCGCCGGTCAGGCCTTTGCTGATGGCCATCATGTCCGGCGTGACTCCCTCATGCTGGCAGGCGAACATCTTGCCGGTACGGCCGAATCCCGTGGCGACTTCATCGGCAATCAACAAGACATCGTATTTGGTGCAGAGCTCACGAACCCGCTTCAGATAGCCAGGCGGGGAGGTTAGCATCCCTGCTGCAGCTTGCACGAGCGGTTCGATGATGAAGCCGGCCAGTTCCCGGTGACGTTCTTTGAGGATCTGTTCAATCGGATCGAGACAGTCCATATGGCAGGAAGGGAAGGTCAGGCTGAGTGGGCAGCGATAGCAATAGGGCGGGTCTGCTTCGGCGGTGGGGAACAGCAGCGACTTGAACCGCCCATGGAAGAGGTCGATGTTACCGACACTGACGGCACCGACGGTGTCGCCGTGGTAGGCCAGCTTCAGATGCAGAAATGTGTTTTTTGGACCGGCTTCTGGTTTCCGTAGCTGCCAGTATTGGACCGCCATTTTGAGCGCGATCTCGACTGCCGTCGATCCATCGTCGGAATAAAACACTCGCGTCAGGCCTTTGGGTACGATCCTGATCAAGGCGCGCGCGAGTTCAATTGCAGGTGGATTGGAAATTCCGAACAGCGAGGAATGGGCAATCTTCTCCAGCTGTTTCTTGATTGCGCGATCGAGAACCGGATGGCGATGGCCATGGAGATTGACCCAGATGGACGAGGTTCCGTCGAGATATTTCTTTCCTTCCGTATCGATCAGGTAAGACCCTTTCCCCCGCTCGATGATCAGCGGCTTCTCCTGCTCCCATTCCTGCATTTGGGTGAAGGGATGCCAGAGGTACCGGTGGTCCCAATCAATCAACTGTCGAATAGAAGGTTTTCGTGCCATAGCAGTTGGGTAGAGGGTTAATAGTCAATTGTCAGGGCCGGAAGGATTGTTTTAACCGATTGACCAATGACCACTGACCCTTGACTCTTTTCATGGGAACGCGGTGCGATGCGGAGTATACGAGGAGGGCGTTTACTTTGACAACATCGGGGTCGCTCACTATAATGAATCGATTTTATTGGGAAATGAGTTAGGATTTGCAAAGCCTGATACGCAATTTCTCGATTATTGCCCATATCGATCACGGCAAATCTACCCTCGCTGACCGGTTTCTGGAAGCTACTGGCGCTGTCACAGCCCGAGAATCGAAAGAACAGATTCTCGACGCAATGGACTTGGAGCGTGAACGTGGGATCACGATCAAGGCCCACTCGGTCGCAGTCCGGTATCAGGCCAAGGACGGGAAGACGTATGCCTTGCATTTGATCGATACGCCGGGTCACGTCGACTTTACCTATGAAGTGTCGCGCAGTTTGGCGGCTTGCGAGGGTGCGCTTTTGCTCGTCGATGCGACGCAGGGGGTACAGGCTCAGACAATTGCCAATGTGAATCTGGCGATGGCCAATAACCTCACGATCATTCCGGTTATTAATAAGATCGATCTTGCGAGCTCCGATCTGGAGGGCACCAAGCAATCGATTTCCGATGTGCTGATGCTGGATGCGACCGATGCGCTGCCGATCAGCGCGAAAGAGGGACGTGGCGTGTCGGAGGTGTTGGAGGCGGTCATTGCCAGGATTCCTCCACCGTCTGGCGATCCCCAGGCACCGCTCAAGTCGCTCATTTTCGATTCCTGGTTCGACAATTACCAAGGGGTGATCGTGCTGACGAGAGTGGTGGACGGGTCCCTACGGCCTGGGATGAAGATCAAAGTCATGTCGAACGATCGGATATTCGAAGTGATGGAAGTCGGCCAATTCACCCCGAAAAGGACAAAAAAGACCGAGCTGTTGACCGGCGAGGTCGGGTACCTTTGCGCGAATATGAGAGAAGTCGCGGACGTCAAGATCGGCGATACGCTCACAGATGCAGTGAACCCGACAAGCACCCCCTTCCCCGGCTATAAAGAAGTCAAACCGCTGGTGTTCTGCGGCCTCTATCCTACCGACACGGGCCGGTATGAAGATTTACGCGATGCGCTGGTCAAACTGCGATTAAACGATTCCTCGTTCGTCTACGAGCCTGAGACTTCGCTGGCGCTCGGGTTCGGTTTCCGATGCGGCTTCCTGGGCTTGCTGCACATGGAAATCATTCAGGAGCGGCTCGAACGCGAATATAACCTGACGCTTCTCACCACCGCACCGACCGTCGTCTATCGCGTGCTGACGACCAAGGGCGAGGTACTGGAGGTCAATAACCCGACGCAGCTTCCGTCTCCCAGCAGTATCGACTCGTTTGAGGAACCGTTTATTCTGGCGTCGATCATTACACCTGAACGGTACATGGGGGCCATCCTCCAGCTCTGTCAAGAACGCCGCGGTATCCAGCAGGGCATGCAATTTCTTGATCCGACCAGGGTGATGATCAGTTATGAATTGCCGCTCAACGAGGTCATTCTCGATTTTTACGATAAACTCAAGTCGCGCACGCAGGGCTATGCCTCGCTCGATTATGAACTGCTCGGCTATCGAGAGTCCGATCTCGTGCGGCTCGATATTTTACTGAACGGCGAAGCGGTCGATGCCCTGTCGTTTATCACCCATAAAGATCGTTCCATTCAGCGTGGGCGTCTGCTTGCCGAGAAAATGAAGGAGCTGATTCCACGGCAGATGTATGAGATTGCCATTCAGGCGGCGATCGGGAGCAAGATCATTGCGCGTGAGACGATCGGAGCCATGAAAAAGAACGTGCTCGCGAAATGCTACGGTGGCGATATTACGCGAAAACGCAAACTCCTCGAGAAGCAGAAGGAAGGGAAGAAGCGCATGAAGTCAGTGGGGAACGTGGAAGTGCCGCAAGAGGCCTTCCTCGCCATCTTGAAAGTCGGTGAGGAATGAGCGGAGACGCAAAGCTTCCCCCATCGGACGACCTCAGGTCCGCAGCCCCACAGGGGCGCACAGATGCTGCTGAAGCGCCGGTGTTCAGCGAGCCGTTGGCGGTGGAACAGCCGGGCAGGAAGTCGCTCTTTCGCGAGTATGCGGAAGCCATTATTGTGGCGATGCTTCTGGCCTTTGCGATCAGGGTGTTTGTCGTCCAGGCCTTCAAGATTCCTTCCGGCTCGATGATTCCCACCCTGTTGATCGGGGATCATATCCTGGTTAGCAAACTCTCTTACGGTATCCAATGGCCCAGTGAGTGCAAATTTTCAGCAGGATTTCCACCCATAAATTGCTATGCTTCGCAGGCGCTCATCGAATTTGGCAAGCCGGAGCGTGGGGATATTATCGTGTTCCGGTTTCCCGAAGATGAGGAAAAGGATTTCATCAAACGGATTGTGGGGACTCCGGGCGATACGGTCCAACTTCGCAATAAAGCGGTGCTGGTGAACGGGGTTGAGCTCAACGATAAACCCTTTACCCAACGGATCGATCCGGGAGTCATCGACGGCTCGATCAATTCGCGCGATAATTTCGGGCCGGTGACCGTGCCCGAGGGCGCCTATTTCGTGATGGGAGACAATCGAGACCAAAGTCTGGACAGCCGGTTTTGGGGATTTGTGCGCGAGGAGAAAATCCGTGGGAAGGCGTTCCGTATTTATTGGTCGTGGAGCGGGCAAGGTCAAATGATGGAGTGGGTCAGATGGGATCGAATCGGCAAAGCCATTCAATAGGTAAAGCCACGCGGCAGGCTGCTGCGGCAGGCGAGGCTCAGGGCGGTGGGGGGGCGTCCCCTCAAGCGCTTCGGCAGTACATTTCGCGGTTCCCGCAAGCTTCCGTGCTGGTCATCGGGGATCTCATCCTCGACCATTATATCTGGGGCCGTGTGAGCCGCATCTCGCCGGAAGCCCCGGTGCCGGTGGTCCATGTCGACTCTGAATCCTTGAGGCTCGGCGGCGCCGCAAATGTCTTCAATAACATCCTGGCCTTGGGAGGGAAAGCGGACCTCTGTGGCGTTATCGGTTCAGACGATAGCGGACGGATGCTCCTGAAGGAGCTGGGGGGAACCCGCTCAGGGCGCGGCGGGGTTGTCATCGATCAGGACCGCCCAACCACCAGAAAGTCTCGCGTCATTGCGCATAATCAGCAAATCGTACGGTACGATGTGGAGCGCCGGGCGGAACTTAAGCCGGCGATGCAACGGCGGATTCTTCGCTACGTGGAATCACGGTTACGGGAACTATCCTGTCTTGTGGTGTCGGACTATGCCAAGGGAGTGGTGAGCGCCACGCTGATGTCGGAACTCACGCGGCTCGCGTCACTTCGTGGTATACCTCTGGTCGTCGATCCGAAAGTCGAACACTTCAGCTACTATAAGGGGGCAACGGTCATCACGCCGAACCATCTTGAAGCGACACAAGCTGCCGGGGTGCATGGTGATGACGATCAGGCTAGCAACGAAGCCGGCGCGATCATACGGCAGCGGCTAGGATGCCAGGCGGTGCTCATTACGCGCGGTGAAAAAGGGATGAGCTTGTACGAAGGAGAAGATGCCTCTTGGCATATTCCCGCACGGGCCCGTCAAGTCTATGATGTCACCGGTGCGGGCGATACGGTGATCGGAACCTTGGCCCTCGCACTGTCGACCGGCGCTTCGACGAGAGATGCGGCGACGCTGGCTAACCATGCCGCTGGTATCGTCGTCGGTATGGTCGGTACCGCGACCCTCTCGGCCCAGCAGCTCTCTGAGGCGCTCGGCCATGAATAAGGTTACACCGTCCGTCACGGTGGTGATTCCGGCCCGATACGGATCGTCGCGCTTTCCAGGAAAACCCTTGGTCATGCTCGGTCGAAAGCCCATGATCCAGCATGTGTACGAACAAGCGGCGGCTTGTCGAGCGGTGACGGAGGTTTTGGTCGCCACCGACGATGAACGGATCAAACAGGCTGTGGAAGTGTTTGGCGGGCGTGTCGTGATGGTCGCCGGAGACTATCGGACAGGCACCGATCGAGTCGCCGGAGTGGCTCGTATGTTCGATGGAGACTATTTTCTCAATTTGCAAGGAGATGAGATCCCTCTGCAGCCGGATTTGTTGGCGGATCTCATCGAGCCGTTCATCGAGAGCGGCACAGAAATGGGTACACTGAAGCGTGCAATCGAGTCGACAGAGGATGTCCACAATCCTTCGGTGGTGAAGGTGGTCACGGACCATCTCGGCAACGCCCTCTATTTCTCACGCGCGCCCATTCCATTGGTCCGGGACGACACAAGCCGTCGGGCAGTCGAAGGGTTGCATTATATTCACCTCGGCCTGTACATGTATCGGCATGACACACTATTGAAGCTGGCGTCCCTTCCTACCGGACGTCTGGAGGATGCGGAAAAGCTCGAGCAGTTGCGTGCGTTGGAACATGGCATTCCGATCAGAGTCTGGGAAACTAAACATGATTCCTTGCGGGTGGATAGGCCGGAAGATGTCGAGTCTGTGACAGAGAGGCTCCAATAGTCTGAAGTCGACAAGCGGGAGTTGGGCGCGCGAAAGGCCGTCCCTTCCAGATGAGAGTGGCAGGCCTGTCAGAACAATACGATCCGGCAAGATGGGGGCTACGATGAGCAAATTCATTTTTGTCACAGGCGGAGTCGTCTCCTCCCTGGGGAAAGGGCTCGCCTCTGCTTCGATCGGCAACCTGCTCGAGAGCCGTGGGTTGAAGATTACGTTCCTCAAGCTCGATCCCTACATCAACGTCGATCCCGGCACGATGAATCCCTATCAACATGGGGAAGTCTATGTGACTGACGATGGCGCGGAGACAGACTTGGATCTCGGCCACTATGAACGGTACACGTCCCTGACCCTCACCAAAGAAAACAATTACACGACCGGTCGGATCTACCATTCGGTCATCACAAAAGAGCGGCGCGGTGATTACCTTGGTGGGACGGTGCAGGTGGTGCCCCACGTTACCGATGAGATTAAGCAGTGCATCATGCGCATCTCCCAGGGGATGGATGTGACGATCGTGGAGATCGGCGGGACGGTCGGCGACATCGAAAGCTTGCCCTTCCTTGAAGCGATTCGCCAGATGCCGTACGATGTCGGACGCGAGAACGTGCTCTACGTTCATCTGACGCTGGTGCCTTACATCGGCACAGCCGGTGAACTCAAGACCAAACCGACGCAGCATTCGGTCAACAAGCTCAGGGAGATCGGCATTCAGCCTCATATCCTCCTCTGCCGAACCGATCGGTATCTGCCGCCGGAACTCAAGGGCAAGATCGCGATGTTCTGCAATGTCGAAAAAGACGCAGTGATTACGGCTAAGGATGTCGAGACGATTTATGAAGTGCCGATCGTGTTTCGGAAGGAAGGGCTGGACGAGCTGATCGTGCGTCAGCTCCAACTCAAGACCGGTCCGCCGAATCTGCGCGAATGGGATGCGATGGTCCAGAAGATCAAGTATCCCAAGCATGAAGTCTCGGTCGCTCTGGTCGGCAAGTATGCGGGGCTGAAGGAATGTTACAAGAGTCTTTCAGAGTCGCTGGTCCATGGCGGCATTGATCATGAAACACGAGTGAATATTCAGTGGATCGAATCCGAGGAAATTGAACGGCAGGGGACTGAGCGTATCCTGCGTGAGGTCGATGGCATCCTGGTGCCAGGGGGGTTCGGCGCGCGCGGGATCGAAGGAAAAATTGCTGCGATTCGCTACGCCAGGGAACACCAGATTCCGTTCCTCGGTCTGTGTCTGGGCATGCAGTGTGCCACGATCGAGTTTGCACGAAACGTGGCAGGATTGACCGGCGCCAACAGCGCGGAGTTCGACGAAGCCTCTCCCCATCCCGTCATTCATTTGATGTCGGATCAGCAGTCTGTCAGCGACAAGGGCGGGACGATGCGGCTGGGGTCGTATGTCTGTGTGCTGGGGGAGGGGACCTTGGCCCAAAAGATGTATGGGGTGAGCGAGGTGCGTGAGCGTCATCGGCATCGGTACGAATTCAACAACGCGTACCGCGAGCGATTACTTGCCAAGGGTTTCGTGCTGAGCGGACTTTCGCCTGACGGGCGGCTGGTTGAGATCATTGAATTGAAGAATCACCCCTGGTTTTTGGCGACACAGTTCCATCCGGAATACAATTCGCGGCCTCACCGTCCGCATCCGTTGTTTAGCGGATTTGTGGGGGCTTCTCTCAAAAGGAAGTGCGGGCACTGAGAGGGAGAAAGGTTTAGGTTGTGGTCGAAAAATAAGATAATCTCTGCTTAACCTCATCTGCAATCTTCATTCCACTATGAGTCACGAAGTCCAAATCGGTTCATTCAAAGTCGGCGCGGGGCATCGGCAGTTTTTGATCGCCGGGCCTTGTGTCATCGAGAGCGAACAGCTTGTACTGGAGACGGCGGCGCGCATCGCTGAGATCGCCAAGTCTCTGGGCATGCCCTATATCTTCAAGTCGTCTTTCGATAAAGCGAACCGGACCTCCATCAACTCGTATCGCGGACCTGGTCTCGAAAAAGGTTTGGCGGTGCTGAAGAAGGTCAAGGATCAGCTGGGTCTTCCTGTCTTGACGGACGTCCATACGGAAGAACAGGCGACCGAGGCTGGGAAGATTGTGGACGTGCTCCAGATTCCCGCCTTTCTCTGCAGGCAGACCGACTTGATGATCGCAGCGGCGAAGACTGGCAAAGTGGTGAACGTCAAGAAGGGCCAGTTCCTTTCGCCGCAAGAAATGGGCAATGCGGTGAAGAAAGTGGAGGAGTCCGGAAACAAGCGGATCGTCCTGACCGAGCGAGGATCGTCGTTCGGCTACAATAACCTTGTCGTCGATATGCGGTCCTTCCCGGTCCTTCGGAGTTTCGGCTATCCGGTGGTCTTCGATGCCACTCATAGTGTGCAGTTGCCAGGAGGCGGGGGAACCAAGTCCAGCGGCCAGCGTGAATTTGTCGAACCGTTGGCCTGTGCGGCAGCCGGTGTCGGAGTCGATGGCTTCTTTATGGAAGTCCATCCCAATCCCGATGAGGCCCTGTCGGACGGACCCAATATGGTGCCGCTCCATCAGCTCAAGGCCTTGCTCGAACGGGTTATGCGGATATGCGACGCGTCACAACCTCGAAAGTAACCAAGCCGAATAGCGCTCGGTCGGCGGTGCTGAAGGACCGAACCAGCCTTGATGTAGGCCGGCGTGTGCTGGACATCGAAGCGCGTGCGGTCCAGGCCCTCATTCAACGGCTCGATGGCGGTTTCTCGGATGCCGTGGATCTGCTCTATGCGTGCAAGGGCAAAGTCGTCATCTCGGGCATGGGCAAATCCGGTTTGATTGGGCAGAAGATTGCCGCCACGATGGCCAGTACCGGGACGCCATCGTTTTTTCTCCATCCAGCCGAAGGGCTCCACGGTGATCTCGGCATGCTGGCGCGTAAGGATTTGCTCATTGCAATTTCGAATAGCGGAGAGACTCAGGAAATTTTGCAGCTGTTGCCCTTCATGGAGCGCATGGGCATTCCTATTCTGTCAATTGTTGGACGAATGAGTTCGACGTTAGCCAAGAATAGCGCCGTCGCGTTAGATGTTTCTGTTGCAGAAGAGGCTTGCCCCATGGGGCTTGCGCCGACGGCGAGCACGACAGCGACACTTGCCATGGGCGACGCATTGGCTGTTGCTTTGCTCGAGAAGCGCGGGTTTAAGGAGCAGGATTTTGCGCAATTTCATCCTGGCGGGACTCTCGGACGCCGATTACTGGTGAAAGTGCGAGACGTCATGCACAAGGGGCAGGACGTCCCACAAGTAAGAGAGACGGTCTTAGGTTCAGTGGCTATTCTCGAAATGTCGGCGAAAAAACTCGGCATGACCACAGTGGTCGATCGAACAGGCACACTTGCGGGGGTGATAACCGACGGCGATCTGCGGCGGTTCCTCCAGCAGGGTGGGGATTTTTCAAAGGTCACAGCCGGATCATTGGCCTCACGACATCCTAAGCTGATCGGACCGGATGAGTTGGCAGCCAAGGCGGTTGAAATGATGGAGCGGTATGGCATCACCACGCTCGTCGTTGCGGACAATGAGAAGCGAATTGTCGGGGTTGCGCATCTGCATGACTTGCTCAAACATGGCATCGTCTAAACAGGATGCTGAACATGTCCGCCAGCACAAGAGGACTGTTGTTTGGTTTGTCTGGTCTGTTTAGTTTGTCTGGTTTATCCTTGGACGAAACTAACCAGATGAACCAAATCAACCAAACAAACGAGATCAACCAGATAGGTCATCAATGAATCGTGTACTGGCGGTATGGAGATCGGTCGGGCAGGAATCGCTTAATCTGCCGAATTTCATTACGCTGACGCGTATCCTCTTGATTCCAGTCTTCGTGGTGCTGTTTGCCACGCCGACCCCTGACCGATCCCTCAGTGCAGCGATCATCTTCGTCGTTGCAGCTGCCACCGATTTGTTGGATGGCTATCTGGCTCGCCGTAACGGCCAGGTAACCACATTGGGGAAACTCCTCGATCCCATCGCCGATAAGTTGTTGGTCCTCTCAGCCTTAATTCTTCTGGTCAACGTAGATCGTGTGAGCGCGCTGGTTGCGATATTGATCATCGCGCGCGAAGTTGCAGTCACGGGGATTCGGGCCATTGCCGCAGGCGAAGGCATGGTGATGTCAGCTGAGATGACGGGTAAGTATAAGATGGGCCTACAAGTAGTAGCGATCGTACTGTTGATTCTCGAGGACACGTTCTTATCCGATCTCGGCAATCTGCATCTCGCCGGTATTGTCACGCTCTATCTGTCGCTGGTGCTCGGCTATGTCTCAGGCGGTCAATATGTGTGGAGCTTCTGGAGGCAGGTTGTAGCCAAGGGACTATAGCTCGTTTCTCTAGTCTTTTTGGTTCATCTGGTTTCTTTAGTTTGTTTTGTTCGTTTCGTTCCTCTGGTCGCTGAACCAGACAAACCGGGAAAACGAGATAAACCAGATGAACCATATAGACCGAGTTTGTTCGGTGTTCGCACCTCTCCTCATATCCCCTGATCCATGAACGAAGAACTTCTGTGCGCGTTGATGACGGTGCTCGGCTATTTGCTGGGGGCCATTCCCTTCGGTATTGTGGTGTCGAAGGCGATGGGATTACCCGATCCACGAACGGTCGGCAGCAAGAACGTCGGGTTCACCAACGTGTTGCGCGTGTCCGGCAAGAAGGCAGGCGTCCTTACTCTTCTTGGAGACATGGGCAAGGGGTGGTTGCTGGGCTGGGTCGCGATGCAATGGCTCACCGTCGAATCCTTCATCATGATCGTGGCGTTTGCGCCGATCCTCGGACATCTCTTCTCGCCGTTTCTTGGTTTCAAGGGAGGGAAGGGTGTGGCAACAGCCATGGGCGTGGTACTGGGTCTATCTCCCTCTATCGGGCTTCTCATGTTATTGATCTGGCTGGGGGCCGTCGCGATTTGGCGCTATTCGTCCGGTGGTGCGCTGGCAGCTTTCGGGTGCTTACCGGTTGTGGCGATTGTGAACGAACAGCGACAGGAGTTTTTTATCTTTTCTCTGCTCGTGAGCACACTGATTTGGTTCAAACACAAGGATAATATTATCCGACTCTGGAAGGGGACGGAGAACAAAATGGGGAAAAAGAAACAGGAATTGGAAGAGTAGGGAGCAATGAGGCGGACTTCCTGCTTGCAGAATAGAGGAAGGGATGGGAGCTGATTATCTTCTGTGCTCGCCGCGCGGCCTCAGAAGGCCCTCGCCTGGGCTGATGGCACGTCCCTGCGTGCCAGTGGGTGGGCGGGTGAAAAAGTTGCGCGCAGTGAGCGACCGCCTCACTATTCCCTATCTTACTTTGATGGGGGAAGAGGGGGAAAGCTTGTGAAGCAGGGTTATCGGTTGATCATTGTGGACAAGGCCGGTGTGTTGGTCTCTGAATTTCAACTGACGGAGAACGCACTGGCTCAGCCGGAAGCCTTTGTCACGGCGCTCAAACAGTCGATCGAGGATATTGAAGAAGAAGAGTTATGAGGCTCCTTCGCGTGCGTGACAAGGGACTTTGCTAATGCAATACATCCATCTTGGTTGGTCAGGAGTGAAGGTCAGCCGACTCTGTCTCGGCACCATGAACTTCGGTGCCGGAGACAATCGAGGCGGACAGTTTCGCCATCATGGATCGGGCGCTGGAACTGAGAATCATTTTTTCGATACGGCGAACGTTATGGCTGGAAGATGGGAGAGGGCTGGACCGAGCAGATCGTGGGCCGTTGGTTCTCGCAAGGCGGCGGGCGTCGTGAAAAGGTCGTTCTGGCGACGAAGGTCTTCGGTCGGATGGGTGAGGGACCGAATCAGTCTCGTTTGTCGGCCATGCATATCAAGCGGGCCTGCGAGGACAGCCTGCGGCGGCTGCAGACGGATTGCATCGATCTCTATCAGCTGCATCACGTTGATCGGGAGACGCCGTGGGAGGAGATCGGGCAGGCGATGGAGCAGTTGGTTCGGGAGGGCAAGGTGCTCTACGTCGGCAGCAGCAATTTCGCCGGCTGGCATCTGGCTCAGGTGCAAGAGCTGGCTCGAAGCCGCCATTTTCTTGGTCTCGTGTCGGAACAGAGTCTCTATAATCTGAATGAGCGCAGGATTGAACTGGAAGTGATTCCGGCCTGCGAAGCCTATGTCATCGGCCTGATTCCCTGGAGTCCGCTTGCACGTGGGCTGCTGGCCGGAGCATTGGAACCGGCGTAGGTCGGTCGACGCGCGAACGAAGATCTGAAAAAAGATATCGAGACCTATCGTCCCAAACTGGAAGCCTATGATGCGCTGTGCGCACAACTCGGCGAACGTCAAGCCGATGTGACGCTCGCGTGGCTGCTGCACCAAAAGGCCGTTACGTCACCGATTATCGGACCCCGCACAATGGAGCAATTGAACGGCGCGATGCGTGCTCTGAATGTCACGTTGAGCCAGCAAACACTGAAACGGCTCGACGACATCTTTCCCGGCCCTGGTGGGCCTGCACCCGAGGCCTACGCCTGGTAACAACGGTCCAATCGGCCGTGGGCTGTGCACGTTGTCCGTTAATACCCCTGTAGATAGCAAGTTAACTTGTCCGGTGTATGTAGCCCATGATCTGTCCGGTTCTTCTCTTCGAGTTTTTCAGCCGCGCGCTGAAATAGAGTCGCGCACCGTTGGCCTAGGATGAACGATCGGCGGAACGTCCGATCAATGGGTCGGGCCATTACGGGGTGGGTGGGCTCGTCCGGTTTCGATCAGCCGGCTATCCGCGTCGTAGCGTGCCAGACACCGGGGCCCATAGAACACCGCCAAGGTCCCATCCGGATAGGCGTGCACCCGCACCGTGCCCTTCACATAATGGAACCGGTGGGGGTTCTGCGGATCTACAGGCTCAGGTCCTGATACCGCACGGTGTTGTCCTTGGCCACGACCCGCTCGTCGTGCACACACAGGATCTCGGCGAGGTGTGTGCCGATCCACGGGATGAAGGCGGTTCCCGCTTCGGGGGCTGGCACCGCGAAGCGTTGGTTGTAGGCGGGGAGAAACCGCGTGGCCACATATTGGTTGGCTGCCGCCATCTCGGTGATCCCGGCGAGCGCCAGCTCTTTGGGCAATCGGTCTTGCAAGGTGCGGAAGGCCCGCTCCGAGCGGCCCCGTGCCTCCGGCGAATAGGCGGGAATGAGCGTCACCCCCAACTGCTGCAAGGCGCGGTGCCCCTGGGTCAGCCGGATCTTATCGACCTGGCCCCCCGCCTCGTCGGTGTGCCAGTCGTGCGAGCCCCGATCCGTATAGAGGGAACTGAAGAGCCCCTGCGTCTCCATGCCCGCCTGCAGACCACGCAGGCGACTCAGGGTCCCTTCTTCCTCGACGAAGAAGGCGGAATAGATCTCCGTAGGCGCATCATCGAGCGTCACGATCAAATCCCACTGACAGTCGGGCACCCACGCATGGGTCGAGCCGTCCGGATGCAACATCAGGCCGGGCAAGGGTTTGCGCGGTCGCTTCTTGCGATGTGCGCCGCGGCGCGTAGCTCGCGTGACATGCCCTGCGGCCTGTAACGTCTTCTTGGTCCAGCTATAGGAGCGGGTGCCGCCGTGCTCGGTCTGCCAGCGCTCATGAAAATACTTCACGGGCCAGCCGGTGTAGCGGGTTTCATACAGCGTCACCATCCGCAGCGCCTTGTCGACCGGCACCGCACGAGCCGAGAGCCGGCCGATCCGTCGATCCTACAACCCTTCGGCCCCCTCCGCATGATAGCGGCCCCTCCAGCGGCGAAAGGTCCGCTCGGTCACGCCCAGCATCTCGCCCGCCTCCGCCATCGTGAGGCTCCGTTGCTGCCGCCGCTCATAGCGCTCCTCGAACCGCATCTGTCTCACCTCCTGTAGTACCCGTGCCCGCGTCATAGTGGCCCTCCTTGAGGGACCACCCTAAACCGGACAGATCACGTGCTACAAAAACCGGACAGATGATGTGCTATCTACATTGTCCGTTAATACCCCTTGACCGGGCTCTCCATGGCGTCTAGCATAGAGCCGTGCAGAATCGAGCCTCGCTGACTGTCAAATCCCTCGCGCTTCTCACCTCCTCCCTGCGCGTTTGATTCTCCGGTCTCTTCCGCTCCTCTGCCAGAGTGTTTCCGAAGTGTTGCGATCATTGGGCGATCACTAGGGAGAGGCGAATCAGTTTCTTGAGGACACATGAGGCTGCGGACTTGCAGTGGATTTCTCGGCGAAGGATTTCCAACCTATGAAGGAGAGTCTCGATGACACAGGAAGAACAAATTGCGAAGATGAAGAAAGCGATCACACAGGCCATTAAAGTGATGGGAGATCGGTTTGGAACGACAGAAGCAGATGTTGAGAAGGCTATTGTTGAGCTGAAGGCGTCCATGCAGACAGCGCCGGTTGCAGCGCCTCAGCCTTCTCAGGGTGCGGCTGCCGTGGCATAGGGGTGCAAGCACAGATTGAATAATACGATCATGACTTTGAATAAGGGGCTCGCTGGCTACCATGTAACTTGAGAGGATGTGGGTGAGTCGTTTGTGCATATGCCGAGGAACCTCCTCGGCCATTGGTAACCAGCATCAGGGAGGATCGTATGAAGAACAACACGCAAGTCTATGTGCTCACGCTGAATGCCCCATCAAGAAAGACCGTTCGACTCTGGACCGGAGCGAGCATCCATTCACTGCGGCATTGTTCCAGCAAGAAGATTGATCGTACTCTGGCTGAGATGCAGCAGCATGTGGATGATTTGCAGCGCGCGATCAGCGTGCTGGCGACCGGGGGATCGTACTCCATCAATCGCTCTCGATAATGTGTTGCAGTCGGCGGGAGAGATTCACAGAGAGGGCATACAGCCATCATGCCGGATGATATAAAAGACGGGAAAGTTCATGCCGTAATTAAGCCGGCCAGCGCTCCATCACAGAAGCCCGCCGATGGTGATCTTACGTGCAGTGAATCTCAGATTGAGGACATTCTCTCTGAGGGTGAGTCCAGTAGGCCAATGAGCAAGAGTGATAAGGGTCTTCATCAGAAACGCCAACCGAGATCTTCGCAGTAAATAACAGGAGGTGAGGTCAGTGTTTTCACGCCCTCCAAGCTTGGCGGTGGGTTTCCTCCATTTTCTGCCCAGACATGAGTCCTGCAAAGAATTTTTGCCCGGTTCGTCTCCTTGCCCGCCGTAGTTACCATTCGACGCTATGGGAAAGAGCGGATGATTGTTAGCAGGGTGTCGGAGTATCTTGAGCCGACAACGTAATAGGAGAACAGCCCCATGCCCGAACGCACGAATGATGCGAGGCTTCGGTGGTCTCTTCCGGCCTACGACTACTGGTCCACTCCCTTCGCCGAATCGTTGCTGCAGCATCTGAATCTTTGCCCTGGAGCCTCCATTCTCGATATCGCCTCAGGTCACGGGATTCCGGCTTTCTACCTGGCAGAGCAGGTGGGGCCTACGGGACAGGTCTTGGCCATCGATCTCAGTGGTCGTCAGGTGGAGAGTGCGCGAGCGATTCAAGAATCGCAACTCCCGTGGCTGCGGTTCGAATGTCTGGATATGCGTGCATTGTCTCAACTCCTGCCCTGTTTCGACCGCATCACCGGCAACCTCTCCGTCATGTTTTTCCGTCCCAATCGTTTCGAAACTCTCCAGGGATTGGTGGAACATCTCAAGCCGGGCGGCCAACTGGTTCTGACCTTTCCCTCGCTTGGTACGTTCGATTCACTCTGGCGTCGGATCGATCAGGAGATGGCGGTTCGTGGTCTTTTGGCGGAGCGCCGTCGGCTGGAAGCCTATCTTGCAGAACGGCCGTCGGCAGCAGACGTTCGTGGATGGCTGGATCGGATTTTTCTCTCGCGTATTGTCGTAGCCGAGTATCCGTTGGAGGTGGCGACTGGATCCGGTCAGGCGTTTCTCCACCATCCGTTGCTCCGGGGCGGTTTTCTCGATGATGTATATGAGTGTTTTGAGGATCAGGGACTGGCGGATGAGGTGATGATAAGTGTTTCGGAAGATGTAGGAAGCTTCACACCGCTGATTGCACAGCGGTGCGTGTTGTCAGGATGGAAGCCTTAGCAGGATGCTGAAAAAGTCCTCCAACGTCGTTCTCGGTTCGTCAAAATCCTCAACGTACCCCAGAGGGTACGCCTCAGGTTTTGACTTGCCTGCGGCCTAGTTGGATGTCTTTTTGAGCATCCTGCGGAGTGTTCTCAGTTATGGCGCACGTGCAGGCAATTGATGTTCTGCTGTGCTGAAAAGGGTTTTTCTCAGCCTGCCAGGGTGCTGGGGTTGTGCCTGGTATTCAGGTGCGGAGGGATCACCAGTTCGGCGCCGACTTGATTAAAACTGGTATCCAAGTTCGACGATGTACATGTCCACGCCGAGACTGGACGATCCGTACAGGCCGGCATCGGAGAAGTGTTGAACTCGAAATCCGGTATAGGCATGTGAGAACGGACTCACTCGAATCCCTGAGGTTGCTACGAATTGAACTGGACCACCGAAATCTTGCACGCCGAACTTATGGTTACTGAAGAATGCTGCTCCAATTCCGGTATCGAAAGTGAGCAGTCCCTCCCAGCCGCTCAGCGCTAGACCAGGCACGGCCGTCATCATCAGACCGCTCTCATTTGCTCCTGTCAGTAGCCCCGCGCTTGCGATCAGTCTCGTTTCTAAATTCCACGGGCTATCACCGAGCGGCCAGGACCAGGGGAGCTTGATGACCGCTGCGATGTCGTACAGGTGGAAATAATATTTTTGCTCTTTCCCCATGAGGGGAATTTTTTCACCGAAGCCAATGCGAGGGCCGATGCTCAGGAGGGCCATATCTCCAGCAAGGCTGGGTGTGCAGATCGCTGTGGATAGCCAGAGGGCGAGCAACAGCTTCAGGAGGCATGGGTATTGGTGAAAGCGCATGTTCGGTTTCTCGATGAATTAGGATTAGTGTGTCATGGTTCAACGACTTCTCCAATAATTCATGGATATTTATGCAACATGCTTGCTGAGTATGAACGTCAGTATGGCCTTCATTGAGGCAAGACAACATCCTTGGCTAATCGGCCTGAAGTCTCGACCGACGTAGAGGCACTATAGAAAACGGAGAGTCGTTTGCTACGACAAATTGAATATGAGAAAGGAGAGAATGTAGTGAAACATGAAGGGGCGCTTCGGTTGAAGCGCCCCTTCTGCAGCAGATGCTTGTTGGTGCTTTGTTAGAAGCGTCCGCGACCGCCGCGATCGCCACCACCACCGCCGCCACCAAAGCGACCACCGCCACCGCCACCACCACTACCGCCGGTGCGTGGCTCTTGTGGCTTGGCTTCATTGACAGTCAGGGGACGTCCGTCCATCTGTGAGCCATTCAACGCGGTAATCGCGGCCTTGGCTTCTTCCTGTGTGGCCATTTCGACGAAGCCGAAGCCTCGCGATTGCCCGGTGAACTTATCCGTGATCACACGCGCAGACTCGACGGTGCCATGCGCGGCGAAGAGGGTGGTGAGCTGTGATTCAGTTGCCGCATAGGGCAACCCGCCGACATAAAGTTTTGAACCCATGGGGGTTCCTCCTTCTGAAATTGATATTGTTTGAGACTCGAGAACGAACACAAGAGGGGAAGGAACGGGCCGAAGACGCGAATTGTGGAGCGGCTTGGGTCGAGCTTCCGATCAGCTTCTCGGTACCAACAACATCGGTGATGGGCCGTTCTATTTGCTGTTTCATGCGAGGCCCACCGCATGCAACGAGGACATCCTACCAGAGGCACAGGTGAAAAGCTATAGCGCTTGGTTTTCTATGTTTTGTGAGGCCTACATGGTGAGCGACCTGCCTGGACGCTTGGCCACCGCATCCAGACTTGTCATAACGGCAAATCTACAATTGCAGCAGAAGCACTTATGAGTAATGCGGGCTATACATCCGCATTACCGGTGGGACCGGGACCTGGCCAGATGAGGTAGGGTGGCTTCTTCATTGTCTCAGCCGAACGCGGATAGAGACGTTGCGCATAACCATAGGCGTCTTCTTGCGCAACCAAACAGGTGGCTGCAGCAAGATGGTTGGAGATGACGCGGAAGGCCCCTCGATCGTCCGCTTGGATGGTTGCCATGTAGAGGGCGCAGGAAAAGCTTCCTTCTTTTGAACAGGCGGTGCTGATCAAGAGGTGCGATCCATCAGGGAATGTCATGATCGGGTCCAAGTTGGTACGGCCCATGCGGACTCCTTTTTTGTAACGGGTGCGACTCTATACGATCTGGTTTGCGTAGGGAGTGACATAGAGCCTGAGGAGATGTCCCTCCCATTTGGTTCCTTCAAGGGCAACCACGGCGTTCAAGGCCTGCTCTCCGGACCCCATTTCGACAAAGCCGTATCCTGCAGACTTTCCCGTATGTTTGAATCGAACCACATAGGCTCTGGCAACAAGACCGTAGCAGATGAAGATCCCACGCAGCTCGCAGTCCGAAACCTTGTCCGGGAGTCCTCCCACGTACAGAACTCGTTTCCCCATCGAGACTCCCTCCTGACTCGTCAGTTAGTCCGAGCGAGCGAGTCTTCGACATACGAGCCTGTTCGCAAGGAGGTCGCAAGCCCCAGTGAGTAGAGTCCGTGGATGAGCCATTTTGAGGGGTCGAAGTGGTACCAGCGAGGACCGTTTCGGTAATCAGTGGGATACATGTGATGGTAATTATGGTATCCCTCGCCGAAAGTCACGAGGGACACCAGCCAGCTGTCCCTGCTGGAGTCTGATGTGCCGTGTGGCTGCCGTCCCCACAGATGGCAGATGGAGTTGATGAAAAATGTCGAATTGAGCACAGCAAATGTGCGTCCCACCCCGGCGAGGAGAAAGCAGCCGATTCCACCCATGATGCCGTTATAGAGAAAGCCAATGAGAAACGTGCCGGCTAGGCCTGCGAGGAGCAGGAGGGGATAGTACTTATGTTGCCAGATCGCAACGGGATCGTTCGCGACGCGCGTCGCATATTTGGGATGGGCGTGTTGATCGGCGACAAAGAGCCATCCACAATGGCTGTACCAGAATCCATGTTGCGCATTGTACGGATCTTTTTCCTTGTCGCAGTGTGCGTGATGACGCAGATGATCGGCGGCCCATTTGATGGCGGAGTTTTGAAGCGCCCAGGCGCCTCCGATCAAGAGTGTACCTTTGACCCAATTTGGGCAGTCAAAGCTTCGATGGGACATCAATCGATGGTAGCCGACGGTGATGCCCAGGCCGCTGACGACATAGAGCAGCGCAAACATGGACCAGTCGACCCAGGTGTAGTGATAGAGATACCCATAAAGAGGGACTCCGATCACAGTGCCTACGGCAAAGGTGCAAAAGAGGATGACGGTCCAGAGCCCGCGGCGACTGCTGATCTTGATCGGTACACCTTTGGAGGTAATGGCGAATGTTGGTGATTGTGGAGTCATGGATTGTTTTGCTGTTTGGCTCATAGGGCCTCATATTCCTAATGGATTTGTAGCGGCGGCCACAGGCCGTCACTATTGATTGCGCTGCATCTCGATTCGATCAATGTCTGTAAGGCATTCGTCGTCTGCCGATCGTGCGATCGGCAGGGTCGAGTGCTGTACGGACCGGTGCTGTTCAGCGGTCTCTTTGAAGAGACCTGCGTACGGAGCCGAGCGGAAACTAGAGAATCAATCGCGCAGAATCTAGGAGGAGGGAGTGAAGGCGCGAGGGATAGAGTAGTGACCGAACTTAATCTGCAGCTACTATAGCACAGTTGCGCTAGATAGCGAAGGTGTCATTCTGTTATGACTTGATAAATGTCAATACCCTGAAAGCGGAGATCGATGTTTCTCCTCGGCATTATCGAACTGTCTTTGCTTGCAAAAAGTTGACGCCAGAAGAGGCTTGCTGTAGGATGACCATTACATCGTTGTCGCAGTAGTCCGGCGGCACGGCTGTACATACCATTACGGACTTCGCGATCGCATCGCGACCAGGTCCTGTCGGAGCTGATGCCTCTCTGGTTTCTCTCCCCTCGGTTCTCTGATCCCGTCTTAATGCGATCATACTGAAAGGATAGTGCATTGCCTACCTCTGCTCACACGAGTTTTCATACCCTTGGTCTGTCTGAACCACTCTTACGGGACTTGACAGCCGCGGGCTTGCTGGTTCCAACCCCCATTCAAGCTCAGGCTATTCCACCAGCTTTGGAGGGCCGAGACGTCATCGGTTGCGCTCAAACCGGTACGGGGAAGACAGCTGCGTTTGTTGTCCCCATGATCGAACGGCTTGCAATTTTGCCAAAAGGTCAGCCGCAGGCATTGATTCTCGCCCCAACGAGAGAATTGGCCTTGCAGATTTGTACTTCAATCGAAAAGCTCGGTCGCAGCCATCACATCTCTGCCACGGTCGTCGTCGGAGGGAGCGATATGCAGGCGCAGATCAGAGGATTGCGCCAACGCCCTGATATCATTGTTGCCACTCCGGGGCGTTTGCTGGACCATATGTGGAATGGGACGATCAATTTGGCCCCGATCAAGATCCTGGTGCTTGACGAAGCCGACCGTATGCTCGACATGGGATTCGCTCCACAGATTAATCAGATTCTCGACGCGTTGCCTTTGGAGCGACAGACGTTGCTCTTTTCCGCCACACTCCCGACGGATGTCACACGTTTGGTCCAAGCGAGTCTGAACGGTGCCGTTCGTGTGATGGTGACGCCTCACTCCACGACGGCTGAAGGCGTGACCCAGGCGGTGCATCATACGACCTCTCAGGAGAAGACGAAGCTGTTGGTGGCGTTGCTGACAGCGGAACGGGGGACAGTCCTCGTATTTGCTCGGACAAAGAGTCGGGTTGATCGACTCGGCCAAACACTTGAACAGGCCGGTCACCGCGTTGCGGTTATCCATGGAGACCGAAGTTTGCCCCAGCGCCTCCGTGCTCTCGATGGGTTTAAACGAGGGCAGGTCAGAATTCTCGTCGCGACGGATGTCGCAGCCCGCGGGATTGACGTAGCCAATATCGGCCACGTAGTGAATTACGATTTGCCGAATTGTCCAGAGGACTATATCCATCGTATTGGACGGACCGCCCGGATGAAGATGACAGGGAGAGCTACCAGTTTTGTGGCCTTTGAGGAACGGGATCAGCTACGCGCGATCGAAACGTTGCTGGGGCATTCTGTGCCGTTGGCAGAGGGGAGCCCTTCACCCAATGCTCGCCCACACTTGAGGATGCCAGAACGTTCCAGGGGTGATCGTCAGCGATGGGGGCGTCCATCCGAATCTTCTATCATGCCGGATGGGGTCTAGCTTTCGCTAGGACAGAGTCTGACGGCTAGCCCACATTATTCATGACGATCCGTCGCTAAATCTCGGAGTAGGCGCGGCAAGTTTCCCGTCAGTCTCGCCGCGCTCGCTCGAATCACGACGGTACAGCGGTGAGGTTTCGAGAGGACGGACGCGAAGGAACCATCGACGGATTGATGGAGTTAGTAGTCGGTTCTGGCCGCAAGCAAGATTCCTGGACGCAATATTGTGGATCCCGACCAGGCACCGACAATTGAGGACGATTTGCCAGCTCTAACCGATGAGGGCGGTGTGCGGCTGATGGTGAAGCAGAAGAGCGAGTAGTGCTGCGTGGTTACCAAACAGCTGCACGTACGGTGTCCCTAATACATAGGTTCTTGCGGACCCCACTGGAGCCCAGCCAAATCCGGATCCTCTCCCTCTGTATTCAGCGGGCGATCGGGCTTGTCCGTCTTACGCTGTTCACGACGAGCGTCTTTCTCGCGACGCTGAATTTGCTTTGCTTTCTCGCGATCTCGCTTTGCGATGGTCGTTTTTCCTGCTCGTCCGATGGTGCCCTCCTTTGTCTGGCGACTCATATCGAGTCACCAATCGCCTGCAATGTATGCCAGTGGTTTCTCTATGATTGCGGCGTTTCTGTTGCTCCGCGACGTCTTTTGTTGTTTGACTCAGGAGCGTGACTGGTGGTCTTTGCTTCTCGTTCAGCCGTACGGGACCGAGTACCTTGGCCAAACCCACGGCTTGCCATGTTCGATACTTGCTGGCGGATATCTTCCATTGAGGTTGTCAGGCTAGTATCCAGAGGGCCTGGAAGACCGAGCACTTCCCATCTGATTTTTGGCTTCCGAGTCGCCCGTGCTCGGTTCTTTCTCGTCTTGTCGGCTCGCCATCCTGTGGATAGCTTCATAAGTGCTCCTTTATATATGGAACCGACATCCCCACCGTGGGAGAAAGCTCAATGTATTGAGGGGGATCAGGGAGAAATGCCAAAACCATTGCATCCATCTTTCTGCCAGACATCCACGAACAGAATATGATGGAGCGTACGAGCCAGCACAGTCCCCCCAAAGGACCAATCGCGCCGTTATAAAGCTATGAAGTCTGGTGCGCGAGGAGTATTGCTGACTGGTACGTTTGATACAATAACATGGGCCAGAACGAGAGTCAAACAGGGTATGTAGCTAGTTACAGAAACTATGGAAGAGGCGGACAATCAGACAGCGAAGATTAGTAAGGAAGGGATACCGTAAGCCGGAGATTTAGAACTCGCGGACATGCCTGCTGCGGCATTCACTGTATGCTACGACTGAATTGGCATGATTGAGGAATTGTGTTTGTAAATAGCGTGTCCTGATGTACGGTAGAAACATCGTAGGGATGTTCTATGGTACAGGCCTCACATCGATCCGCTATTTTAAATAAGTTTCGTCAGCACCCTCGAGTCCGCATCTCTGCCCCCTTTGTCTGCGCCCTCTCTCATTGCCAGTCTCGTCGTTGGTTAAGGAGACCTGGTATCGACTTGGGTGTGGTCTACGATCTTTCAATGCGCGGTGCCCGAGTCAGCACGGAGGCTGAGATCCGGCCAGGTGATGAAGTCACGTTGTGCCTACGTCTTCCCAAGCAGATCAAGCCTGCCGATATTGCTGTCGCCAAAGTGCGGTGGGCGAAGGATCAATTCTTCGGCTTGGCTTTCACGGAAGTGTCCCCTGCTGCGCAGAATCGTCTGAAAAAGTACGTGGCTATCGTTTCAACGATTGCCACGTAGCCTCCCGTTCATTCGTTACCATTTTCACCGAGGTGCTTCTTTGGTAAGGGCGTACGGTGCTGCCTCTGGCGGACTCTAGTGGCGCTTGGGGAGAATAGAGTAATGCGGCTGTACGTGTTTTATTTTAGCCAGCGCTAGGAGCCTGTCCGACGTTGTCTTTGTGTCAAGGCGAAGGAGTATGGGGCAGATGTTGAGTCAGATTACTTGATAGCCACTGCCTTGACTTCCTTGAACGTGGTGTGGCCCAGGAGGGTCTTCTGAACTCCATCCTGCATGAGGGTTGTCATGCCGGCCGCGATGGCAGCTTGGAGCATCTCCTCAGTTCTCGCCTTCGTCTGAATCATGTGTTTGATCTTGTCTGATCCCAGCAGCAACTCGTGCAAGGCCACGCGTCCCTTAAAGCCAGTGCGATTGCAGGTTTCACATCCCTTCCCGCGGGCCAGGCGGAAGGTATTGTCCTGTGGGATACCGAGTTTGTCCCAATGCTCAGGCCCATAGCCTTGGCGGATTTCTTCGTATTCTATCGCTGTTCCGACGTACTGCTCCTTGCAGTCCTTGCAAATCCGGCGAGTGAGCCGCTGTGCAAGAACTCCCAGCATCGCATCGGCAAAACTAAATGAGTCGCAGCCCATATCGAGAAGTCGAGTGATGGTTTCCACCGCGCTGTTTGTGTGGAGTGTGCTCATGACGAGGTGCCCGGTCAATGAGGCTTCAATGCCGATTTCTGCCGTCTCTTTATCTCGCATTTCTCCGACCATGATGACGTCTGGGTCGGCCCGAAGAAACGCGCGCATGGCAGCGGCAAAGGTGAAGTCGATCTTTGGCTGAACTTGAACCTGCCGGAGCCCATACTGTGTGATTTCGACGGGATCTTCTGCAGTCCAGATTTTTATGTCTGGCGTATTGATGAAGCCGAGGACGGAGTGCAGGGTTGTGGTTTTCCCAGATCCGGTCGGTCCAACACAGAGAATGATGCCGTAGGGCTTTGCGGCGATCTCCTTGATCCCCGCAAGATTCCGGTCCGAGAACCCCATCTTATCGAGGGGCAAAGGCTCGCTGGCTGCGAGCAGCCGCATGACCACGTCTTCGTTAAATCCTGAGGTCGGAATCGTCGCGACGCGCAACTCGATTTCCTTGTTGTCCGACAGTTTAAATTTGATCTTGCCGTCCTGGGGCTTGCGCCGTTCTGCAATGTCGAGGCTCGCCATAATCTTCAAGCGCGACACGATGGCGCGCCGATAGCTTTGCGGGATTTTCATGTATTCGAAACAGTCGCCATCAACCCTGAAGCGGACAAGGGTCTCACGCTTTTCGCCATAGGGTTCGACGTGAATATCGGAAGCGCCTTGCCGATAGGCATCGGCGATGATCTGATTGGCTAACCGCACGATGGCATTGTCGTTTTCGTCGAGCCCGCCTCCTGCATCCTCTGCCATCGCCTCTTGGGCTTCATTGACGAGTTCGCCAAGAATGTCGGAAACATTCTCATCTAACTTTCTATTGTTGTTGCTGCTGTCCCCCTGTCCTGTGGCGGAGCCGAGGAACTGGGCGATATCACGACGGAGGCTGATCGCAAAGCGAATATTGAGGCCGGGAAACGTCCGTTTAATATCTGCCACACGATCGAGATCGCTCGGGTCGTCTGTCAAAATTTCGATAGCGGTTCGGTCCCGCTTGAGGGGCATCCAGTGGTTTTTTTTGAGGTAGTCGACGTTGAGGTTTTTCAGGAGCTCGATATCGACAAGCGTTCGATCGCTGTACTCGATATAGGGGCATTTGTGAAATTGAGCGAGCGACTTGCCGATATCCAGTTTCGGTACCTTATACTTCTCGATCAGGATACTCTCAAAGTCCGACAAGCCTTTCCTGGACTCGGCAAGCGCATTGTCCAATTCGCTCTGGGTAATGCGGTTGTTCGTGACCAAGAGATCGAACTTGGTCGGGGCTTTCTTCAAAACCTTGCGGAGATTGAAGAATGCGATGCCGAGCGCCTTGGCGATCTCCGCGACGGACTCTTCGTCTTTTCTCGTGAACCGAACGCCGCTCTTTTTGTTGAGGAGTTGGAGGACGCCCATCAAATACTTGTTGTCGGCCACGATCGGGTAGGTCAGAACCTGTTTCGTCTTGAACCCAGTCCGCTTGTCATAGGATGTGTCGTGGACGAGAGAGGGATGGATGCCTTGCAGCTCAGCAATGTTATAGGCGTCGGCAATGCTTACCGGGCGGAGATACTTTGCGCAGAATCCAGCGAGGCTTTGTTCGGTGATGGGAATGCGGAACTCCTCGACGCTGTCGAGGCCAGGGACTTTGGAGAAAATCTCCTTTTTCTCGGAGTCGAACGCGAAGATGGTGAGATCTTCAGCGTCGAAGATGCCGAGTACTTCTTTGCGCAGGTCGAGGAGCATATGATCAAGGTCGCTGGCCGCATGGATTTGCTCCGTGATGCGCTTGACATTCTCGGCGAATGCCACTTTTTGCTGAAGCTCCTGAAGATTCTGCGGGATGGGATTGGCTTGCATTACCCGGGGCTCCTGACCATCGATTACGAAGGTGATCGCTGGATTCGTATGCTCCAGGAAGAGTACATACGGCCCGCGTGACCACTAGTGCTGTGTGGAAGAGATTGAAGCTCAGTCTAGCTGATCAAGGGTGGAAGGCAAGGAAAAGGCAGTTTTAGACTCTGGAGATTATGGGAATGATAATAGGGATAAAGCCATCAGTGGGTGGCAGGGTGTTCAACTTGTTTGTATGCGATCAGATGAGCGGCGACTTGCGCCGGAGGTAACTTGAGTTTCACCCCGTCCTTTCGAGTTTTGACCTCCACCACTCCTTCGGCGAGGCCCTTGTCTCCGACAACTACTTGGTATGGAGCTCCCATCAGGTCCGCATCGTTGAACTTCACACCCGCTCGTTCGTCCCTATCATCCCAGAGTACTTCGAACCCTGCCGCCTGCAGTTCGTCGTAGAGCTGCGCGGTGACTTGGGCAGTCTGTGCAGATTGGGTGAGCGGGAGGAGATGCACATGGAACGGCGCGATTGGGAAGGGCCAGATAATGCCTTTCGTGTCGTGGTTCTGCTCGATCGCCGAAGCGGCAGTGCGTCCAACACCAATGCCGTAGCATCCCATAACGGCGAGGCACTCTTTGCCATGAAGATCCAGGAAGGAGGCTTTCATGGCTTCGCTGTATTTGGTGCCGAGCATAAAGACATGTCCGACTTCGATACCTTTCGTCGCCTTCAATGTCCCGTCCTTTCTCGGTGACGGATCTCCTGCACAAGCGCTGCGGAGATCGGCAAACTGCTCAACCTGAAAGTCACGATCCCAATTCGCATCGACATAGTGCATATCGCTCTGATTGCCGCCAACGATCACGTTGCGCAAGGCTTTGACTGCGTGGTCGGCAATAATACGAACGTGTTTTAGACCAACAGGGCCGGCAAACCCGATTGGTGCGCCGGTGACTTGCTCGACGACGGTGGGAGTGGCGAGTTCAAGATCAGTCGATTGCAGGAGCCGTTGAATCTTGACCTCATTCGCCTCATGGTCTCCCCGTATCAACACAGCGATCGTGCCTTTTCCTGTCGAGTAGAGGAGTGTTTTCACGAGGTGTGTAGCGGAGATATTCAAGAATTTCGTAACCTCTTCGACTGTCCTGCAGCGAGGCGTTTGGACGGTGTGCAGAGGCCGCGGGGCTTCGGTGTCCACATCAGTAGGAGGTAGGACTTCAGCCTGTTCGACGTTGGCGGCATAGGTGCCGGCATCGCTGTAGACGATCGTGTTCTCGCCCGTTTCGGCGAGTACCATGAACTCATGAGATGAGCTGCCGCCGATCAGGCCGGTGTCGGCTTCCACGGCACGGAAGGTAAGGCCGCAGCGCGTGAAGATACGATGGTAGGCATCGTACATCTTCTGATAGCTGAGCCTGGCGCTCGCTTCATCCTGGTCAAAGCTATAGGCGTCCTTCATGATGAATTCACGTCCCCGCATGAGTCCAAAGCGAGGGCGGATTTCATCTCGAAACTTTGTTTGGATTTGATAGAAATTCAGCGGCATTTGCCGATATGAGCGGACTTCGCGTCTGAACAGGTCGGTTATCACTTCCTCATGGGTCGGCCCCAAGCAGAACTCGCGCTCGTGACGATCCTTGAAGCGCACCAGTTCTTTGCCGTAAAAATTCCATCGGCCGGTTTCTCGCCATAATTCTGCGGGAGATGCAATGGGCATAAGGAGTTCTTGAGCGCCGGCCCGGTTCATCTCCTCTCGAATGATCTGCTCGACTTTTCGGATGACCCGAAGGCCGAGTGGAAGGTAGGTGTAGATGCCGGCCGCGACCTTGCGAATCAGACCGGCTCGGAGCATGAGCTTATGGCTGACGGTTTCCGCTTCTCCCGGGTCTTCTCGCAATGTGGGAATTAAGACTTGAGATGTCCGCATGGTTGTGTGAGGGGGATCAAAAAGTCGTCAAGTCTGAGTGCCGGAGGATGGGGAAAGATTTTAGAGACATGAAGACGTTCGACCTTCAGACTTTCTGACTTATTTTCTATCGAAAGAAGATTCGTTCAAGGTCATTCCAGAACGCAAAGACCATGACACCCACTAATAGCACGAGTCCGGCCTGTTGTGCGAGTTCTCTCTGTCGTTCGCCGAGTGGTTTACGGAGGATGCCCTCGATTAGGAAAAACAGCAGATGGCCGCCATCGAGAATGGGTATGGGGAGCAAGTTGAGGACGCCCAGATTGATGCTCAGAATGGCGATGAGATAGATCACATTTGAGGCACCCTGCGAAGCGGCTTCACCGGAGATATTGGCGATCGTCAGCGGGCCGCCGATATTTTTGCTGGAGATGTCTCCCACGATCATCTTGTAGAGGCCTACTACGGTCAGCTCGGTCAAGCCCCAGGTGGCTCGCAATCCGTCATAGAGCGCCAGCAGAGGGCTGTTGGAGCGGATAATCGAACGGCCGCCGGGTCCTGCAATGCCGATCTTGCCGACTTCGACCGGCTGGCCGTTGACCGTCGCTTTCTCAGCCGAGGGCGTCACGGTCAACGAAGTGCGATGCCCTTCCCGCAAGACCTCTATGTGCAGTTGGCGATTGGGGCTTTCCTTCACGATACCGGTCATCTGAGACCAGGTATGGATCGTCTGGTCTTCGATCTTGACCACATGGTCTCCGGCTTGGAGCCCTGCTTTTTCCGCCGGAGAGTTTTGCGTGACTGATGTGACGAGGGGTGGTGCTTCTTCGACGCCCAGATAGTATCCTGGCTCTTGCGCAGAGACCTGTGGTCCTGGTGCGGTGGTGGGTGTGACCGTCAGCGTTTTAAACTGTTCGCCTCGTTTAATCTCGAGCGTCAGTGCCTGCCCTTTACTCTTCGCCACTGCATCGAAGAGTTCTGTTCTGGTTGAAATGTCTTGTCCGTTGACTCGGCTGACACGATCTCCAATGTGGATGCCTGCGGTGTCGGCAGGAGAGCCGGGAACCATTGCTTCGATATCGGGTGTGAGATCCTGGAACGTCGGGACAGGAAGTGGAGCTCCGGTCGCGAGCCATCCGGCAAAAATGAAATAAGCCAGAATAAAGTTAAATCCAGGTCCCGCGGCAACGATCAGGACTTTGCCCCACAATCCTTTGTGTGCAAACGACCGCGCACGGTCCTCCTGTGTCGTCGCTTCGGTCTCATCTTCGCCGAACAGTTTGACATAGCCACCGAGTGGAATGGCTGAGAGGAGATATTCTGTTTCGCCCATTTTCCGGCCAAAAATCTTTGGTCCGAATCCAAGGGAAAACTTGAGGACCTTGACGCCGACCCAGCGAGCAGCCAAGAAATGCCCGAGTTCATGGAACGCGACTAACACGCCCAGAACGACCAGGAACCACCATGCCTTCTGCATGAGCAACCAGACGGTATCGGGGGACCAGGTAAGTGCCATGAACAAGATGTGTGCTCCTTCGTGTAGACCTAGCGTGCTAATGCTAATACCAACGATTCAGCCTTCTCTCGAGCCCATCGATCCGCCTCCAGCGCGTCTTCTAACGTCTCGACGTCTTTGGTGGTGTGGACGTCCATTGTGCTGCGAATGATCTCCACAATGTCGGTGAACCGGATACCCCCGTTTAAGAATGCCTCGACGGCAATTTCATTTGCGGCATTCATTGTGGCCGGCATCGTACCGCCGACCCGCAGGGATTCATAGCCAAGACCCAAGCAGGGGAACCGGTCGTGATCGGGCTTGCAAAACGTCAGCTTTGCAATTTCCGTCAGATCCAGCGAGGGCAGATCCAGCGGCATGCGTCCTGGATATTTCATCGCATAAGAAATAGGTGTTCGCATATCCGGCAATCCCAATTGTGCGATCATCGATCGATCCTGATATTCTACCAGAGAATGAATGATGCTTTCCCGGTGGATCATGACCTCGATCTGAGACTCCGGGATGTCGAAGAGCCAGCGGGCTTCGACAACCTCGAGCCCTTTGTTCATGAGAGTGGCGGAATCGATCGTGATTTTTGCGCCCATTTTCCAATTGGGATGTTGGAGTGCCCGTTCTGGTGTGACGTCCTGCAGCTCTTCGCGGTTCAAGGTCCAGAGGGCCCCTCCGGACGCCGTCAAGATCAGACGGCGGACATCCTCTTTGCGATGACCTTCTAACGATTGGAAGATCGCACTGTGTTCGCTGTCGACCGGGAAGATCCGAACGCCATGCCGGCGTGCCTCGTCCTGCATCAATTTTCCCGCCATGACCATCGGTTCCTTATTGGCCAAGGCAATTTGCTTTCCGCTTCGGATCGCCGCAAGGGTAGGCACGAGACCGGCTCCACCGACGATGGCGGAGATGACGAGCTCGGCTTCTGGTGCAGAGGCAACCTGAATCAAGCCTTCTTGGCCGGCCAAAATTTCGACAGGCAGCCCCTCACAGCGTTGCCGGAGCCTGGCGGCAGCGGAGGCATCCGATAGGGCCACGATGCGGGGTTTAAACCGGCGGATCTGGTCCTCGAGTTTCTCATCATTGCTGCCGGCGGTCAGTCCTGCCACACGAAATTCGTCCGGGAACCGGTTCACGAGATCTAAGGTGTTGGTGCCGATCGAACCGGTCGACCCAAGAATGACGATGGTTTTCATAAGGGGTTTTTTCACTCCATGACTCATAGCCGGCATACCAGCGATATATAGTAGTAGAAGACAGGGGTGGCGAACAAGAGACTATCAAGACGGTCGAGCATACCCCCGTGGCCCGGCAGTATACCACCGGAATCCTTCATGCCGACGGTGCGTTTCATCGCCGATTCGGCCAGGTCACCCCAGAGACCTGCGATGGTCAACAGGGTAGCCAAGATCAGACAATCAAGACCGGATAACTCTGGAAGAAACCACCAACGTGCTATGTACCCGGCTATTATGGCAGCAATTAAGCCTCCCACCAAGCCCTCGACTGTTTTTTTGGGACTGATCGTGGGAGCCAAGCGATGTCGTCCGTACAGTGTGCCGACATAGTAGGCGCCGGTATCGGATGCCCAGGTTACCAGCAGGAGAAAGAAAATCAGCCATTCACCCTGAGGGAGGAGTCTTGTCATCGAGAGCATGCCGAGTGTGAGGCCTAGATAGAGGACGCCGAATAGGGTCATGGCTCCGTCCCGCAGGCTCTGTTCAAGGGGGGAGCGACCGAGGAGCGGGACCGAAGTAACACAGACTAGTGTGGCCAGGAGGGTGGGAACGATGATGCCCGGCCAGTGTGTTCCAAAAAACAGGCCGGTGAATCCTGTCAGGCCGATCACTATCAGCCAGGTGTGGCTGCGGTCGTTGAAGCATAATCGGTAGAACTCAAAGAGGGCGAGCGCCCCTGCTAGCGCCACGACGCCAGAAAATGCAAGGGGAGGGAGGTATCGAATGACGGCGTATAAGAGTGGAGCGAGGACCAGAATAGTATAGATCCGACGGGGGTCGAATCGGGACGCCGTAACCGGCGTCGGTTCAGCCTGCTGTTGGCCAGCGGTTTTATATTCCTGCATGGGGAGGTTGGGATCGACCACTTATGACGAAATGGCACTGAGGACGCGACCGAATCGCCGCTCACGCCGCTGGTATTCCAGTAAGGCCAGCAAGAGTTCTCGGCGACGGAAGTCGGGCCACAGCGTCGGAGTGAAATAGAGCTCGGTGTAGGCGAGCTGCCAGAGAAGGAAGTTGCTGATTCGCGTTTCGCCGCTGGTGCGAATCAATAAGTCGGGATCGGGCAGTTCATGGGTGTAGAGATATTGCTGGATCCGCGACTCATCCACATCGTCTGGTTGCAGCTTGCCGTCTTGTACGTCATGAAGGAGTTCACGTACCGCGTCCACGATCTCAGTACGGCCACCATAGCTGAGGGCGAGTGTGAGATGTAGTCTGTCGAGATGGGCGGTTTCCTGTTCAGTGGCCCGGACCCATCGGCGGGCGGAGGTCGGGAGAGAGTCGTGTCGACCGATTGTCCGCACCCGAACACCCTGCTCAATGAGCTTCGTCCGCTCCGTCGAAAGGTAATATTCGAGCAAGCCCATGAGCGAAGAGATTTCCTGAACGGGACGGTTCCAATTTTCCTGTGAAAACGCGTAAATTGTCAGGGCGTGGATGCCCAGTTCCAGGCAGACTGTAATCATTTCCCGGACGGACTTGATCCCTTCGCGATGACCGGCAATGCGAGGGAGGCTTCGCAGTTCTGCCCAGCGGCCATTGCCATCCATGATGATGGCAATATGCTTGGGTAAGAGGCTGGAATCGAGTTTTATGGTGAGCGCTTCTTCGGATAGCTGGTCCAGGGTCGATGAGTCTTTGGTGTCCATATCTGTGCTGTTGGTGAAAATTCCTTTGCGCAAGATTGTACGGTAGGCGAGCAAAGTCTACTGGCGAGGGGGAAGTTTGTCAAACAAATTTTCGTAAAAGTCCTGTAAAAGCGACAAGTTGGATGAATTGTCATTGCGCCTGCGGAAAGCGATCGGCTATACTTCCCCGTCTATTCGTATGCCAACCGTCATGAGGATTTGCAAACTATGGGTGATCTTGTTCAGTTGACGTCCTTTGGGCTGACCGAAGGCGAGGTGCTTGGGGCGCTCGGGCGGGTCAAAGTTCGGGATGTCGACTATGCCGATCTCTATTTTGAGTCCTGTGTGTCCGAATCCGTCTCGATGGAGGAGTCCCTCGTCAAGCGTGCGACGAAGAGTGTCTCGCAGGGCGTGGGGGTGCGTGCGACGGCAGGGGAAAAAACCGGCTTTGCCTATTCCGATGAGCTGACGAAGAAAGATCTCGAGCTCGCGGCCGATACGGCCCGGTACATAGCCAACTCGCCTGGTGGAGCCCACGCGGTTCCTGTTCCCGTTCATCAGCACCCCACCAGAGATCTCTACCCGATCGATCGGGCTCGAGCTGAAGTCGCCACAGCGGAACGCGTGTCGTTATTGAACGCGATCGATGCCGAAGCACGCCGGTCCGACCCACGCATCAAGAATGTCATGGCTTCGTTTAACACAGAATATAAGGTGGTGATGGTCGCCACTTCAGATGGCACGTTGATAGGGGACGTGCAACCGCTTTCGAGGCTGCAAGTCACCTGTATTGCTGAAGAGAACGGCCAACGCCAAGCCGGCTCGTTCGGCGGGGGCGGCCGTGTCGGGTTCGAGTTTTATTATGAGGGCGACCGGTATCTGCGGTTTGCGCGTGAAGCGGCGCGTGAAGCCATCCTCAACTTGTCTGCCGTCGAAGCGCCGGCGGGTGTCATGCCGGTCGTGCTGGGTGGAGGCTGGCCGGGGATTTTGTTGCATGAAGCCATTGGCCATGGTCTCGAAGCGGACTTCAACCGGAAAAAAACCTCAGCGTTTTCAAATCTTCTTGGGAAACGGGTGGCGTCCGACGTCTGTACCATCGTCGATGATGGTACCTTGCCTGGCCGGCGTGGCTCGCTCAACATGGATGATGAAGGGACCACGACCGGTCGCACCATGCTCATCGAGCGCGGAATCCTGCGCGGCTATATCACCGACAAATTGAACGCGCGTCTGATGGGGATACCCCTGACTGGTAATGGCAGGCGAGAAAGTTATCAAAGCGTGGTACTGCCGCGCATGACGAATACGTTTATGTTGGCTGGTACATCAGACCCTGAGGAGATCATTCGCTCCGTCGATCGCGGTCTCTATGCCGTATCGTTCGGTGGCGGGCAGGTGGATATCACCAACGGTAAATTTGTATTTTCCGCCAGCGAGGCCTACTTGATTGAGGGGGGGAAGATAACGAGGCCGGTTAAGGGCGCGACATTGATCGGCAGCGGACCGGAGATCCTCACCAAAGTCTCGATGGTCGGGCACGATCTCAAGCTCGATGAGGGCATCGGTACTTGCGGCAAAGAAGGACAGTCCGTTCCCGTGGGCGTCGGTTTGCCGACCATTCGAATCGATGAAATTACCGTAGGCGGGACGCAACGATGAGTCAGCAGATACAACAGCGCGACGGATATAGCCCACTTGCGTTGGACCTCTTAGCCAAGGCGAAGCGTGGCGGGGCGACGGAAGCGGATATCATTATCGCCGATGGCGAAACCTTTTCGGTGCAAGTTCGGTTGGGCGCGGTCGATCGCCTTACAAAAGCGCGAGAGAAACGTCTTGGCTTGCGCGTGTTTGTCGGGAAACGTTCCGCCAGTACTTCCACATCCGATTTCTCACCGGATTCCTTGGATCAACTTGTCACCGAGACCTGTACCCTGGCGAAAGCCGTCGTGGAAGATCCGGTATCCGGCTTGCCCGCGGCGGATCAGATGGCGGGGGAGGTGCCGGATTTCGATCTCTACGATCCAACCAGGCTGAATACGGAGCAGCAGATTGAATTGGCCAAACGGGTAGAGGCTGCCGCCATGTCGATGGATGAGCGTGTGACGAATTCTGAAGGGGGCGACTTCGATTCCTCTTCGGGGCGTGTGGTGTTGGGCAATAGTCACGGATTTCTAGGAGAGTACCAGAGTTCCAGCTTCTCGATGTCGGTGTCGCCCATTGCGACCGACCCGGTGACGGGGGCCATGCAGCGCGATTCCTGGTACGATGTGCGGCGGAAATTCGCCAAGCTGGACTCTCCGGAGATGGTAGGGCTGGAAGCGGCGCGGCGGACCGTGCGAAAGCTCGGAGCGAGGAAAGTGGCAACGCAGCGAGTTCCTGTCGTTTTCGATTCTGAAACGGCCGGAAGTCTTATGGGAAATCTCTGCGGCGCGTTGTCGGGGTACGCCCTCTATAAAGGGGCGTCATTTCTGGCAGGCCAATTGGACAAACCGCTGGCTCCGGAGTTCGTGACGGTCTATGACGATGGACGAGTGGTCGGAGGGCTGGGCTCTCGACCGTTCGATGGCGAAGGTTTGCCGACCAGGAAGACGACAGTGGTGGAGCGAGGGGTATTGAAGAGCTATCTGCTCGATACCTATTCCGGGAGGAAGCTCGGTTTGGCTTCAACCGGCAATGCCTCGCGCAGTGTCGGCGAGAATCCATCGGTCGGTCCCACGAATTTCTATCTCGAGCCAGGGACGAAGGCAGCCCAAGACATTATCAAGACCGTGAAACAGGGTCTGTATGTCACGGACCTCATCGGCTTCGGGATCAACATGGTGACCGGTGATTACTCGCGGGGCGCTGCTGGGTTTTGGATCGAAGGAGGCGAGTTGGCCTATCCGGTTGAAGAGATCACGATCGCGGGTAATCTGAAAGACATGTTTGCAGGAATAGAGATGATTGGCAGCGACCTTGTGTTTCGTGGGCGCATTGCGAGCCCGACCGTGAAGATTACAGAGATGATGGTAGCTGGCAGCTAGCCACGAATGAGGGCAAGTTGCCAGTTCTGAGTTTTGAGTGTTGAGTTCTGAGTTGAAGATTGAGGATGAGATAGTTTCTTAACTCGGAGTCTTTAACTCAGCACTCAGAACTTATAACTCACAACTTGCACCTGTAAGGAGGTGCCTTATGGCTGAATCAATCAGAGAAACGATGGTCCAGTATCCCAGTGACAAGATCACGATGCGGGCCTATGTGGCAGCCCCGCAGACCAAGGAGCGGCGTCCCACAATCATCGTGATTCAGGAATGGTGGGGACTGACCGACCACATCAAGGACGTGGCAAAGCGTTATGCCGCTGAGGGGTACGTGGCGATTGCGCCGGATCTATACTCCCGATTAGGGAATGCCATCACGACCGATCCTGGCGAGGCAGGCAAGTTGATGAATACGCTCCAGCAGGAAGATGGACTCAAAGATCTCAATGCGACCGTTGCCTATCTCAAGTCCGTTCCTGAAGTCGACGCCACGAGAATCGGAGTGACTGGGTTCTGCATGGGCGGATCCTATGCGCTCATGCTGCCTTGTGTGAGCAAAGATGTGAAGGCTGCTGTGCCGTTCTATGGTCAGGTGCCGAATCCCGACGCGCCGCTGCAACAACTGTCGGCTCCTGTCCTCTATCTCTATGGGGAAGATGACGGCTGGATTACCAAGGCGGATGTTCAGCGGCTCGCGGCAGGGTTCAAGAAATATAATAAGTCCGGTGAGATCAAGACCTATCCCGGCGCGCCTCATGCTTTCTTCCGGGATACAGACAAGACGGTGTATCGTCCGGAGGCGGCCAAGGATGCATGGATGCGTGCCACAGCATTTTTCAAACAACATCTGAGATCATAGGAGAGATCACAAGTACCATGCCGCTCGATGCCGAACTTGGAAAGACCATGCTCCAGCTGATTACGTCGCGGTATGACGACCGGCATTGGCGCAAGAAGATCGAAAAGACCTTGGGGCTTCCTCAATCCGGCGTCGGAGTTCCTGCGCAACAGCAGATTTTCATGTATCTCAAGATCGAGCTCAAGGCCTACAAATCGCGCCGGGCCGATCCTGACTCCTGGATCATCGGAGGGTACGCGACCAAAGAAGTTATTGATCGAGCCAAGTTCCAACCTCAGCTCGTCGGTCCAGATGTCACGAAGGATGATGTGGCGTTTCTGGGCAACGATCCTGGGAAAGAGATCGATGAAGCCTGGTGGGACGAGATGCTGGTGTCCTGGTTCGATGTGCCGGAAGAAGAAAAGCCTGCCGAGGAAGAAGCTGCTGAGGCCACTGGTTCAGACCCCTCGCCCACGATCAAAGCAAAAGCATAAGATCGTCGCTCGGGAGGATGCGTGCCGCCGCAAGACTTCCTGAATCACCCAACTACGCCTTGCTCGCTCGAAGCCTGTAAACTCGCCGAGCCTCGAACAGTACAGGCTTCGCCGTTGCAGGGGTAGAGCAACGGCCGCGAGCTGCGGCAAGTTGTGTCCCGATTCATCCGGTAATCGGCGGCCCGATCCTCCCGAGCGACTTTGAAAAATAAATTGAGCCCAGGGGACTGGCTCAGCCGTCTTCGGCGGCGCCTGTCCCGTTCCCAGACCGACGCCCGTTGCTGCTGCCGCTTTTGCCAGCGCCCTGCTGGCTCGCCCTCACGTTCAGCCACGCTTGGCACAGAAACTAGCTCCGTTCCGACCGATGGTCGAACGGAGCGTCGAACAGTCTGTGCCACCCGCTGGGAGCGGGCCGCGGGACTTCACTACGGCGAGACTCAGCAAGGCGCTGATGCACGCGTCAGCAGTAGCGGGTGATGTTGGGGAGAAGGGAGCAGCGAGCATGAAATGATTTATTGGAATAGACGTGATGCCGAGGCAGAACCGCTCAAGGAGCGACTTCTCGGAAGTCTCATCTCGCCTACCATCTCCACTGCAGCGGGGGATAACCCGAGCTAACCGGCGCGCCACTTTTTGGCGCGTCCAGTTGAGCGCTGGGTTAGGCTGGTTAGTGGATGCAGCCCAGATAGTTTTCTCCAAAGCGGTTTCTTGCATAGGCTCTAAGGTCGTCCGGACACGAGGGGGCAATGTACAAGCCGTATCCCTCAACTTTGAATACAGGATAGGCTATTGGATCGTCACCGACCGCCGCTCTAACAGGCATAGGGCTGCCAAACAGCATGTAGCGAAGAGAAGCCCAGAGCTCGAAGCCGATCTCAATTTGCGTTTCAGGGTCATAGCCTGAACCTTCTCCTGCTCTAACCGTTTTGGTGAGAAGTCCCATCCCCTCCAAGAGCATGCCTCCCAGCGAGTGAGCCTCAAGATCTGCCAATTGGATTCCCGCTACAATTCTGGAGTTCTGGTTTGGCTGGATGGAAACCGCCATTGCCCAAGCTAGAGCTTTATCTGCGCTGGAAACTCTGATATTTTGATCCAGGTAGAGGGTATGTGGCTCACGTGGTATTGAGCCAGCCTCAAGCAATTGCTTGATCAGCGCTACCGCATATGCCCCAAGTTCCTTCCGGTGCGAGGTTGGGGATACCACCAAACCGATCTTAGTGCGAGACAGCACAGCGTGAAGTCGACGTCTTTGTTCTTCCGCCGCTGTGTTACCGGCCTTTAATGCAGAGCTCTTGTATTCATATTCGAGCGGATTCAACCCGAGAGACTCCCACTGTTGATGAATGTGCGAAGTAAGGTCGCAAGAAGAGTACACAGTGGCGCCGATGATGAAGCCACCCTTATCGCGAATTGACTCATCGAAATACAGGTACCCCATATTCCAGTTGCGGCCTAGCGTTGGAGTTCACCCGACCTGCTACAGCGGGCGAAGCCCGCTGTAGCAGGTCGGGTGCAACGACGGGTTAGACGCTGGCTTCACTTGACCACGATCCAAGTTGTGAAGCCAGTGCCTCTCTTTGATGGCCGCTTCTCGGACCCCAGGCGGATTCCTGTTGCCCGAACGTGATGTTCATTGCTTTGGGCACGAGACCATATGCAATGTGGTCTAAATCGGGCAAGTGATGTGGAAGCTCTTCCTTTAGCCGTTCTTGAACACCGCGCCACGGCATGCCATTTTGTTGAAGCCTTTCGAGGAAGCGTTGATCTGCTCGAAAAGAATATATCGCTGCGCCTTCGTAGGCGCTGAAGGGGTTGGGTTCTACCGCAGCCGCTTCCTCGCTTGGCAGAGCGGACGGGTTATTACCTGGTTGGCCGTACCAACTGAGCGGACCGATGCCTACCTTGCCAAAGGTGCGACCTTTCCCGGACAGCGGGGTCGAAAAACCAATTCCCCCTAGCCACAAGCTCAGACGAGTGCCTGTGCGACCGAAAGTGAATGGACCTAAGCGAAATCGAAAGCCCATAGTTGTCACCGGTGTCTAACTAATAAGTCTGCTGCGGGCGATCTTGCCGTATTGCATGGTAACCTTGGTACCCAGGTGGCAGGCAAGTCTACCTAGAAATCAAATACATGTTCAATATTTCGATCTGTTCTCCCACTGAGATAGACTGCGAATCCTGCAGTTTATCCGGCTATCAGCCCGCAGTATATCTGGTCAACGAGTTACAGTCAGAGCCGGTCTGCGTGGCTGTCCACTCCATGTCCGACTCGGATCAAAAACGATAAACGGGGATATTCTGAGAGTCAGCGTCAAAAACTATGATTGAGAAATACGTGAATTACGATCCGAACAGATCCATCTGGGTCGGTTGCGGCGGTTCGATGTGTAGTGTGGGTGCAGCAACCGCGGTTGCTGTTGTGGGTTCGGAAGGTTTGGTATTCCGATCCAGGAACTCTCGCAGTTTTTTGAAGTCCTCACGAAGTGGTTCGAGCATGCTGCCCTGGTGCAGGGCTGCGGCGGGGTGCAGCAAGGGGAAGAGGACAAAGTCTTTCAAGTAGAAGGCCTGGCCGCGAACCTTTGTAATTCCCACCTTCCGTTCCAGCAACGTTTGTGTCGCCCAATTCCCCAACGTGCAGACCAGTTTCGGATGGATCATGGCGATCTGTTGCATCAGAAAGGGTTTGCACGTCTCGACTTCATCCGGTTCCGGGTCGCGGTTGTTCGGGGGCCGGCACTTGATGACGTTGGCGATGTAGATATCGCTACGTGACAATCCTGCCGATTGCAGGAGATCGTTCAAGAGTTTCCCCGCTGCCCCGACAAACGGCTCTCCCTGCTGGTCTTCGTTGAAACCGGGCGCTTCCCCCACGAACATTACGCTTGCGTGAGGATTTCCTACACCAAAGACGACCTGGCTGCGCCCTAGCTTGGCCAGTTTGCAACGTTGGCAGTCATGCAGAGACTTGCTGAGTTCGAGGAGGGTCATGATGATGCAGGGGAGTTGGTGAAAACTTTTAGAGATTTTAGGCGGGACGGTTTTCCTTGTCAATGGAGTAGGAACGGCGGTATCGGGTCACCATCATGCTGGTTTATCGGAGGCAATGGTTTCGGCGCAGCGATTGCCACTGACAATGGCGCTTTCGAGGTTGGGAGGCCAGCCTGTATCGGTCCAACTACCAGCCAGCAGCAAGTTGGCAATCGGACTGCGTTGGATGGGCCGGTGTAATTTTGCTCCGGGCTTGAGTGAGAGGATGGCGTTTGGAACTGTCCGAGGGTGGGTCGATGCGATTCTGCTTTCCGGCATGAGGAGCCCCAACGATCTGAGTAGGTCCTGGATGAGCATATGAAGATTTGAGTCCGGTCGAGCCTGTGCGATCTGGTTGTCGGTTGTGACGAGTGAGAAGTTGGTGTAATCAGGCGTTGCCGCTGTGGCAAGTACCCAGTGAAATGATGGGTCGCTCAGTAGGATGAGGCGAGGTGTGGCACAGGGTTGCTCCGCCTGCACGTGAAGGCTTGTACTCTCGACCGACCGCAATTCCGTGAGCTGCTGAAAATAGGCGTAGCGGGTGAGCCATCGTTCAGGAAGTAAGGTTGTGAGCTGTTGAGGGGGCAGGGCTGCCACATACCAATCGGCTTGTAACAGGGGTCCATCCCGCAGCAGGACTCCCGATATGCGATCTCGTTCATAACGAAGCTGGGTCGCCTCCGTGTTGCACACAATAGTCGCGCCGGCCTGGGTCAGTGTCTCGGTAATTGGCTGTATGAAACAAGCCTGAAGCGAATCCTGCACGACCGAGACACGGCTGTCCGGACGAGTGCTCAGGAACAGGGGTTTCATCGAGCGCACGAAGACATCGGCGGACATCATGGCGAGGTCATTGCCGGTCAACCATCGCGCGAGAGGATTCCAGACAAGGTCGCGGGTCTGCGCGCTTTGGCCGATTGATGTCAACCATTCGTCGGCGATACGTTGCTCCAGATCGGCAGGCAGCTCCGTATCGCCTTCCCAAAGTTGTTCCACCCATGATGCCAGTTGCCATCGTTCTTTCCAAGGGATGCCGGCAAATCTCAGGAGGTTCACCCATGAGTGAAGAGGCGCGGGGAAGGAGCTGCGCGGGTAATGAACGAGGGAGCCGTCAGGGAGACGAAACTCTAGTGGGATTGCAATTTCTTCCGGCTGCCGTGAATTGGAATGGAGCGAGTGCAGTAGCGCTTGTGTCGCGTGATGACAGCCGAGGACGGTGAAGGGCTCAGGGCTGTTGTGAGAGCCTTCGCCTATGAGGGTCGTTCCAAAAGAGGGGTGACGATCGACGATTATGACTCGATAGCCAAGACGGATAAGGCGGTAGGCGGCCGTGAGGCCAGCGAGGTCTCCACCAAGAATCACGACGGACTGAGTGGCTGTGGATGTCACGACATTCGGGAGCGGATCCACACAGCGGCGGCCACGGCTAGTCGACGACTGGTTGAGAGCCTGGCCCGAGGGCCGAATATCTGATGTCCGGGTCTCTCGATCCTTTGCAAAATGCGAAAATATACGGCGCGCATGATTTCAGCGACCGTCAGCGCTCGTTGGTCCTGTGCCGGCAGAGCATCGAACGCCGCCTGTGCTTTTGCGTAGTACTCATGGGCCCTTGCGGTTTCAGAATGAAGCAACTTGTGGAGTTCTGCATTTTCCTGACGCTGGAGGATGGTCTGATCGGTGCAGCCGAATTTTTGGAGGTCTTCTTCCGGCAGATAGATGCGGCCTTGAGCTGCGTCTGTCCCGATGTCCCGTAGAATGTTCGTCAGCTGAAACGCCATTCCGAGGGCGACGGCATAGTCCTGTGCCCTGGCCGACGTGGGGCCGAAGATATGGAGGCAGATGAGTCCCACGACCGATGCAACACGATAGCAGTAGACCGAGAGGTCTTGAAATGAAGCGTATCGTGCTGCGGTGAGGTCCATTTCGACGCCTTTGATGAGCTCATCGAAATAGGCCTGCGGGATAGCCAGTTGCCTGACATGGTAGGCCAGGCTGATAGTCACCGGGAAGGTCGGCGTGCCGCGGTAGGCTGCTTCAAGCTCTCCCCGCCACCGTTGGAGTTCATCCTGAGGGTTACTTCCTGCCGGGGGCTCATCGACCGCGTTGTCGACTTCCTTACAGAAGGCATAGACCGTGTACATCGCAGCGCGCTGCTTTCTCGGAAGAAAGAGGAAGGAGTAATAGAAGTTGCTCCCGCTCTTTTTGGTGAGAGCCGTGCAGTAGGCTTGGACATCGGTAATGGAGAGTGTCGTCATGGGTGTCGGTGAATCGGTAGTGGTCCAAGGCGGCGGGCCATGGATGCATGAATGTGATGGTCATCGGACGGGTGCAGGATAGCTGCCAAGAGTTCGATACCGTCGATTAGGCGAGGGCCCGGTCTGCTGAAATAGGAGGAGGCGTCGACTAGGTAGGTGTGCTCGGCCAACGCAGACGTGAGTTGCCATTGACCCGGTTGTTGCATCAGTTGGAGCAGCTCTGTGTACGTCCGTTCAACGGAAAATCCGCAGGGCATCACGATGAGAACGTCTGGAGCCGCGGCCAAGACCTCGTCCCAGGTCACAACTCGCGAAGGGCTCCCAGGCTGGGAGAGGATATCCTGGCCGCCGGCTAGCTGGACCATTTGAGGAACCCAATGGCCTGCGACAAACAGAGGAGAGAGCCATTCGATACAGACTACGCGAGGTCGATGAGCAAAACCCTGGGTGCGAGTCCTGATGGCATCCAGTCTGTCATGTAATTGCGTAGCGAGACGATGGCCTTCCGTCGACCGTCCTGCAGCATCGCCGATCCGTACGACATCGTCGATCACGTCATCAACCGTACCGGGGTTCAATGTGAGGACGGTCGGTTGGTGAGGCATGGAGCGAAGGGCGTCATGCAGTTGGTCTGGCGTAACGGCGCAGACGTGGCAGAGGTCTTGAGATAGCACCAGATCGGGGCGCGCTTCTCGCATGAGGTGGTCTTTTAGCCGGTAGAGCCGTTGTCCAGACGCGACAAGCTCACGCACTTGTCTGTCGATGTCATCGCTGGCCAGTCCATCAGAGGGAAGCATCGGTTCAACCATGATGGGCACGCTTCTGACTGATGGCGGATAGTCGCACTCGTGACTGATTCCGACCAGTTCATCGCGCAGACCGAGTGCGGCAATAACCTCGGTTGCACTGGGAAGCAGAGAGCAGATTCTCATGCCACTAGGCTCCTAATGCTGCAGGCCACAACCGTTCGCGGAGTTCGCTGAGGCGAACCTCTGAAAGACTGTGGGTGACTGCATGGGCTTCATGCAGGTCATGGGTCGTGTGTGTATTCGCTACGGCAAGAACTTTCATTCCTGCAGTTTTTGCGGCGCGAATGCCAGGGATGGAGTCCTCAATCACCAAACAGGATCCGGCGGTGATAGCCTGCTCTCGGCGTTGTTGATTCAATCCGTTGAGAGCGTGGAGAAAGGGGGCCGGATCGGGCTTTCCGCTAGTCACGTCTTCTGCGCTGGTGATATGAAGAAATTCTTTGTGAAGCCCTGCTTGTTCAAGAATCACGTCGATCTCATGGCGGAGGGCGCCGGACGCGATAGCTAAAGGGTAGGTGGCGGCGGCTTCACGCACGAACTCGCGCACGCCGGGGAAAATGACCAGGTGATCCTTCACCGATGCCAGATAGGCATGGGCTTTTCGTCGCATCAGTTGTGAGAGGGCGGCGGGGTCAATGGGGCGTTGGTGCGTATTGAGCGCTGCGATGAAACAGCCCCGATCGTCATACCCCAAGTAGTTGGCGTAGTAGTCTGATTCAGTCAGGCTGATGCCGATTTCTTCTAGCGTCTGACGAAAGCCGGCGAAATGGAGGGGCTCGGTGTCCGCGATCACGCCATCGAAGTCGAAAATAATTGCTGTGAGTGCGGCCATGGAATCGACTCAACCTGTGGGTGTGGTAGGGAATAGAAAACGGGCGGATTATAGCACAGGGAGGTTGCTTGAAAAGGCGAGAAAGTGTCTATCCAGTAGGAGCTATTCGCGTGAGAAAAACGGAAGGGTCAGAACTTCAGGCGAAGACGTTTTTCCGAGACCCAGCCATTTGCACCTTCGTCGGTACGTACCAAATACATCCAGCCGCTTGGCTGGAGATCGCCGTCCATGACAGTGAGCGAGATTCCGGGACGAACGATCGGTCCTGGCTTGATGCTCAATGAATCTGCGAACAGCGGAATGCTTCCTCCGGGAGCCACTTGGTCTCCCGTAACGGTCACTCGTTGTCCTTCACTGAACATCGGGTCGAGAGGCAGGTCGACCGGTGCAGCGGTTTTCGCTGCCGTTTGAGGCAGTGGAGCATTTGCCGGAGCCGCAGTAGTGACGGCAGTGGCGGGAGCTGCTGGAGAAGTTGTAGGAGCCAATGGGGCTGGAGCAACGGCACTCGGACTGGGAACGGCTTGCGGTACGGGCGCTGGGGCCAACGGTTTCGGTTTCACGGCCACTGGTGATGGGGTGTTCTCACCCAGGTAGGGACTCAACCATTCTGTCACCATGTCCGGTTCCATTGAGACATAGCCAATACCGCCGACAAGAACCAGGATCAGTATCCAGAGAACCGGGCTTCCCTTACTGGGTTTCTTGCGGGGATTCACCGGGCCCCGTGCCTTTGTGGCGATTGTTTGATCAAGTTCCTCGTCCGTGAATTCCAAATCTGGTTCTGGTTGGCGAGCGAAAAGAAGAGTCCAATCAAAGGGATTCAGGACCGAAGTCAGGTTCCCAACGAGCGCAGCCATCAAGCACCTCCCTACTGAACGATTCGATCCACGTAGACTAGTCTGTGAAAATACCTATCATCATCGTCCGGTGCTGTCAATTTTGTTGAGAAAATACGCGTAAGAGCAGAGAGCCCGCATTGCTCATGACGGTTCGTCGCGAAATCGCTGAGCCGCCTCGCGAGCCCGCCGGCCGAAGGCTCGTCGTAGCAGCGGATCGGCGATTGCAGCAGAAGCGCTCATGAATAATGGGGGCTAGGTTCAACAGGGGTGAGTGGGGCTGCAGGAAAAGACTTGCCCCTCCCGACTGCCTGTTCGAAAGACGGTGAGGCCTTTGCATCCGAGTTGGTACGCAAGCAGAAAGGCTGCGGCCACCTCGGCCTTGGTCGCCGAGGCAGGCAAATTAATGGTTTTCGAGACGCCGCTATCGCTATATCGCTGAAACACCGCTTGCATACGCACATGATGTTCGGGCGAGACATCGTGCGCCGTGACAAACAGCCGACGCAGCTCTTCGGGGATATGGGTTAAATGTTGAATGGAGGGATGCGCTGCCAGGTCAGGCTGGAGTAAGGCGAGATCGAGACCGAGCCTGCTTGCTCGACGGACGAAGGCTGGATGAAGGGAGGTCAGCACGACACCGTCCATAATACGGCGGACTTCCTGTACGCCGTATAACGGTTCAATGCCCGGCGAGCAGCCGGCAATGAGGCTGATGCTGCCGGTCGGAGCGATGGTGGTCACGGTCGCGTTTCGATGCCGCTGGTGAAGTGTTTGGAGCCGGCTGCCTCGATAGGCAGGAAAGACTCCGCGTTCGGATGCCAGCTTTGTCGATGCGCAGTGGGCGCGAGATTGAAAGAACTCCATTAGGGTCTTCGCTGTCTGGAGCGCGGCTTCGGAGTTGTAGGGGATATTGAGGGAAATCAGCAGGTCGGCGAAGCCCATGATGCCCAGACCGATCTTCCGGGTTTGTTTCGTCATGTGATCGATTCGAGCAAGCGGGAAGCGGCAGCGATCAATCACATTGTCGAGGAAGCGTACGGCAAGGGAAATGGTTTCGGCCAATCGGTCGAAGTCGATGGCGGGGCCTGCATCCGCTTGTGAGATGAAGTTGGCGACGTTGATGGAACCGAGAGTACAGGACTCATAGGCCAGGAGAGGCTGTTCGCCACAAGGGTTGGTCGATTCGATGGGTCCAAGGAGCGGGGTGGGATTGGCCCGATTGATTGTGTCGAGAAAGACCAGGCCTGGCTCGCCGCTGGCCCATGCCGCTTCGACGAGCTGATCGAATATGCGCTGTGCCGGGACCCGCCTCATCGGCTTGTTGGTGTGAGGATTGATCAGGGCATAGGTGCGACGGCGTGTGAGGGCCCGCATGAAGGAATCGGTGATGCCGACCGACAGATTAAAATTTGTCATCTCGGTCGGCGTCAGTTTAAGTTCGATGAAGTCGAGGATGTCCGGGTGGTCGATACGGAGGATGCCCATATTCGCGCCGCGCCTGGTTCCGCCTTGCTTAATGACGTCCGTCGAGAGGTTGAAGAGGCGCATGAAGGAAATGGGTCCGGAGGCGACGCCGCTTGACGATGCCACCAGGTCGTTGTGCGGGCGTATATGACTGAATGAGAATCCTGTGCCGCCGCCCGACTGGTGGATGAGTGCCTGATGTTTCAGGTTGTCATAAATGGAGGCGAGGGAGTCTTCGACCGGAAGGACAAAACAGGCGGAGAGCTGCTGGAGGCGTCGCCCGGCGTTCATGAGTGTGGGAGAATTGGGGAGAAAGTCGAGACGCGCCAGGCAATCGTACCAACGTTGAGCCGCGTGGGGCAGCCGACCGGCGGTCGGGTAGAGTCGTTCAGCTTGTGCGATGTCTGTCGCGACGCGCCAGAATAGTTGGGCCGGCGTCTCGACGATCGTTCCCGCAGCATTCTTGGATAGATAGCGTCCGCGCAGGACGATTTTGGCATGGGCTGAAAGTCGAAGTCGTGAAGATTTCGGCGGGCGTAAGGACGTGGTCGTCGTTCTGACGGACATAGCTCCATTATACCTGTATCGGCTTGCCTTGATCGATGGAGTGGGAGACGTGGCGCAGCTTGCATCTTGACGCTCCAGTTCGGCAGAATGAGCGCCCACTGACCGACGGCCATGAAATCTTATCGCGAAGAACTCTGGTTCGAAACAAAGACGCGGCGCGCCTACCTCAACATCACGCGGCAGGTTGAGGTGGTGGTCGAGAAGAGCGGCGTTCAAGAGGGGCTTGTGTTGGTCAATGCCATGCATATCACGGCCAGCGTCTATATTAATGATGACGAACCAGGTTTGCTCAAGGACTATGACCGATTCTTAGACCGGCTCGTTCCTCAGGACGCGGCCTATCAGCACAACGAGACGGGAGAAGATAACGGCGACGCCCACATCAAGCGCCAGCTGATGGGGCGAGAAGTCGTCGTTGCGATTACCGAAGGCCGGTTAGATTTCGGCCCGTGGGAGCAGATTTTCTACGGGGAGTTCGATGGGCAGAGACGAAAACGCGTATTGGTAAAGGTGATTGGGTCGTGAGCCGTATATCGTCTGACCGGTGGCCGGGACTCTGTGGAAAGAAACTGTTGGAGCGCTTGCTACCACAGGAAAAGTTTGGCAACATGGAGCGCAGTGCTGCACGGCTGTGCGGTAGGAGTCTGTCGATATGTTAAGTTGGTCTCGCCCTGACCCCCTCACACGAGATCTCGTACACTTGATCAATGCCCGGCGCCATGACCATGGCGATACCGATGCGGCAATCGATACGCTGCAAGCCTTCTTGGAGCAGGGGCGGGAGTACGACCTCTTAACGGTACTGGCAGCGCTGGATGAGGACATGGCGGAATGGCTCTTCGATCTGCTCGCGGAGGCATCCTGCTCCGTGCTCATCGATGGGCCAGCCGATGAAAAATTGTCCTATGCCGTTATGGCGGCATTGGAACTTCCTCTCCAAGCCAATCTGGCCCATCCCCTCAAGTTGAAGATCGATCCGGTTGCGACGGCGGAGCTGTTGCATCGGCATCTCCGGCTCTCTGCCGGGACGGTCGTGCGAGTGGAGTCGCGCTTATTGACCGATTCGACGCTGGAGCCGCTCAGTCTCCAGGGGTTGAACGATCATTTGAGCACGGTGGCGGATTCCCAGAGGGCCATGTCAATTGCCGCTCGGCTCTATCCCCCTGTCGAGAATACCGCCTTTCTCTTCTTTGAGTTAATCGGTGTCCCGGACTCTGGACTGCCCGATTCGCTGGAAGACCGGCATCGCCGGGCTCTCCTTGAAGGCCTCGCAGCGCAATGTCCTGAGTTGGCGTTGGCTCCCGATATGATCGAAGCCCCGGTCTATGCCGCCTACGCTATTTTCGATGCGCAAAATGCCGTGCGGCTCCATCGGTTGGCGGATGAGACCGCAGCAGTCTGGCGCGATCTGGACCCTCTTGTCAGGGCCCGCACGATCGTGCACCTTCATACTCAGTGCGGGAATGGCGTGTACATGCCGGTTTGGACCGATCTGTTCGATCCCGAACTTCCTGAAGACCACGGTCCCGTATGGACCTCTCCCGATGTGTGGATCTTCACGGCCGATTTACCCATTGAATGGCCTGGAGAAATGCTCACCAATCGGCTGCTCGCCGAAGGCTGCACCAGGTTTGAAAACCACATCGTCGAGACTCCGGAAAACTAGCCCACAACTATATTAAGCGAGATGGGCGAGACTCGCGGGAAACGCGTGACTGGCGTGACCCGAACCTCGGACCTCGAACTCTCCCGCGTCTCGCTTTTCTCGCCAGTCGCGCTCCTCACGCGTGATTTGTAGGAACCTAACAATTCGTCGATTTTCCTGACGGCTTATCCTATGCTGGGCGTGGTCAGATAGGGAGTACTCATGGCTCAGCAACAGTCTTCAAGCGGGATCATTACCGGGGCTATCACTATCCTGGGACTTGGGCTCGTGTGGGTGACGGTGGTCACCAATTTCCCGTCACAAGAAGAGTTGTCTTCGGCTGCGGTGCCCGTAGAGACTCGTCAGGCAGCGCAGCCCTCGTTTTCCCTGTCTTCGCCACCCACGTTGGATTTCACCATTCCGACCTCTCCTCCGCTGCCTTCAGAGGCGGCTGTGTCGAGACCGGACGATGATCGATCGCGTGACTCCAACGTTGAAGCTCCGTTTGTGACAAGGATGGATTCTCCTACGCCGCAGGCAACCAGGTTGAAGTGCGAATCGGACATCGAACAATTATGTCCCGACTCTCCGGAGGGCTCTTCTCGCACTCGTTGCTTGCAACAGCGTGCCAAACAGCTTCCACTGTTGTGTCAAAACCAGTTGCACGAGCGGTTTGTCAAGTGGAAGGAAGATCAAAGTCGAGTGATGGCGGCCTGCGAGGGGGATATCAAGCGATTCTGCAGAGCAGTTACGCCTGGGAGCGGGCAGATCTTAGAGTGCTTACAATCGCATGGCCAGGAGGTCTCCGACCGCTGCTACCAGACCTTTCCGAAGGGCACATTTTTTTTCAAATAGTCTGGTGGGGGTTCGCGAGAAAGAAGTTCTGAGTTCTGGGTTCGAAGTTCCGAATACCTCGAACTCTCTCCCGTCTCGCTTATCTCGCAACGTCCCTGCCGTTGACGAGTTGTCTTGCTGTTTGGGGCAGTGTTTCTGGCAAGATGTTCCCTCCTGTGCAAGATCCCTGTGAATCGTTACGCGACGAATCGTTTTTTCAGTCTCTCCCACAGTCCGGCTTGGAACTCATCCCGCAGGGCCACGACGACTACGGTCGTGTTATCGTCGCCGCCGGCTTCATTCGCCATCAGGATAAGGCGATCGGATATGGTGGAGAGATCCTCTGATTCGCTGAGAACGCGAAGTATGTCGTTCTGGTGGACCGCACGGGTAAGTCCGTCTGAGCATAACAACAGCCTGTCGCCGCTCTTAACCGGAACTTCCGCCAGCTCTACATCGATACTGCTCCCGACGCCGAGGGCTTTTGTGACAATGTTCCTGCGGGGGGAACATTGAGCCTCTTCTTCCGTGATGAGCCCCTTGAGGATTTGTTCGGCAACCCAGGAATGGTCTGTGGTGAGGGCTCGGATTGTCCCATTTCTGACGAGGTAGAGTCGGCTGTCTCCGACATGGGCGATGGCGAGCACTTCCTCGCAGAACAATGCGGCGACTACGGTGGTACCCATCCCGGCATAGTCAGGCCTGCTCCATGATTCACGATAAACGACCTCGTTCGCCGCGTGAATCGCGCTGGCAAGACGATTGGTCGATGCTGATACCGAGGCATCGTAGGGGCCGATCAGCGGCAGGTTCGTGTAATTGGCTGCCTCGGCCAGGTGCGCCTGAATCGCCTCGACTGCAAGGGCACTGGCAATTTCGCCGGCGTTGCCTCCGCCCATGCCGTCACAGACGACATAGAGTCCGAGTAGAGGGTCGGCCACAAAACGATCCTCGTTATGGGGCCGTTTAAGGCCGGTATCGGACTTGGCGCTATGTAATCGTTCAAGGGCCAGACGACACCTCCTTCAGGCTGCGAGTCTCTGAAGACAGGCACGGAGTTCGCTTGCGAATTCTTCCGCGCGCCGATAGCGGTGAGGCAACTCTTTCTGTAACGCGCGGTCTATGATCTCTTGCACCATTGGGGGAAGATCTGGCCTCAAGGTTTGAATCGCGGGATGCGGATGATGGGCGATGCTGAACAGTACGGCCGATACGTTGTCGGCCGTAAAGGGTAACTGCCCAGTGAGAAGTTCGAACAGCACGACGCCGAGTGAAAAGATATCCGACCGGCCGTCCACTTTTTTGCCTGCGATTTGCTCCGGAGACATGTACGTCGGTGTGCCCAGTACAATATTCGTTTCCGTCTTGCTGCTCGATGCCATCTTTGCAATACCGAAGTCCATGACTTTTACGATGTGATCCTTCGTGAGCATGATATTCGCCGGCTTGATGTCACGATGGACGATGCCTTGTTGATGGGCGTAGCCCAGGGCATCCGCAACGGTGGCCACTGTGAGGAGAACTTCGTTGACCGTTCTCAAGTTGGGTTTCCGTGCCCACTGATTCAGAGGTGTTCCCTCGATGAGTTCCATCGCGATATACCCCAAATCGTTTTCTTCTCCTGCATCATAGATGGTTACGATGTTGGGGTGGGAGAGTCGCCCGGTGGATTCTGCTTCGCGGAAAAACCGTGCCTTAACGTCTTGCAGTTTGTCGTCGCGGTTGATTTGATCGAGTCGCATGGTCTTGATAGCCACGAACCGTTGGATCGTGGGGTCTTTCCCCAGGTAGACCAGTCCCATTGCGCCACGTCCGAGCTCTTTCAAGACTTTGTAGCGTCCAAGCATACCGGGTGTGCAGCCATTGATCGATGCCGTGGCGGCTATGCTTGCCGGTTCTGATGGAGCCTCTGACTCTTTTTCTTGCCTTGAGTCCTCATCTTCGGCGAGGGCTTGTGCTTCTTGGTGGTGTGTTTGTCTAGGGGGAGCGAAGGCTTCGCGTAGCGAATCTCGGTTTAGGATCCAGGCTGCCGTGAGCCAGAGGCCGGAACCAACGAGGCCGATTGCATAGATCCAGGCGAATCGAGAAGAGCCAATCTGTTCGATCAGCGGCAGGCCCACGGCCCTGAACGCTTTGTTGATGAAGAGGATGACGACGAGAGTCGTCAGCGGAAGGACAAGGTTACGGAGAAAGCTTGATCCTCGTCCGTTATCCGGGATTTGCTGAAAGGCAGTGAAGGCGAGGATCCAGAGGATGGCGAGTGCGAGGAGGTTCGCAATCAATCGAATGGTGTGGGGCCCACTGAGCTGAAGATACGGGACTGAAACAGTTTGAATCAACGCCAGGCTGCTCAGCAAGGGGCCGGCCAGGAGGACAGTCAAGATGGCAAAGATATAGGGAGCAATCCAAGTCCAGGATTTCGACATAACAATCGTTGAGGCTATCCGTGATTGTCTCAAAGTGTAGCGAATGGGAGGGAAGAGTCAACGAATAGGGAGAAATGGACGGTGGTGCTTTCGATGCCCGCGTAGCGGGCGCGGGACTCGCGGGATTCGCGAGAACAGCGGGACGGGCCGGAAGTGTCATCTTCGCGAGTCGCGCCTGGCGCGCACGTCACGCTTGTCTCGCTCTCATTTCACGAACGATCAACGAGGAGGGCGGCTTTCTTCAGGGGGTCGAGTAGTCTCTCGGAAACTTTTAAGTCGCCGCGGCCCGTACCGACTTCGATGTCCGGCTTGGTAATGCCGTGGAAATCGCTTCCACCGGTGACCAGCATGTTCAGCCGCTTGGCCAGGTCGAGGTATTCCGTCGTCTGGCGCTTCGTGTGCGTACTGTAGTGGACTTCGATGCCGCCTAGGCCGTCGGCTTTCAATGTCGTCAGGAGCGCGTTCAGCCCTTCTCCAGATACCTTGGCCCAGGTTGGATGGGCCAGCACGGCCACGCCGCCGGCGGCTCTGATCCAGGCAATGGCATCCGCAGGCTGGGGCAACTCACGCGCCACATAGGCCGGGCGTCCTTCTGCCAGATATCGGTCAAAGGCATCTTTAGCGGACGTGACATACTTCTTGTCCATCAAGAGCCGCGCAATATGAGGACGTCCGACTGAATCCGTGCCGGCCAAAGCCCGCACCTCTTCATAGGTCACGTCCAGTCCCAATGAGCGCAGCCGTTCGATGATCTGCGGGTTGCGGCTATGCCGACTCTCGCGCAAGCCGGCCAAGCGCTGATTCAGTTCCAGGTTTTGCCAGTGCAGGCAATAGCCCAGGATATGGAGCTCGCTGTTGCCGACGCGGGAGCTAATTTCGACGCCGGGAATGATTTCGATTCCCAGTTCAGCTCCGGCTGCGATCGCATCGGGAATGCCGGACACAATGTCGTGGTCCGTAATGGCCAGCGCGGTGACTCCTGCTTTGTGAGCGAGCCGTAATACCTCAGTCGGCGAGAGGCTTCCATCAGAGTGGGTGGTATGGAGATGGAGATCGATGCGACTCATTTCGACTCGTGCGGCTGGCTGCCGGGGCCCGCCTGTTGGGCGATGAGTCTCGCCGTAAAGACAGAACTCTGTCCATGGATGCCGTCGTGTTCGTCTTCGTCGTACGACAGCACGCGGAGATTGGACGTGAGCCGGAGCAATTCATTGTGTGCAAGGCAAAACTCCCATCGGCGTGGATGGCGATGGCGAATGTAGTTATCGATGGTGAAGGTTTCGTAGATCAAGACCCCGTTCGGTTTCAGCGATTCGATGAGCGCGGGAAATATCGGGCGATGGAGATAGAAAAACACGACGATCACATCATATTCCTGCCTTGGAAACTCAGGACGTTCATCCGTTGTCCGTTCGAGGTCTACTGTCCGGACATGGAGATTGGGAAAGTTCCGTTGTTTTGCCGTGACAGCGAGCTGTGCCATGGCCTGTTCATCACGGTCCATCGCATCGACGTGATAGCCGTGTGAGGCGAGATAGAGCGCGTTGCGTCCGGAACCGGCCGCGACATCGAGCGCCTTGCCTTTCGGTAAGCGATGGAGTTGCTGAGTGAGAAACCGTGCCGGAGTCGGTCCCGCATCCTGAATCTGGTGAGCCAGGCGCGATCGGTCGAGTTGCACACCGACCGAACCGGTCACATGTTCCAGCGGAGGCGCAAGCTTCCGCAACCAGATCTTGGCCCGTTCGATGGGGAACTCCGCAAAGAGCATGGTGAGGAGCTGCTCTGAGAATGTTTCCAGCAATGCGCAACCCTGTGTCGTGCCGATCTCGATAACTCGATCTGCCACATGGGCGTAGTCGACCGTGTGTTGGATATTGTCCGAAGTCGCCGCCGGCTCAGTCTGGCAATCCAGTTCCAGGTCCACCGCCAACGGCTGAGGCCGCCGGCGTTCCTCCGGAGTCACGCCGCAGCACCCTTGAAACTCAAGCCGTTCAATGATGATCTTCCCAGCCATGGGAGCCATTCTCAAGGATCGGATTTGAGGCTGTCAACCTATCGTTAGGGGGGGATGGGTATCTTCAAGTGCCCTCCTTGCTCGCAGAACGTGCTCGATGGGATGGGCGGGAATGGCACCCGCGTGGTCCCATGCTTCCGGAGCAGAGGAGGGGATGGAGCCTGATGATCTTCTGTGCTCGCGCAACGCGCGGCCTCAGAAGGCCCTCGTTGGACGCGCGCAGTGGAAGATCAATCAGCCCCCATCCCTGGAGAGAGAACGAGCGAGCTCGGAGGGATCATCAGTAACCTCGCTCGACGGGCGCAGTTGGACCACTACGGGTGCCATTCCCAGAGAGGGGAGGCAAGCAAACTTGGAAGAATCACGTCGGAGGGTTAATCCACGGAATCGAGGGAAGAAGTATAGCAAACAGTGGCCCTGAGCTTGAGGTTGCTGCGGCTATTTAAATGGGTGAAACCCAATCTTATTATCTTCTCGGTCTTGCAAGCCCGTGAAGTAGACAAGCACCGAGTCAAGCTTTTGCATCAGAATGGCCCGCTCACACCATATACCTTCAAGATACGTCACGTCATTTGTCAGGCTGTTGCACGAAGCGACAAATCGTTTGAGCGCGTCTTGTGGAACCTTGAACTCTTGTAGATCGATGCTCAGCGACTTCTCTAGTTTCTCGATCGCACCGTTGAACTCGATCACCCAGCGCTCTTCAATCTGGGGGCGCTCCGGAACGTTTGCCTTCATCGAAGTGATCGTGGCATAGGCTCTCAGGATCTGGTCATCGTCGCTCATTATTTGGCCATGATCTGGACGTGTGCCGCATAGCCCAATGGCTTTAGCAATTGTTCGCAGTCGTCCCAGGTCAAACCGAAGGCACGGACGTCGGCCACGCCAAGGCGTGCCACGACATCGCGGATAGCGGTGAGATGTTGGGGTTCGAATTCCCCTTCCATCATGGCGGACTCAGCCCAGGCGACGAGGTCGACCAGTGATAGATCATGCTGGAGATACGCTGCCAGTTTGTCAGCAACCATCTGGTGAGTGATGACGTCTTTCATGGCGTAACCTTTTGGTGGCCCTGGTCGACCGGGAACTTGTGATGGATTTCAACAAGCTTGCCGGTGTCGTCGTAAATCTCCTGATAAAATCGCACCGTCACCTCGTCGGCGTCAACCTCTTTCACGTACCGAGCCTTCTAGCCCTGCTTGCCCAACACATCAAGCCAGTATCGCCGTCCCTCAGGAGAGAGAATCTCCCAATCTGAAAATTTCTGCTCATTCTGAGCGCGTGTGCCCACAGGTTCTGCAAGACCCTAAGAAATCAACCCTTTGGATAATCCTTATAGCAGCTCTCCAGGAATTTTCCCAGAACCTCCCTGCGAGGGCAGGATTTGCGGACACCCGGTATGCAGGAGCTGATGGCCTGCGGGGAGGGGAGTGAATGGAGTATGGCGGGAAGAAGGGTGAAGAGAAGCGCTGATGGGGGGAAAGACCGTCGTTCGTGAAGCGAATCTCGTTATTCGGCGGGACTCTCGAGACTTGCGGGACAAGCGGGACGGGTCGGATGGACGACGGTTCGAGGTCCGAAGTTCGAGGTTCTCGGAACTTCGAACTTCGGATCGCACCTGTCTCGCACAGCGTGCTTGTCTCGCTCACAATTCACGAATGACGAAATGTGAGAGATAATCAATGAACCGGGCAGGCCGTTCTGTCACGCTCGGACTCCTTCGACGATGCTGAGGGGCCCCTTGGTCGGCACCACTCGAGTCAACTTCAACCCGGCTTCGGCAAACATCGCGGCGAATTCCTTCTTTGTACGCTCGCGTCCTCCGATGATGAGCATTTGAATGTCGAGGAGTTTGCCCCAGCTTGGGTCGTTCCCGGGAGCGATGACGTTGTCGACAACGAGCACCTTCCCCTTCTCGTTCATTGAGGCACGGCAGTTCGAGAGGATTTTTACGCACTTTTCATCGTTCCAATCGTGGAGGATGTATTTCATGATGTAAGCATCGCCGCCCTTTGGCACTGCTTCGAAGAAGTTGCCGGATTCGAGCCTGCAGCGTTCCACAATGCCTTTCGCGGTCACGTGCTGGTCCTTTTCAGCGCGGGCGATCACAGAGGGCTGGTCGTAGAGCACGCCTTTTAGCTTCGGGTTCGCTTTGAGGATGGTGGCCAGGAGGCTGCCATGCCCGCCGCCGACATCCACCAGCGTACGGATTCCGGAGAACTTATACGCGGCTGCGATGGCGGGGTTCTCGGTTACGGAGATGCTGGTCATCGATTCGCCAAAGACCTGGAGGCCCTCGGTGTGCTTCTCAAAATACTCGAAGAGCGGAACACCGTGGGCCTTGATGAACGGCACCTCGCCAGTCTTGGCTCCATGGAGGAGTTCCTTCCAGGCGTCCCAGCCCCAGTTGTCGTTGATCATGAGTGCCCAGGCATGCATCGAGGTCGGGATGCCAGTCTGAAGGGTTGCAGCGAGCGGCGTGAGTTTAAATCGTTGATTCTTCGTCTCTGCAAAGACGCCGACGCTTGCCAGCGCGCGGAGGATACGATAGAGCGCCTGCGGCTGGACTCCCACAGCCGTCGCCAAGTCTTCAACAGTACGAGGCCCCTTCTTCAACAAGTCGGCCAGCTTGAGTTTTGCAGCGACATGAACGAGGCGCGCGACCCAGTATCCGATGGTGAGGTTCCGCATGATTTCCGGTGGTGACAGCTTCTTGGCCATAATAAGTCTCCTTGATAATGAATTTTCGTGGCCGCCTGATCTAATGTGTCAATTTGCTACGGGTTGTCAATGCAGGACCGCACCGTAGCACCAACAAACAATTGAGGACAAGCGCGTCTCCTCACAAACGTAAATGGGTTTTAATCCTGGTCGTGGTCCAGCATTGAATTCCTGGCAAGCGCTCGAATGCGCGGTCGTTCGACCAAATTCCGTCATGCGCTTCTGCAAGAGCTAGTGCAACAAACGGAACGTCGTCTGGATCAATGGCGCCGATCAATATGTCAGCCTCTGGAAGGTATGGGGTGATACGCTCAAAGGGAACGACCGTGACGGACATCAGCAAGAGCGTCAGTAACAAGTCGAGTTCGTCTCCTTTGAGCCGAGCGGCACGGACGATTTTGCCTCGATGTTTCGCGAGTTCATCAAGGGCAAAGGCTGGAAGAAGAAACTCAAGATCGGGGAGGAGGAGAATACGTCTTGTGATGGAGTCTTTAATGAGTGCGGCGATGAGAATATTCGTATCGAGAACCAGCCTCATGCGTTCGCGGCCTTGGCATAGCGTCGCCGCAACCCTGCCTTGACGGATCGGGCAAGGTCTTTCGCCGCAGTCTCAGTCAGCGCGCTACGAGATGCGAGCCGATCCGCCAGCGCCACCTGGCGTGCATACTGCCAAAGCGCTTGTTCAGCCACGCGAGCCCAAGGAATCTCCCGATGGCGCTTGAGAATCGAGTCCAGTTCGGCTGGAACGTCAATGACGACCTTTGACCGTGCTCCGCTGATAGGTTTACGGTTCATAGGAATGTTCCTTGTTGAGTAGCAAAATCGGAGTTGCTGTGACGCCGATTTTAGCACAGATCTCGCAAATTTAAATCGGATTGAACTGTCTTTCCCACTATATCAAGAGCAAATGGTTGATAGCTGATGACGAGGAGGAACGACCGTCGTTCGTGAAGCATATCTGATTATTCGGCGTGACTCGCGAGACTTGCGGGACGAGCGGGACAGACGACGGTTCGAGGTCCGAAGTTCGAGGTTTTCGGAACTTCGAGCCTTGGATCGCGCCTGTCGAGCATGTTTTGCTTGTCTCTCACACGACTCACAAACGACGAGAGGGGAGAGCCGAACGACAAACCGGCAGACTGGCCCACCACGCATCGAGAGATGTTGGATCACAAGTCCAACCCCAACTTTGGGCGTTTCCCTGTGGGAGGGGGCGCGAGGGGGGAGCGGGTCAGCCCTCGTGTCTCCCGGGGCGACCCTTCCGGGCGTGACCTCGCGGAATCCTTCCTGAATTCCCGCGGCCGCGATCTTGCGATCGCGGTGCCTTAGTCAGTTCCGGCTTTCCACTTCGGTCACGCCTCGGTGGGTCCCCGCCCCTCCGACAACGGGTGCTGACCCGCTCCCCCCTCGCGCCGGAAAGGAACTGCTTACGATACGGTCACCGGGACTGTTCAGTGTAGACGGCTTAGGGTAGGGAAGGCTCGGTTGGATACCCGCACAGACCTAGCTCGCTCAGGCTGCTAAAGGGTTGGCCAGGTACAAGGTCAAGCAACGACCCCATCTCTTTTACCTGTTTTCGGGAATCATCAAGGGCGACTGGCCGAACTGCACCGCCACCACTCCGAGGGAAATCGCAGCAGGGCGGGCTAGGTCAAAAGTCAAGTAATGACCCTCCTGTTTCGCAGGGTCGATCGCCGAGCTATTTCTGCTCAGGCAATGCTGATCGCTTGAAGAAGTACAGTTGTGCATTTTGGCTGCGGAGCGCCATCGGCCCGAGAATCCGTTCCAGGTTGCTGCGGGCGCCCGCCAGCAGATCATCGTAGGTGAGGATACGCAGCTTGTTCTGAGAAGCTTGAATCGTGCTCAGTTTGCGACGATTCTGCTCCGTAAGGGACGCGGACCGCCCTATGAAAATGAGAGTACGCGGATTGGTCGAGATCCCCTGCAACCCGAGTTCACTCTCCACCTTCTTCTTGTTGTTAGCGATGTACTGAAGCCAATCCAAGATCTGATTAATCGCGTGGGTGAGCTCTTCGCGCTGCTGACCGTCCTTACGAAAAAGCTCACGCATTGGGGCTTCAAGCTCTACAAGTTCGTAGTCGTTGTGTGGTTCCCGAAACACAAAATCACTGATTCTGTCGCCAAAGGGTAGTTTGGACCATGACTGCTCCATTGTTGGGCACAGAAGCTCCGGGTGCGATTTCAGGAACTGATGAACCGGCTCTTCTGGTCCCGCGAGCAATCTTTCGAATTCTTCCAAGAGGTCTGCGTATCGCTGTCGAGTGGCAGCACGACTGTCGATGGCGTTCAGCTTTGAGGACACTGTATTGGCCTGAGCGAGCGCCGCGAGGAGATCTAATTCCGCCCAAATCGGAGCGTACTCAGGTCTCCAGTACTTGTCTGGAAGTGGGGGATAGATTTCTATGGTCTGCCAGCCAACATTAAGCGCAAAGCGAGCGTGTGCGATGAACTGATCGGGATCATCCGAGGGTGTGCCTGTCAGCGTATCCGCCGGCAGGAGCTCTCCGTGTAAGTCCAGCGTAAAATCGTTCCGAATCGCGGCTAAGCACGGAGGCCGCACAGGAGGCGCTGGCATCTTGAAGTTCTCGGGCAGTTTCGCGGATGCGTACACGAGTGGGCGAATTTTTAGAAATTCATCAGTCATGACCCCTGACGCGTCCATCTTACCCAGGACCAGTTCTGGGCCAGCGGCGGGCACGTACGTTTCGGGATTCGGTGGGAAGTGAATCACTTGCTCCGAGAACAGCGGAGCCACCTCCGACAGGCTCTGTTCTGATTGAGTACAGCGAACCTTAGTAGGAGTTTCGCCGGCATGGTCGTATCTCACCAGTACTCCGTCGCTGCATCGGATAACGAAGACGTCGCAAGCCTCTCTAATGTGCGGCGGCGCAAGATCTTTTTGGTTGGCGTACTTTCCCTCCATGAGCTGGCGGGAAGCGTCCCCATAGGCACGCAATGTTCTGCCGATCGTGTTGGAGACCGAAAGTGCAACAACATCGGAGGCAGGAACCTCTTCCACTTCGGAAAACTGAATTGGCTGACCGGGCTGAAGTGAGATCATGGCCTTCCTTGCCGTGGATCGCCGTGTTTGCCTGTCCTCCACCATTGGGTCTCCTTATCACGTCCGAGCTCTGCTAATGTTGCAACTCACGTCCGGCCAACTGTGTATTATCTGGTTCCGTATAAGATGCCAATTGCTTCGCGACGCAGGATAAGACCTTCTGGCATCCTGCCAGGATTGCGATCTAAGTCCAAGTGATTTCTTGGGGAGCTTTTATTTGTGGCCGTGAAAGACCACTTCCGCAATGCTCTATCCACGCTTGCTCGTTACCCCGTTCTCAGAAGGACTGCTTCCAGTGGTCCTCCACTGCGCGCGTCCGACGAGGGTCTTCCGAGACCGCGCGTTGCGCGAGCAAAGGGGGTTCACCAGGCCATCCCCGCTCTATTGACTGCCCTTTCCCCCGGCCCCTATAATCTCTTCACATTTCCTCCTGCAACCGGCTGATTCAGCTAAGAAAATGGCAGAATTTACGCACTTCAACGAGTCGGGACGGGCGCGGATGGTCGATGTCAGTGCCAAGGACTCGACCGAACGGGCTGCGACCGCTCAGGCCACAGTCTTTCTTCAGCCAGAAACTCTTGAAAAGATTCAACGGGGCAAGATCGCCAAGGGCGATGTCTTGTCCGTTGCGCAGGTTGCCGGCGTAATGGGAGCCAAGAAGACCCCGGACCTTATTCCCATGTGCCATCCGATTCTCCTCACCAGCGTCGATATCTCATTCAAAGAAGAATCTCAGCCGGATCGTGAAGGCCGCTGCTCGATCACCATTCTGGCGACGGCCAAGACGACCGGGCCGACCGGGGTGGAGATGGAAGCGATGACCGCAGCCTCAGTGGCGGCTCTTACGATCTACGATATGTGCAAAGCGATCGATCGCGGGATGAGCTTCAGTGACGTCTGTTTGCTCTCAAAGTCAGGTGGGAAGTCAGGTTTATTTACAAGATGTTAGAGCTTAATACTTCAAGTGACTGGTAAGGGTACTTTGTGATCGCAGTTCGCCTCTTTGGGATGACGAAAATGATGGCGGGGAACCAGGGAACTGTGTCCCTAAATCTCATCAATGGAAGTCGGGTAAAAGACCTCATTAGTATGTTAGAAACTGGGTATCCTGCCATCGGGGAACTGATTCAGAAGAGGAAGGTTCTGGTGTCTGTGAATCAGGAGATCGCCCACGAGGAGACGGAAATTCGAGATGGCGATGAGGTGGCATTGTTGCCTCCATTTGCCGGGGGTTCTCCGATGGATCAGGCCGATGACAATGCTCAATTTGTCCGTGTGCAACGGGAAGATTTTTCCGTCGATGCGGAGATCAATCGGGTACGGGGCAAGTCAAAGCGCATCGGCGGCATTGCGACATTTCTGGGCATTGCCCGTGATCGTTCCAAAGGGCGCGATATCGACAGCATTACCTTCGAGCATTACGAAGGCATGGCCCAAACGAAACTGCGCGAGATTCGCGAACGGGCGCTCAAGGACTTTGACATCATCGAGGTCGCGATCCTCCACCGGTATGGGGAAATCTGCATTGGCGACAACATCGTGCTGATAGTTGTGGGGGCTGAGCATCGGGCGGAGGCCTTCCGCGCTTGCGAATGGGCGATCGCTGAATTGAAACGAATCACGCCGATCTGGAAACTTGAACACACGCCTCAAGGCGAAGTCTGGGTTGAGGAACACCCTTAGGGATGTGAGGCGTAAGACGTGAGGGGTAAAGGGTGAGGGGACAAAGGCGAACTAACGGTTATGAGCGAATTATCCAAAGATAACGTTGCCGATGTGTTCGGACGGCCGCTTCGCAGCTTGCGTTTGTCCGTGACAGACCGGTGCAACCTTCGCTGCTCGTACTGCATGCCGGAGCAGGACTATGTCTGGCTGCCACGCGAGGATGTGCTGACTCTTGAGGATATGGCGATTCTGACCGGCTATTTCACCGATCTTGGCGTGGATCGTGTGCGGCTGACCGGGGGAGAGCCGCTTCTTCGGCGCGGTTTGTCCGGGCTGATTCGCCTGCTTCGCCAAAACCCACTGATAAAGGATATCGCACTGACGACGAACGGCATTCTTCTGGCGGACTATGCTGAGGAGCTCTATGAGGCAGGGCTGCACCGCATCACGGTCAGCCTCGATACGCTAAGACCGGAACGATTTCATCAGCTGACTCGCCGTGATGAACATGAGCGCGTCTTAGAAGGAATTACATCGGTGGCTCGCGCGGGGTTCACCGGCATGAAGCTCGATACGGTGGCGATCAGGGGTTTCAATGACGATGAGTTGGTCGATCTGATCGAGTTTGGCAAGCAGGTGCAGGCGGAAGTCCGGTTTATCGAATATATGGATGTCGGGGGGGCCAACGAGTGGTCTCAAGAAAAAGTACTCTCCCGAGCCGCGATGCTGACGATACTGGCGGTACGCTATGGGCCGATCGAACCCCTGCCTGAGCGGGGGGCTGCACCGGCGCAGCGATTTGTATTGTCGGATGGAACGACCTTTGGGATTATTCCGTCGACCACCATGCCGTTTTGTGCGACCTGCGATCGCAGCCGGGTGACAGCGGACGGCATGTGGTATCGCTGCCTCTATGCGACGACGGGAACGGATTTGCGTAAGCACCTCCGCGCCGGCGCCTCGGATGAGGAGATGCGGTTCTTGATCCGGGCAGGCTGGGAGGGCCGACGCGACCGGGGTGCCGAAGATCGCAAGGCGCTTGAACGGGACGGGTTGCGTGTCGGGGGCCTCATCGGTATCGAGAAACTTCGCGCAGATCCCCATCTTGAAATGCATGCTCGAGGCGGCTGACAGTTTTACTGTGTTGCCCTTGTTCGTCTGCCGGGCTGGTTTTTGTTGATGCCTCATGCTGGATACTGAATTTCTGACAATTTTAGGGCTTGGGCTGGTCTTGGGGCTTCGTCATGCTCTGGATACGGACCATTTGGCTGCCGTATCCACGATGCTTGCGCAACGGCCTTCGTTCCGCGCCTCCGGCATGATCGGGTTCAGCTGGGGACTTGGACATACGGTGGTGTTGTTGCTGGTCGGGGCGGTGGTATTGGTGCTTCGCCTGTCGATTCCTGAACCGGTTGCATTGGCGGCCGAGTTCGGCGTCGGCGCAATGCTCGTATTTCTTGGTGGGATGCTTGCAGTGCGATTGGTCCGGGAGCGCTGGCATGTGCACGCGCACGACCATGATGGTGCGCAGCATATGCACTTGCATAGCCATGCGCTGGTCGAGGACCACGGGCATGGTCACTGGTGGCGCGACTCCGTTCGCCCGTTCTGTATCGGTATGGCCCATGGTCTGGCCGGGTCGGCGGCGCTGTTATTGATCGTGTTGTCGTCTGCACGATCGGTGTCGGAGGGGTTGATCTATATTGCGGTGTTCGGGTTTGGCTCGATTATGGGGATGGTGCTGGTTGGAATGGTCGTGAGTCTTCCGGTCTTGTGGTCACTGAACCTTGGACGGCCTGTCTTTCTTGCAGTCCAGGGTCTGGCTAGTTTTGGGAGTGTTGCCATCGGACTTCTGATGATGTTCCAGATCATCGTGGGTGGTCAGCTCTTCTGACGTCTTATCTTCATTTTCATCGATGGGGAATCTACGTGCGTGATGCAGGCGGCTATGATATTCTGCCGTTCTCTTCATCCGTCATTCGTGAATTGTGTGCGAGACAAGCAAGACGTGCGCGGCAGGCGGGACGGGTTGATCTGGTTTGTTTTGTTCATTTGGTTAGTTTAGTCCAACCAAACAAACCAAATAGACCAAATAAACGAAAGAAACCAGCGGTTCTCGCGAGTCACGCTTGCGACTAGAAGGAGCTTACGATGGCCTGGTTTAAAAAACAGAAAACGACAGAGCCTGAACCTCCCAAGCGTTCCAAGATCTCGGAAGGGATGTGGCTCAAGTGCAACCACTGCCGGGAAATCGTCTATCGCAAAGAAGTCGAGCGGAATAATAAGGTCTGCCCGAAGTGCGACTACCATTTTCCGATTTCTGTCATCGAACGCATTGCGCTCTTGGTCGACCTCGGGACATTCAAAGAGTGGGATGCGGAGCTTGGCCCTCAGGACCCGCTGAACTTTCAGGACACGAAATCGTATAAGGATCGTGTGAAGGCGCATCAGGGGAAGACCGGCCGCAAAGACGCCATGATGATCGGCGAAGGGATGATGAATGGCCGTCGTGTGGTGCTCTGCCTGTTCGACTTCAGTTTTATGGGTGGCAGCATGGGGTCGGTCGTCGGCGAAAAGATTTGTCGGGCGATTGATCGCGCGCTGGAGGCCAGGTTGCCGGTCATTTTGGTCACGACTTCCGGAGGAGCCCGGATGCAAGAGGGGATTCTGTCCCTCATGCAGATGGCCAAGACTTCTGCCGCTGTCGCCAAACTTGGCGAGGCGAAACTCCCGTTTATTTGCCTGTTAGCCGATCCCACGTTCGGAGGCGTCACCGCCAGCGTCGCCATGTTGGGCGATGTGATTCTCGCCGAACCGAAAGCGCTGATCGGATTTGCCGGTCCCCGCGTGATCGAGCAGACGATCAAACAGCAGTTGCCGGATCAGTTTCAGCGAGCCGAGTTTCTGTTGGAACATGGCATGATCGACATGATCGTGGAGCGTAAACAGCTGAAAGAAACCTTAAGCACCCTCGTGGCGCATTTTTAAGCCGGGATCTCCTGCATGAAGAATCCTGGCTAGCCTCCTTCCTGCCTGGTTACACCATGACCTATTCCTCTGCCGTGGCCTATTTGTTCCGTCTGCAAAAACATGGGATCAAGCTGGGTCTTGCGACGATGACGGCGTTGACGGTGCGTCTCGGCATGCCGCAGACCAAGTACCGCACACTGCATATTGCCGGCACGAATGGAAAGGGATCTACCGCAGCCATGGCCGCTGCCGTGTTACAGGCGGCTGGGTATCGAGTGGGGCTCTATACGTCGCCCCACCTCGTGGAGTTCCGAGAGCGGATCCGCATCAATGGCGAGATGATTACTGAATCGCGGGTGGCACAATTGACCGAACAACTTCAGGCTCTCTGCCAACCGGATCTGTCGCCGACCTTCTTCGAATATACGACGGCGATGGCATTGCAGCACTTTGCCGATTCAGGGGTTGATGTGGCAGTGTTGGAGGTTGGGTTAGGTGGCAGATTCGATGCAACGAATGTGGTCACGCCCATGGCCTGTGCTGTGACGACGATTGCTCTCGATCATCAGGCATATCTGGGTACGACATGCCCATCGATCGCGTTCGAAAAGGCTGGCATTATTAAGCCGGGGGTGCCGGTGGTGCTGGGGAGTCTCGACGATGACGCGTGGCGGACGATTGTGCAGGTGGCCAGGGAGCAGAAGGCCCCGGTGTTTCGTCTGAATGAGGATTTCCGCACGGAGGGAGAGACGCCTCGGCAATTTTCCTATCACGGTCTGGCGATGCAATATGACGGACTCACTTGTGGTCTGGATGGGCGCCACCAACTTGATAACGCTGCCTGTGCACTGGCGCTGTTGGAGGCGGCGGCTCCCCATGGAATTGCTGTCACGACCGAGGCGGTAAGCGCGGGGCTGCGTGGGGTCAACTGGGCCGGACGATTAGAAGTGCTCGATCGCCATCCGACAATCCTGCTAGATGGCGCACATAATCCTGCTGCCGCAACGGCTTTGGCCGATTTCCTCGCACGTTCTGATCGATCTCAGCCATCCCGTCCGGTGGTTCTTGTCCTTGGGATGATGCGTGACAAGGATCATCGAGGATTTTTAGAGCCGCTTAGGGGCCTTGTCGATGAGATAGTATTGACGCAGGCAGATCTTCCACGGTCTGCCACCGCGCAGGAACTCCGAGCCTCCCTTGAAGATCTTTTGCCGCGCCCGTATGTCGTGCCGTTGCTCAGCGATGCGATGGCGCTGGCCAGGCAGCTGGCGATGCCCGACGGTCTGGTCTGTGTCACGGGATCGCTCATGCTCGTGGGAGAGTGCCGGGCATGGTTCCGTGGCTGTGGGCTTTCGCCGCTTCGGGGCTGACATGGCAGGGAATGCGATGCGGCTGTGGATGTGCCTGGTTGGTTGGTTGCTGCTGGGGCTATTGCTTCCGCACGCAGGGGATGCGGCGGGGAATGGAAGAGGTTCCGCAACAACGACGACACCTCCCAATGGGCCTCCGCTTGATATCACGGCAGCACGAATCGAGTATCTACAGGAATCAGAAATATACGAAGCCGATGGCTCGGTGGTGGTCAACCAGGGCTCCCTGCGACTGACGGCCGATCACATGACCATCCATGCGTTGCCCGGCTTGTTGATTGCTACGGGCCACGTCCGACTCACCGATCCTAAATCCGATCTGGTGACCGAACGGTTGGAACTCAATGTGAATACTGAAGCGGGGGTGATCACGCATGGACGAGTACATCTTAAATCCACCAATACCTCGGTGGAGGGGCGTCTCATTCAACGGTTTTCAGAGGAGCATTATCGGGTGAAAGAGGGCCGGTTTACGAACTGCGATGCACAGGCAGGTGAAACGCCGGCCTGGCGGTTTCAGTTCAAGGATCTTGACCTGCATGCCGGCGATAATGTGGCCTTTACCGGCGGATGGCTCTGTGTAAACGATGTTCCGGTGGTTCCACTTCCCACAATGACCTATCCGCTTGACAAGCGACGCACGGGGTTCCTCATTCCTAATGTGGGGTACGACAATCGCTTTGGGATGCACCTCCAAGAAAGTTTCTTTTGGGCCTTTAGTCCGAGCCAGGACCTAACGATCTCCCCGCAATACTACTCAAAGCTCGGGTATGGCAGCGATTTTCAGTATCGCTATGTGTTGGACAAACAATCGCGTGGGCAGTGGTTCGTCAGCGCCTTGCAGCAGACAGAATTACCGGGCGTGTCCGGCGTGAACCAGACGGGACAGGATGCGCGGCAGGCTCGGGCTCTGATCATCGGGACTCATACACAGCAATTCACGCCGGACTTGTTGCTTCGTGTAAAAGCCAACATGGTGACCGACTCGAACTATCTGCAACAATTGAGTAACTCAGGGGCCTTGCGGGCCCTTCCTAGCGCTGAATCGAATCTATTAGCGACTCAACGGCTGGCTTTCGGAAATACATACCTGCTTAGTCAATACCTGCAGCCGTTGGGATCGGGGGGAGTGGATACGTTTCAACGCCTGCCAGAAATCGGTTACAGTCTGCCGCATCTCCCACTGTTCAACTCGCCGGTTCTGCTGGGTGCGGATACGAATTTTGTGAACTTTTATCGTGAACAGGGATTTACCCAGAATCGAATCGATCTTTTGCCTGGACTGTCGACCGACGTCCTGGATTTCGGCCACATCGTGGGTTTCACGCCCCAAGTAAAAGTGCGCGAGACCTACTACACGCGAGGGGTACAAGATTCTGAAAGCCAGCATCGCGAGACATTTTGGGCTGGGCTTGAAGCGAGGTCGAAGGTGAGTCGCCGGTTTGGAACGAGCGCGGGCAATACCTTGCTACATACCGTTGAGCCCAGCGTAATCTATGAATATGTCCCGCCGACCGCTCAGGAGCAACTTACTCAGATCGATCAGGTCGACAATCTGCCGAAGAAAAATCTGATGACCTATATGGTCCGTAACAGGCTGTTGGAGCAAGATGGCAACAGGGGTCTCAACTGGCTCGACCTCACGCTGGCTCAGAGCTACCAGGTCGGGGCCGTGCAGACGCAGGCGCGCGACTTCACACCGGGCGTGCTTCCCCCGTTTGGAACCGTGACACAGCCGTTACAGCCAGCGACCACGGCGGTCGAGGGGAAAAAACTTTCCGACCTCTGGATGCGGGTCGTGATTGGCAATACGACTCCTCAGTTCACGCAGGCTCAGTTAGCAGGTACCGCGGTTGGCCAGGGTGGCTGGGTGGTTCCAGGTCAGCAGCCTGCCATTAACCAATATCTGACCATTGACGCATTTTTCGATCCCTACCGATCGTCGGTGAGTCAATTCAACACCGACTTTCGGGTCCAGCAGTCCAACTACTGGTATCTCCAAGTGGGGCAGCGTTTCACGCATGATGGTAATCGCGTACAACGCGGAGACGTGTGGAATCCGATTTCGTTTAGTCAGGTCTACGCCCCAACTCCTGAGATTCAATTTCTCACAGCGGGAGGGGCGTTTCGTACGCCGTGGGGGTGGACGATTGGGGCAAAGGCCTACTACGATGTGAAGAATGGCAGGAGTCCGGAGTATGATATCGTCGGCTTGTACCAGAATCCCTGCAAGTGTTGGTCGCTGGGACTCTATTTTATCGAGTTCCCTGATCGGCAACAGTTTAACTTCATGCTCAATTTAACTGGAATTGGATGGACTCAAAACTTCGGAACGGCTCTCATCAAAAATATTCTCAGTCCGTTGCTTATTGGGGAGAAAGGTCTGCCCTGGGCTAGCCCGGGGGGGCCGTACGGGACGCCACAATCGGACATGCCTCAGCCTGAGATGGGCGGGATTGGGCGATGAACAAATTTTTGTGCGTGACGCGCGAGACTGGCGGGAAAGGCGCGATGGGTCGGAAAGATGACGGTTCGAGGTCCGAAGTTCGAAGTTTCCGGAACTTCGAGCCCGGAATTTTGACCTTCCAGTCCCGCCTGTCTCGCTAGGCGTGCACTTCTCGCCGATCCATTGGATTTGACTCCTCGAAGAGGGCTGGTATAGGATGCCGTACCATTTCTTAGGTTTACAGTGTGTTCAGCTAAGGAGGAATGTGACGTGGCAGGTGATGCACTGAAGGTCGAAGATGCAACGTGGGATGCAGAGGTCATGAAGTCTTCCGAGCTCGTGATGGTAGATTTTTGGGCCGTCTGGTGTGGTCCTTGCCAAATGGTCGCTCCGATCATCGAGGAATTGGGCAAAGAGTATGCGGGGAAGATGAAGGTGCGGAAGCTCAATACCGATGAAAATCCGGAAGTCGCAGGTCGCTATCAGGTGATGAGTATCCCGACTATTTTGTTTTTCAAGAACGGGCAGGTCGTAGAAAAACTCGTTGGAGCTCGTCCGAAGCGGCAGTTCAAGGACATGATCGATTCGCTGCTGGCGCAACCAGCCGGTTCAGCTTAATAAGGATTGTAGTCATCTGCCGCAATGCTCGCCGAGTTGCGCATTGTCAATTTCGCGCTCATTGAGCAGCTGAGCCTTCAATTTCATTCCGGGTTTACGGTCCTGACCGGTGAGACCGGCGCCGGTAAATCTCTCCTTATCGATGCCATCGCCCTGTTGGTCGGCGGGCGAGCCTCGACAGACCAGATCCGTTCCGGAGAAGACGAGGCCCAGCTTGAAGCGGCCTTCCATCTCCCGGACCACCATCCACTTCTTCAACGCCTGCGGCTCCAAGACATCATCGGTCAGAACGAGTCTGAGCTGATTCTTCGACGCGTGCTCTCCAGATCGGGGCGCCATCGGGTGTATGTCAATGGCAGCCTCTGCCCACTTCGTGTACTCGAAGAACTGGGGGGTACTCTCGTCGATATCCATGGCCAGCATGAGCAGCAATCGCTCTTGGCCACGGCTAAGCAATTAGATGCCCTCGATGCGTTCGGACGTCTCTACGAACTGCGTGTGCGGTATGAGCAGGCCTATCAGGGCTGGAGGGAATTACGCGCGCAGTTGGATGCATTGCAGAATGACGCCGCCGATCGTGCAAGGCGTGAAGATATGCTGCGGTTCCAGGCTCAGGAGATCCAACAAGCCGGGTTGTTGCCTGATGAAGAAGAGTTGCTCCGTAGCGAGCGGCTGCGGCTGGTCCATGCGCATCGGCTCAGAGAGTTGGCTCACGAGGCTCATGTCGAGCTGCAGGCAGATGAGCAGGCTGTTCTTATCAGGCTGGGGCGGATCGGGCGAGCCCTTGCAGAGCTGGCCCAGACCGATCCGTCGATGGGTGCTTGTGAACAGGCTGCTGCGGAATCGGCGATTCACCTCAAAGAACTTGCCGGGCAGTTGCGCGACTATGCAGAACGGTTAGAGGCAGATCCTGACCGGCAGGCTGTCGTGGAAGACCGACTCGACCTGATCCAACAGTTGAAGAAAAAGTATGGAGGGTCGGTTGAGGCGGTAGTTGCGACCGGCAGTCGGGCTCAGGAGGAGCTTCAGCTATTGGGCAGTCATGAAGAAAGAACTGCTGAGATGGCCGCGCGCCTGGGTGAAGAGGTTCGACTACTTCATACGCTGGCGCAGCAGCTGTCCAAAAAGCGAATTGATGCGGCCAAGCGAATGATGACGCTGGTGGGAACAGAGCTGGCAGCGTTGAAAATGGAGCAGGCAGTCTTTCAGATCACGGTATCGAGCGATGAGTCGGTCGAGGGACTTGGATCGGCGGGGCGTGATCGAGTCGAGTTTCTGCTTTCAAGCAATCCTGGTGAACCGCCGAGACCGTTGGGCCGGGTGGCATCCGGCGGAGAACTCTCGCGTATCATGCTGGCGCTCAAGACGGTATTGGCCGAGATGGATCAGGTTCCGGTTTTGGTATTTGATGAAATCGATACGGGAGTCGGTGGAGCAGTCGCTGCGGCTATGGGAACGAGACTACGAAAACTCGGATCGTTCCATCAAGTATTTTGCATCACTCATCTTCCGCAGGTCGCGTCGCAGGCGGAGCATCATCTGCTGGTGGAAAAGGGATTGGAGAGTCGACGGACATCCACCTCGGTCAGAGCGCTCAAGGGGATGGGACGAGAAGAGGAAATCGCCAGAATGTTGGGCGGTCTGACCATTACGAAAAAGGTGCGTGAAACGGCAGCGGAACTCATTGCAGGAGCGAAGGGAAAGCGGTCTGAATAACCCGGTCTGTCTTGTTTATCTGGTTTGTTTTGTCTATTTGGTTAATTGGTTGAACAAAATACACCAAACAAACCATTAAACGAGCTCTGGGCTATGAGTCGGAGCGGTCGGTCGGGGAAGTCGCTATCGCCATGGCAGGGAGGGACGCCTTGCATTCCTGAATGACGCGGGAAAAGAGTTCGGTCAATTTCGGTTCGAAGTGGGTGCCAGCATACGAAAGCATTTGTTGGCAGGCGTCATCAATTGAGAGGGGTGTTCTGTCAGGAAGTTCAGCGGTCAGATGGTCGAAGGTTTGAGCCAGACAGACAATACGAGCCAGTTGAGGGATTCCTTCTTTCTGAAGCCCAAATGGGTAACCTGACCCATCCCACCGTTCATGGTGATAAGCAATAATCTGTCCTACCTCAGCTGGAAGGCCCAACGGTGACACGAGCTTGGCACCCTGTTCCGGGTGATGCCGATTGCCGATAGATTCTCCGGTCACAGCGATTTCATCGTCGGCAAATCGATAGGGTTCAGGCCCGATCTTACCGATGTCGTGGAGGAATGCCCCCAGCGCCAATGATTTCTGTTCAGCGGGTGTCAGGTTGATGCGGTTGGCCAAGAGCGTGGCGTAGAAACTGACTCGACTGCAGTGGTTGAGTAACTGGCGATCCTTGGCTTCAAGCAGGTCGGAGAGCAACGGGAGAGGGTCCGGTGTTTTTTCAGCGCAGGAGGTATTATCTGATGCAGTCTTTCCGATCGCCTGGTATCCCGCAAATAATTCCTTCCACGCTTGCGCGCTTTCGGTTTCGGATCCCCAGAGGCCGGTTGATGTCTCGATAAAATGTCTGAGGAAATCGAGCCGTTGCTTTTTTTCGATTGTCTGCTTGACAAGCGAAAGCAATTCCGTGACGTTGAAAGGTTTGAGCAGGTAGCCGGCGGCGCCATGACGTATCCCTTCCATGGCAGACTTTAAGCTTCCGTATCCGGTGATGATGATGACCTCAACGTCGGCGTGGTGTTGCTTGATGTCCTGAAGCAGATCCAGGCCCTGGCGATCTGGAAGCTTTTGATCGAGGGTGATGAGATCGATCTGCTGGGAGTTCAGGACGTTTATGGCTGCACTGCCCGATTCCGCTGTCGCAACATTGAAAAATGGGCGGAGAATAACTTTCAGCGCGTCACGAGGTCCTGCCTCGTCGTCAATTACGAGCAGGTTCGGCTTGTTCTTTGTCGATTCCTGAGTTACAGATAAGTTCACAGGCGTTCTCTATGGTTAACTACGTACATTAAAGCAATTCTTGTTCCATTTCAGTGATTTAGCGCCACTGACCCATAGATTGTGGTCTCTAGATGAATGAGGCCTATATGTAGTTTTCTTGAACGCAACACTACGTATCGCAGAAGAAAATTTCCTACTAAACTGTGCAAAAAAGACGCAGTGAGGAGGCTCTCTGTGCTATTCGTGCACTACGGCTGGAGGTTCGGCGATGACTTCCTGATCCGGACGTCCGATCCCCAGCGTGTCCATGCGGTACTTGAGCATCCGACGGCTGATTCCCAGCAGGTTGGCGGCATGGGTTTGAATGTAGTTCGTTCTCTTGAGGGCATCTAAGATAATTTCTCGCTCAAATTCCATGACGGCTTTTTCAAGCGACAGTCGCCCGGCGAGCGTGTCGTCGCGAAGCGAGGAGGATCGGGAGTCGTTTTTGAGAACGGTCGGGAGATGTTCGGGCGTGATGATGTCCGATCCTTTGGACCAAATGAACGCCTGTTCGATGATGTTCTCCATCTCTCGAACATTGCCTGGCCAGGGATAGCGGGACAGAAGATCGATGGCATCTTTGGAGAACTCTTGGGGGGTCCGACGGTCTTCTTCGATACGTTTAGCCAGAAAATGTTTGGCGAGGAGTGGAATATCCTCACCGCGCTCCCGGAGGGGGGGCAAATACAGCGCAATGACGTTAATGCGGTAGTAGAGGTCTTCGCGGAATTGCCCCTTGCGAACGAGGTCTTCGAGGTTCTGGTTCGTCGCTGTGACGATACGCACATCCACCTTGATGGATTGTACGCCACCGACTCTGGTGAACTCTCGTTCTTGCAAGACGCGCAGCAGCTTGGCTTGCGTCATGGCGCTGAGGTCGCCGATCTCGTCGAGGAAGAGCGTGCCGGTATTGGCGAGTTCGAATTGCCCGACTCGACGGGCCGTGGCATCCGTAAACGAGCCTTTCTCATGACCGAACAGCTCACTCTCGATGAGCGTTTCAGGAAGGGCTGCGCAGTTCAGCGCGATAAAGGGGCGCTCACGCCTGCCGCTATTATAGTGGAGCGCCTTGGCGACCAGTTCCTTGCCCGTGCCGCTCTCGCCGCCGATTAGTACCGTCGTGCGGCTGTCGGCGACTTGTTCGATTTTGGTGTAAATATCCTGCATCGACGGGCTCTTGCCGATCAGGTTGTGAAATGCATAGCGCCGAACGACTTGTGCGCGGAGTTGTTTCACTTCTCGTTGGAGTTCCTGGTCGCTGAGCGCGCGCTCGACGATCAGGCGGAGTTCTTCCACATCGAAGGGTTTCGAGAGGTAGTCGGCTGCCCCAAACTTCATCGCATCGACGGCGGTTTTGACCGATTTTGTTCCTGTCAGCATGATCACCGGCGCCGTGCGGTCCTCGGCGCGTATTGTTTGGAGTACTGACAGCCCGTCGGTGCCCGGCAGAATCACATCCAAAAGGACCAGGTGAGGAGCCTCCTTGCGAAATAGTTCAAGGCCTTCCTGGGCATCGGCGGCTTGGATCGTTTCGTAGGTCGGTTCTAGTACTGCTTTCAAAGAGGCTCGAACCCGGGCCTCATCATCGATCAACAGCACTCGTTTTTTCATACTAGTATCCATAGGGTGTTGAGGCTACGCGGGTAACGTGGGCAGGCTCACAAAAAATGTAGTGCCGACGCCGACCGAGCTTTTCACTCGGATCTCGCCATGATGTTCTTGAATAATTTGATGGACGATCGTCAAACCCAATCCCGTTCCTTCGTGTTCTCCGCTCTCGTGCTTGGTCGTGAAAAATGGGTCGAAAATATGTTCGAGATTCGTCTCCTGGATTCCCTCACCCGTATCTTCGATTTCGATGTGGGCCCAGACGTTCCCTCCCGGCTTCACGAGCTTGCGGGTTTGAACGCGCAAACGCCCCCCCGCTTTTGCCATCGAGTCCATGGCATTGAGCAAAAGATTGAGTAGGACTTGCTTGATCTGCTGTCGGTCCAGCATGACACGAGGCAGGTCAGACGCCAACTCTTTTTCAATCTTGATCCCGTAGCTGTCTGCCTTGACATCGATGAAATAGAGGCAGGAGACGACAATGTCGTTGAAGTCCTCGTCCGTCAGCTTGGGTTCCATGTAGCGGGCGTAATCGAGAATTTCCTGGATGAGCCGTTCGATCCGATACACATCGTCGAGCACCACTTTGCTGAACTCTTGAATAAATTGAGAGTCGTCTTTCCGTTCAGGAGCCAATTGGATAAAGGTTTTAATCGACGTGAGGGGGTTTCTGATTTCATGGGCGAAGCCCCCGGCGATTGTTTCAAGGGATTTCAGGCGATCGGTGCGCTTCATGAGCATGTGTGAGCGATGGAGATCCTCGTACAGCATAATGGTGTCCAGCGCATTCGTAGCGGTTTGTGCCAGCGCAGCGAGCAGGAGCTTGTTCGGTGCGATTTCTCCGGCCAAAGGTTGTGCTGCGCCGAGGAGTGAGAAGGCGATGAGGCGACCTTTATTGAGATGTGGCACGACGCGTGTGACCTGCATGGATTCCATGGCTGCGCGTGTGTCGACTCCGGAGTCGGGGTCTTGGATATCTGCAGCCGAGTCGGTCTGTGTCATGATCCGGTTGGTTCCGAGCAGATGGATGGGGAGAGGATGGCTTATGTCCAATGTCGGAGGAATAAGCGCTGGTGCGACAGGGCCAACCATACTGGCGCGGCGATAGCATTCGTGTTCACGATCCAACAGGAACAGTACTCCATGGGTTGTGGCGCCTGCATGACACAGCTCGTGAATGATGCGATTCCCGAGTGTCGGCAGATCAGTCATGGCTCCCAGATCGGCTGCAAACTGTGTGACGATATTCAATAGTGTGCAGGAGGAAGGCGATACGATGTCAGTATCAGATGCGTGTGATGTCATAATTATAGAGAGCACAGCAGCACCGTGTGGCTCGGCGGCGGGCCTACGGACTGAGCATGGAAAGTTTAAGTGTTCAAAGATGTACGGGTGGAAGTATACACGGCACTGGTACGTTCAGCCAGCGGATTTATCTTTCTCGATCACGGCGAAGAGGGCGTGCCCGTCGAGCCCAGAAAGGATGCGGGGTGCGAGGATCCCGGCTTGCTGGAGGAACGAGGCGAGCGAAGACCGGTCGAAGGTATGCAGCAATCCATGCCGGATAGCCTCCCGGAGTTGTCCAAGATAGTGTAAGAGGAGGTGGGCTTCAGGACTAAATTCATCTTGATTCGCCCTGTGTAGATGCTGGCGATATAGAACAGAGAGATCGGTGCCGGGGTGGAAGACCGTGAGGATCAGGCGCCCCTGTGGATGGAGTATGCGGTACAGCTCCCGAATCATGACTAGCGGTGAGGGAACGAATGGGAGCGACAGATTGCAGACGATGCGATGGAGGGAGCGGTCCTTGAAAGGAAGGGGCTGGGTCCAATCCGCTTGCATCCATTCGGCAGTCAGGGGAGGGTGGATGGTCAGGGTGCCTGCGAAGTCTGTATCGAGTTCCCGACGCAAGGCGTGAAGACTCTGTTGGGCCTGCATCAGCGAGTCATGAACCTGCTCCAGGCCTATCACCTGAACAGGACGCTCCGGACTCCATCCACGCTGTCGCGAGCGGTAAGCGTGGTTGACCATTGCGGCTCTGACGAAATCGCCTTGACCGACTCCCACGTCCAGAAGCATGGAGCCCGGTTCGAGCGGGCTGAGCAACCGGTAGAGATCGTCCAAGAGTTTCCAATGCTCATGGAGGTTTCCGAGTTGGGGAAGCTGCTGCAGATGCGTGGCTCTCAAGGCCTCACGCGTAATCTGGGAGAGATTGTGGCGAAGACGGGTGCGTTCCATCTCGATGTGCTGTTGGCGGGCCAGCATGTGTCGGGTGTCTGCACGGAATTCAGCTGGAATGGCCGGTAGCGAGACGGTTGCGGCGATCTGTTCCAGGACCTGTTGGAAGGCCGCGGGTGGTTGTTCGCTGAGTGGAAGTTCCTGGCCGAGCAATGGTGCGGGAGCTGTCGATAAACGGGTATGGGCTCCCAGCGCGGTGAGAAATGCCTGAGGGAGATCAGCGGGAGGGAGTGGCCCGAGCGGGTTGCTGGGAATCGTGAGGATGGCTGATGGAGAGCGAAGGAGGCGCAGATCTGCAATCGTAGAGGCCATATCTGTGAAATGGCCTGCGACGATATCGCCGATAAAACGATCGACATTGACGTTGAGCCCGAGCAGATTTGCGATGCCGCGTCGAAGTCCATACCTATGGTCGGCCACGAGATCATGCCCATGGACCATCATGAGCATAGCTTGAATATCGACGACCGGATTGATCAGGAGAAGTAGGTCGAGGGGACGGGATTGTACGGCAGTCTTGATAGCGACGCGAGCGGCTATGTCACTTGCCATGACAATCAGAGGAGCGGTCGGCCAGGTATGTTGCACAAACTCCACAACTTTAAGAAGGTCAGCTTGCATACTTCGTAGGGTTGTCTGTTGCAGCTCGCCGTCGCTCAGCCCCACATGGTTGGTGTGGTCGTAACGCAGGACGCGGAGCCGGTGATGCGCCAAGTAGTACGACAAGGTAATGGCGTCCAACGAGGTCTGGCCATAGCCGGGAGAGATGATGACGACCGGTGTGTTCGGTGTGACCGATTGGCGAAGATGGTCGTCGGTGATCACAATCGCCTGGCCGCGTTGATTCCGGCACTCTCGCGGAATACTGACGACCGACGATTGCTGCAAGGAGGGTTCCAATTCGCCTGGGGACGTCAAATGTTGCAGGACAACACGGTTCACTTCGCGCTCAGCGTAGACAGTGAGGCCCTGAAAGCGGAGGCCGACCCGAAGGGCAGGGGCGGAGCCTTGGTGACGAAACTCACTCGGCGCTGTGGGATCAGGAGCCGACCAGGTTATCTGGGCTGGCAGTGCAGCATCCGGCGCACCAGGCTCATGGGTTCCAGGATGTTTCTGGGTCTGTGTGACGGCGAAGTGCAACGTAGTCATACCGCTCAGGAGTTCAGGGCGAGCATTGAGATGAAGACAGGCGCCATCTCGGCTGAGGTTGCTGGTGAGTGCTTCGAGGCGGTAACTTCTTCCGGAAGGGTCCATGACATCGAGTCGGACCGGGAGTTGTAAAGGTATTCGTACGGCCTCGCGCTGGTCGAAGTCCTTCCGTTCGTGCAGTACGAGGGGGTTAGTAGCAATCAGATTGCCCTGTGGTTCTACCGCAAGCAGTACTTCAAGAGAGAATGGAATAGCTTGTTCCTGCGCCGCTTGGACGAGTGAGGCAAGGACGGCGTTTTCTTCTTGCTTGAGGGGCTCAAACATCACAATCAACTGGGCGGCCGGTGTCTTGGTTTGAAGCGAGACTGACCGTTCCTGTGCCCTACCTTGTAATTCGAGAATGCCCACGGACGTCTTGACCACCACATAAGCGTCTTGCGGCGAAACGGTGGGGAAATCGCCCGGGAGTGTGACGCAGGCTCCTCTGAGGCTGATGTTTGAAATGGTACCATCCCATGCGACTGATCCAACGGTAATCGTGGCTGGCAGGGTAGTGAGAATTCGAGGTACATGGCGTCGTTCCTGCTTGGGTTTGTCAGGGTCGGCAATTGGAAGAGGTGCCAGCCTGTTGTTTTTCGTGGTCGGCGTGAGTGTGGGTTCGGTGTCAGAGACGGCAATCGGCAGAGGGGGTATATTGAGAGGGAGCTGAGAGGCAACCGGCAGACGGAGGATCATACGAAAAGGGCCTTGCATCGGAGCCGACAAATCCAGGGCGCCGTTCAGTTGACGGACGAGCTCATACGACTCGATGAGATCAATGGACGAGGGCAATGTCGCTGGAGATGCTGCCAACCACACTATGTCGGATTCAAGCAGCTCGACTTCGATCTCAGTAGGTGGGGTGAGGGGAAATAGGGTGGGAGCGTCAGCGGAGGTGGAGGAAGATCCCACTGCCCGTGTGCCCACAATGAGTCGGTGTGTGCGGCCGACCGTCAGTAAATAGGTTTGTGCATAGTTCAAGAGATGGAGAATGAGTTTCGTGACCTGTTCGCGATTCCCAACGAGGGGAGGGAGGTGAGCGGGGTATTGCCGTATGATGCCGGCACCATCCACAATTGCTGAGGTTGTGGGCAATAGTGCGTCGTCAAGAACCTCGTTGATCGTCGCTCCTAAGGGACTTCCTTCTCTCTTGTGGAGGGCCTCCGCCAACTGTGTTCCGAGTTTCGTTGCTTCTGCGGCGTGGGCGGCGAGAATTTCAACTTGGTCGCCCAGACGTGCGTCGCGAATGGCAATAAGGAGCTGCTGCGACTGTGTCAGTAGCGAGGCCAGGGGATCATGCAGCTGTTGCGACAACAGGGTGGCTTTCTGGGTCAGCCCGAGCAGTGCCTCTTTTTGCAGAAGTTGCCGGTGAAGTTGCTGAATTGTCGTGCCTTGTTCTTTGGACGGGGAAAGGTCTCGGATCAATCCCACTGTGCCGAGAAATCGGCGAAGCGGGTCATAGAGTCCGCGAGCGTTCACCGCCGCTGTGAGAGTCAGCGTCTTGTTATCCTGCATGGGTTTCCGTCGCAGGGTCAACTCAACGTGGCTGGTACCCCGCGCTCTGGATCGACGTTCGTTGAGACGATAGCGAGCCGCCAATTCCTGATCGGCAGGAACGATCATGGTATAGGGCAGTCCGATGAGTTCATCGGGCGAGTAACCCAATAGCATGACGATGCCAGGACTGACTGTCACAAAAGATCCACCGGCATCCAGTTCATAGGCGATATCGCTGAGCGATTCGATGAGCCCACGGTGGCGTTCGAGTGCGTGGTCCAGGGTCACTCTCATGTGGCGTGTTTCAATGGCTTTTTTGGCACAGAACAGGAGTTCCGTGAGAAAGGCTGGAGATTTCTTCGAGAGAAAAAAATCGACGTCGGCTTGGAGTGCCTGAAGCGCCGAGGCTGAATCGCTACGGTCGCTGAGCAGAATACTTGCCACGTAGGGTGAGTGGCGTTTGAGTTCGCCGGGTAGCGAAGTATCGTTCCCGGCGAGGCATTGTTCGTCGATGAGGATAAAGACCCATTCGTGCGACGCCGCCCATGCGCGGGCTTCTTCGGCTGAATAAGCGACATCCACGCGGCAGCCGGGAAAGAATCCACGCAAACTGATCGTGATGAGTTTGATGGACTCAGCCTGCTCGCTGACAATCAGGATGGTGACCGGTTCACTCTGCGGCATCAAGATATCCCTGTGCTTACTGGGAATTCGAGCAAACCCAGTCCCAGAGCGACAATACAACGTTCGCCCGTGATCTGGTCTGAGCCAAACCAGTCCCCTATTCTTCTGCCGTAAGCGGCCCGGGGCACGCATCTTTGGATAGTGATGTGAATAGCATAGGCGAAGGTGGGAAACCCAGTCTTGATGCGATGAAATAGGTTGTATCTTTAGTAGGGGGGAGGCTCAAAAACTTTGATGGCGAACAAAATTGAACGGCGGCTGGGCACAGGGTTTGACATTATGTGAGGGAAAGAACGGAGCGGTACCTGCCACAGACTGTGCGGCAGGTACCAAGGTGTAGAGGGCTTCTATTTGAGGGCGACTGGAGAAGGGGATGTAGCAGGGCAAGCGCCAGGGGTCATGTATAGCAAATAGTTTCCCATCCCATGTTGGGCTTCTTTTTTCTGCAAGGGATGGTGATGGACCATGACCATTTCATAGTCATCAGCTTTTGTAACAGGAAATCCCTGACCGTCCTGATAGACCTGATGCGGTAGAAACTCGCGGAAGGTTCCGTCCTGGGTGACGTCGGGAACCGTCCGCAGCAGAGTTTGCTTCTTCGTCGTATTATCCAGCCCGATCATGAGAAGTTCGTCATGCCCATGCGGGTAGGCGAATTTCACGCAGCCATCCATCGAGAACTTGAGCGGCTCGCGGTGGACTTGGACTCCGGTTGTAATCTCAATTCCTTCGTCCGTCTGGTTGGGGCCTCGCTGGGAGAACTTGCTGAAACATACAATGTTGACCCCCACCTGATACACGTCCATTTCTTTAACCTGGGTACCCTCGGGCGCCATGTACATGGTAAAGGTTGCCATGACATCTTTGGTGATCGGTGCCCCGTGATAAAAGGCGACGATCGACATGAGATGATCGCTCTTTTCGAGCTTGACTCCATAGCCTGCGGGGAAACGCGTCTCGGTCATCTCCAGCCCTGCTCCAGCAAAGAACAACGGTTCGCCATCGCATGAGACGCTCGGTTTGCTGTTATTGAGCATCAGGACGTGATGGAGATAGTTTTTGGGGAGGGGTTTCCCTTCTTTGGTGAAGACATCAGTTTTGTACCCGACCATATACCTGTCTTTGGGAAGCTGAAAACTATGTTTTGGCATCGACGCTGCAAGGTCTCCATCGTGAGAAGCGGGGAGGTCGATGGGACCGAACGTGAGGGTCACGACATCGCCCTCAACCGTGACGGTCGTAGTCGTTTGATTCTTGAGTGTCGGGACTGCATGGTGGTCGTGACCACCGTCAGCAAGGGCAGGAGTCACCAGACAGATGCCGGCGAGCAGAGTGAGAAGTACCTGACGCATAGAGCCTCCCAAGGATAAAAAGTGGTCACGGGAATATTCGGAACGTTGATCGTAGAGGCCTGTGTGATACGCAGAGGTCATCGTGCAGATGGTAGTGGGGTCAGTCGCTTCCAGAGATAGGTTCCGCCATGTTCGCGAGGAGGAATGTTCTTTTGAGTTCCGACACGGGAATACCACCAGACTCCCTTGGCCTGGGTTCCATCCTCTGAGAGGAGGAGTTCAAATTCTCCTTCGCGATCATTGCCCGGCTGTTGCCAGGTACCTTGCCAGAGACGGTCGGCAAATTTTGAAGTAATGAATCGCCCACCATGCTGGGTATAGGGGCCGTTGCCGGCTTTGTCGAGAGTGGCCTTGTAGCGCTTGTCGTCCTCGACCTCGAGAATATCCCACTCCCCGCTCAGGTCAAGGGTTGCCGAAGATTGAGCGTTGCTGACCAAGTGTTGGGGAGAAGGTGTCGTGGAACGCTGGGCCAAGGAGGCGCCGAGTTGCATGTTACGGAGCGACTCATGCCAGGACAGCAGAACCCATTGCCCCGCTCGTTGTTCTAAGACACCGCTTTCCCTGAGTGGGAGCACCGTTCTCCGTTGGTCCGGCCCTTCTCCTACAAAGCGGATATAATCCAGTTCCATAGTAAACCAGGCAAAAGTGCCTTTCGTCCAGACCTTGAGCTCATGAATAGGAATTTCAAGCTTGGCCACGGAGGAAAACTCTTCTTGCATGTCATGCTCGAACGCCGGCCATCCCACATACTTTCGCCCGCCGATGGTGTAGCTGGTGATATCGGCGTCATGCGCCATGAGGCGTGAGAGGGTCGGCATGTCCAACTCGGCATTGGCGCGAACCAGGGTGCGGATGGCCGCCTCCGGACCGGTCGATTCATACGCAACAGCGACCGTCGTATGCTCGGTCATCAGGAAAAATGCAACGGCGAACAGCGCGCCGCAAACAACGCGAGACATGAGAGCCTCTTTATGTCGTGGTCTCCTCTGTGGCAGGAGAGAAGGGAGTAACTAGAAACGGAGACTACACAGCCAGTTTCGTCTTGTCAACGACAAAGCAAGGGGCACGTTACGGATGGTACGCCACGACGATCACGGTCACATTATCTTCTCCCCCTCTGCTCAGTGCAAGCTCGATCAGGTCGTGGCAGGCGCCGTGGGGATCGCCGTTCGCGCTGGAGAGTATCGATGCGATGGTTGCATCCTCCAACATTTTCGTGAGCCCGTCGCTGCAGAGCATGATGAGATCGCGAGGGATTACCGGGGTCGAGGTCAGCTCCGGTTTCATGTCGATGCCCAGACCGAGGCCTTTGGTCAAAATGTGGCGCTCGGGATGTGTGAGCGCTGTGGCCGCATCAATCAGGCCGCGCTGCACAAACGACTCGACGAGGGTGTGATCGCGAGTCAATTGCTTGAGCTGTCCTTCTCGAAAGAGATAGGCACGGCTATCTCCCAAGTGGGCGATATGGGCGACTGGCATCGGCGGCAGTGTCATTGCCAAAGCGACGAAGGTCGTGCCCATCCCTTTCAACGATGGGTTCGCCAGTATGAGATTATGAATTCGCCGGTTAGCGCTCATCACGAGATTTGCCACGAACTCGGCGGCTGCGCTTGGGTGTTCGTGGAACCAGGATGCTCGCTCCAGTGCCTGCTGTGCGGCTACGGTTACGGCGGTCTGGGCCGCGATATCTCCTGCCGGGTGCCCACTCATCCCGTCTGCCACCAGCCAGATGCCGCAATCATTCAGGAGGGCCAGCGCATCCTGGTTCGACGTGCGAACATGACCCCTCTCGCTTCGACCAACTCCGGTCCACGGGCGAGACTCCGTCACAGCGCGACCTCGATCGGCTGTGGTCGGCGAGTTGGTGGAAACCCCAGGGAAGGAGGGCCGAATCGTGCAACCATCTGGTCGTAGATCAATGATGCGAGCGGTTCGAGGTTTCTGGTGTCGGCCTCGTTGTATTTCAGCAACAGCGCACGTGCCGCGTCGTTTCCCGCACACCACTGATGCCACAGGCGAACGGCTTCCCATCCATCGAGGCCTGCCACATCGGTGTCACGAGAAATCTGGACTTCGCGCTCGATATGCTTCAGCCCGCCTTGCATGCCGAGCCTGCGGGCGGCAAAGCACAGATCGAAGTGGGGTTTCTTGAAATTTAAACGGGGGAACTTCGCCTGCAAGTAGGGAATGTCGAACCCGCTGCCGAAGAACGTAATGAAGAGGTCTGTCTGTTCCAGTTCCGCATGCAATCGGTCCTCGGTCAACGTTTCTCCTCGGACCAGGCTCGTCATAGACCCATTGCGAAACAATCCAACCACCGTCACATGACCTTCCTGCGCCGACATCCCTGTCGTTTCAATGTCCAGATAGAGCGTACGAGGGCAAAATGTTTCGAAGAGGCGCCAGTGCTCCCGGCTTTTTAAGCAGGCGCCGAAAAACTGCGCGTCGCCTGCTTCCAGGCGAGATTGGGCGACGGTGAGGTCACGGTCATACCATTCTTTTCTGGCCGAGGAGATGCCGGGGAGAGTTGGAGCTCGGAGAAATGAAGCCCAATCCAGAATGCCTTCTTGCCACAGACGGCGCTCGGAACTTTGGCCGATACCTTTGAGAAGAACGAAGGATGACGAGAGCATATAGTCGTGGGATTGTAGCCTTGATTTCACTGAATAAACAAGCTAAAGTCCGCGTCCTGAGCGGGTTTTCGTCTGACGGCTGCCGGGAGGCGGCGAATGGAAGGCAATGGCTGATCTCTCCAACAAAATTCGCATCACCGTCGGATCCGTTCAACTCGACGCGGAGCTCAAGTCGACGAAGACGGCAAAAGAAGTCTATGCCGCATTACCAGTTGAAAGCCCGGTCAACACGTGGGGCGAAGAGTTCTATTTTAAATTGGCTGGGGTGAAGGACCATCGAGAGACGGCGACAAGTCAGGTCAAAGTCGGCGATATCGCCTTCTGGGGGGCCGGGCAAGTCCTGGCCATTTTCTTCGGACGTACACCGATGAGTATGGGGCAGGATCCGGTTCCGGCCGATCGTGTCAATGTTATCGGTCGGATTATCGGGGATGCGTCGGTGCTGCGGCGCGTGATGGATGCGTCGACCATTCGAATCACTAAGATCTAGCCATGCGATTATCGAAAGAACGTGTTCGCCATATCTCGGAGTCGATCGCGACCAGGCTGCAGCAGGAGGGGCAGGTGGCGATTGTCGGAGATCGCAAATCGTTCGTCGAGCAGATCGATCACGCCATTATCGAGGAGTTGTCGGTTGAGGACCGTCTGAACGCCGAAGTGCGGCAGCTGTTGAAAGCCTACGAGCAAGATATCGAGCGGGGACAGGTGGATTTTCAGCGGATGTTCACGATGGTGAAGACGAAGCTGGCGCGGGAGCGGGGCATCATCTTATAGGAGGTCAATTGTCATTCGTCAATGGTAAGAGCTAGGCAGACCACGGAGCCCATCTTTATCAGATGACCAATGACCATTGACGCGGTTATGTGATGTTGAGCGAAGATAAAATCAGCCATCTTTCCCACGTCATTCTTCAGGCGGTTAAGAAAAGCCCGCTGGTGACGGTACAGGCCGATGAGGGGCGTGTTTTGAAAGAAATCAAGCGAGTGCTCGCATCCGAGTTGGCACAAGAAGAAGACATCAATCAAAAGGTTCGGGCCAAGCTCGCTTCCTATTCGCGCGGGATCGTCGAGGGCAGTGCGGAGTGGGAGGTGCTCTATCGGAAGGCATTCGAAGAGGAAACACGGAAACATGTGAAAGTGTAACATGCCCACGGAGCGTGATGGTGCAATGAAATATCTGTCTATTTTCGGAGCGATCTTCTTGTTCTTCGGAGCAGCCGCCTGTTCCTTCATGAGCAAGGAGAGGCCGTTGGTTCCGCTGGCGCTTGAGCCCGGGGTGAAGCTGCAAGCGGTGACTTTGACTGAACAGGGGACGCAGGCCTATCAAGCGAAGCAGTTCGACGACGCAAAAAAATATTTTTCCCAAGCAGTGGCCGAGGTTCCTCAATCGGGGCCTGCGCACTATAACTATGCTTTGGCCTTGCATGCCTTGGGCGACTCGGAACAGGCGCGCAAACAGTTCATGGAAGCGGCCAACTTGGCTCCGGGAGACAAAGTGATCTGGGATTCGCCCGCGCTTCGTCCCCATGGCAACGTGGAGTCGCCAAAAAAGCAACTCATGCCACCTGGGGCCGGCAGGCAGGGCCTGGGCGGCGGGACTGGTGGGCCGAGATAGTGAGTGATAGACAACCGGAGAAGGAGTAGTTTGAAATGGCAAAGGAACTTGAAGTCGGTGATAAGGCTCCCGCCCTGTCGCTTCCTGATCAATCGGGAGAGCCGGTCAGCCTGAAAGATTTTTCAGGTAAGCAGGTCGTGCTTTATTTTTATCCCAAAGACGATACCCCGGGCTGTACGACGGAATCCTGCGACTTTCGCGATGCCGCCACTCCGATCAAGAAGGCGGGCGCGGTTGTATTGGGCGTGAGTTTTGACGGCCAGGAATCCCACCAGAAATTCATCAAGAAATTTACCTTGCCGTTCACGCTGCTCAGCGACGAGGATAAGGTCGTCGCGAAGGCCTACGGGGTCTACAAAGAGAAAAACATGTACGGTAAGAAATACTGGGGCATCGAGCGCAGTACGTTCGTAATCGACCAGACAGGTAAGTTGAAGGCGATTTTCCGCAAGGTCAAGGTTGGCGGCCACGTGGATGAAGTGATAGCGGCCCTGAAGGCCTAACTTTTCAAGACGCTGAAAAAGCCCGCCAGCGGCGTTCTCCCCTCGAAAGCATCCTCAACGTAGCCCAGAGGCTACGCCTCCGGTGCTTTCATCGGCTGCGGCCTTGCTGGACGGACTTTTTGAGCGTCTTGTAGGATGTTCGCCTCTTGTTCTCGACGTGCGGGCGATTGAATTTCCATCGTGTCATTATAGTTTTTCCGTAGACTCATTATGTGGCTGTGCGGCCTATGAGTATTCTCTTCCGCAGAGCCGGTCTTTTCACCATTCTCCTTTTCTTGACTGCGACCACTATCCTCTCCGCAGCGGACAAGATTTCCGGAAGCTTGACGGTTCACGATAGCCTCACTGCTCCCAACCAGCCAGCCACTATTGAAGCGACGCTCACAGGGAAGAGCCTCCGGACGGAGATCCCACTGGGAGGAGAACCCATCGAGCTTCTCATCGCCGGCAATGTCGTGGCTACCGCGATGACCGGTGGCGACGGGCGGGCTATTTTGTCCTATATCCTGAAGGCCAAAGGATCGGTCCCATTCACCGTACGTGTCGGAACTGCTTCGAGAGTTGCCGTGGTTGAAGCTGGCGCAAATCTGGCTGTGTGGGAACGTCGCACTCCGATCATAGCGGTGGAAATGGCATCGCTCATGGAAACTCCGATTGCACAGGGGCCGACTGTGACCTTGCCTGGGAAGGATGCGGAGGGCAGACAGCCGATGCCTGACGCCGCGAACGAACTCGGCAAGCTCACGCAGTTCTACTACAACGTGCTCTATGTGGTGATGGAAGACAAGGCGGTGGGCACCAACGATCAAGTGAATGCGCAAGCCAGGCAATGGCTCAAAGACCAGAAGTTTCCGGTCGGGCACATTCTCGTGTTGCCATCTGATCCAGCGGCGTTTGGGACAAAACTTGATGAATTGGATGCTGCCGGGTGGAAGACGCTCAAAATAGGTGTAGGGCGCACGAAGGCCTTTGCTGAAACCTTTCTGCAACGGCGCCTCGACGCCGTGATGGTGCCAGAACCAGCCAAGGGTGAGGCGCCGAGGAAAGCGAAGGTGGTGAAGGAGTGGAAGGAGGTGCGGAAGAAGTTGTGATGGTGTGACGGCTGGGGTGCTCCTCACTGCGCCCATCGAGGGAGCACCCCAGCCATCCACCTTCTTCCGCTGGATGATAGAAGGAGCAGAGAAACTGGCGAGCCGACCTCCACTGCTCGTGGAACGCGCACGATGAAACAGTGCTCGTTCGACACGCGCAGTGGAGGAGCTACCTGGCCGCCCGCTTGTCGAGATGCTTTCCGCTCTGGGTGGAGGAAGAAAGTAGGGGATGGAGCCTGATGATCTTCTGTGCTCGCGCAACGCGCGGCCTCAGAAGGCCCTCGTTGGACGCGCGCAGTGGAAGATCAATCAGCCCCCATCCCTGAGTGATAACTAGCGAACTTGGAGGGATCGTATAGATTAGGTGACGGTTGTTCAATGCTTACAGCGTAGGAAATCCAGGCTGTCCATTTCTTTAAGAACAATTCAGAATTAGGAAATATTTTGAAGGGTACGCATAACCATCCTCTGCAGCTGATGAGCGGCGATGGTGCAGCAGGCTGGTTCGGCGAGATCAGTGAGCACCGCTTGTAGCTGAGCGGAAAATATTGAGGTTCTCCACTATGACTCCTCCCCGCAACATTATCCGCGTCGACCACGAGGGAAGCCACACCCATGCGTGGCGAGTCACGCTGCAACGGTGGAATGGAATTACCGTCAAAACATTCTCCGATTCAGTTCATGGTGGAAAGCGCAAAGCATTGAATGCTGCGCGTGAATATCGAGACGGGCTTCTTCTTCAGCATTCGCCGTTTAAACATCACGTCTGGGTCCGCACCCGCCTTCGTAGGAACAATACATCGGGTATTCCTGGTGTCGGCCGTTATGAAGTGGTCGCCAATCCCAACACCGAGCGCCGTCAAGTATTCTGGCTTGCCTCCTGGGCCAATGAGCGTGGAGTCAGACATCAGCGTAAATTCTTCATTTCGAGCTACGGAGAAAGGCAAGCTAAACGCCTTGCCATAACTGAGCGTAGGCGGCAACTGAACCGTGTATGTGCTATCAAGTGTGCACAGCCGTGAAGCCTAAACCATGTATGGTGGGTGGGGTGATGTCCCCATCTCTTTCCTCCGGATGGAGAATCCGCGCGCGTTGGAGCATGCCGTGGCATACGGGTTCGGTATCGCCTTCCATTCATCTTCCCTATCCTTTAATATAACCCTCAGATTTCTATCTTCTTGAGGCTTTTCCTGATGCGGGCGAAGACTAGTTTTTCCTGCCAAGCTTGTGGCCATCAGTCGCCACGATGGCTGGGCCGTTGTCCTGATTGCAGCGGCTGGAATACCATGAAAGAGGAACGGCAGGCGGCGACCGGCAAGGGGCGGCCTGCTGCGATGAAGATGGCGCAGGCCAAGGCTACGCCGATTGCCGAGATCGAAGTGGTCGGTGAAGACCGGCGGCTGACGCAGATCGGCGAATTCGACCGGGTGTTGGGTGGAGGAGTCATCCCAGGCTCGGTGATTCTGATTGGCGGCGATCCGGGGATTGGGAAGACGACCCTATTACTCCAGGCGCTTCCTCGCCTCTCCTCTAAGAAAGAGCCGGTGTTGTATGTTTCTGGAGAGGAATCTCCGAGGCAGATCAAGATGCGGGGGCAGCGGCTCGGCATCGAGCATCCGAATTTGCTAATCCTTGCAGAAACCTCCCTCGAGCAAATTCTCAAGGCGGCGCAAGAGATCCAGCCGGCTGCGATGGTCGTCGATTCAATCCAAACGGTCTACACCGAACAGATCACTTCCGCGCCGGGCAGCATTAGCCAAGTGCAGGAAGTGGCGGGCCAATTGATGTGGTACGCGAAACGCAGCAGCGTGCCGGTTTTCATTATCGGGCATGTCACCAAAGAAGGCGCGATCGCCGGACCGCGGTTGCTGGAACATATCGTCGATACGGTGCTCTATTTTGAAGGAGACAAGGGCCACAGTTTTCGTATTCTCCGCGCGGTAAAAAATCGCTTTGGTTCGACCAACGAGATCGGCGTGTTCGAAATGAAGGATTCCGGGCTGGAGGAAGTCAGTAATCCCTCTGAGCTATTTCTTGCAGAGCGGTCTCAGCGCACGACGGGGTCGGTGGTGGTATCCAGCCTCGAAGGATCGCGACCGATTCTAGTTGAACTACAGGCATTGGTCTCGTCCACGAGTTATGCGATGCCGAAACGGATGGCGAACGGTGTGGAACAGAATCGGGTTTCGCTGCTGCTCGCGGTGATGGAGAAGCGACTGGGGATGCATCTGTCCGGACAAGATGTCTATGTGAACGTCGTCGGCGGGATGCATATCGATGAGCCGGCCATCGATTTGGGCATTGTGGCGGCGGTCACATCGAGTTTGCGCGAAGTGCCAATTGAACCGGGACTGTTGGTGTTAGGTGAAGTAGGGCTTGGCGGTGAAGTGCGGGCCATCAGCCAGGCTGAGATGAGGATTCGTGAAGCGGCAAAGATGGGGTTCAAACGCTGTCTGTTGCCGGAACGGAACTTGGCCAAGCTCGACCCCATCGACGGGATTGAATTGATCGGGATCCGGGAAGTAGGAGAGGCATTGGATGTGGTATTGGCATAGCAGGATGCTGAAAAAGGATGGGGTAGCTGGGACGATCCCCGTGCTCGCGCAACGCGCGGCATCAGAAGGCCCTCGTTGGACGCGCGCAGTTGGGATCATCCCAGCCACCCCTTTAAAAGTGATAGTTCACTGCGGCCTTGCCCGCGGAACGGCGCGTCTTGGCGCGCCGGGGTGGGGCGGGTGAGAAGTCTGAATTTTTTGAGCATCCCGCAGGATCGTGTCCTCATGCTTGAGATATTGCGCGCAGTGGAGGCTCATCCCTCTGTCCCTTTCGCTGTGATGGGTGGCGGGGGAAGAGGGAAAGCCAAGAGTTCTTTCGTCATTACTATTGTCGTGAGTATGTTGGCTCTTACCCTGTTATCGGGTTGTGCGCTGTTTGCGCCGAAGAAGGAAGTCCAGCTCAAGAAGGCGACGGCGGAGGAGCTGACGGCTTTGCTGAGTCAGCAGAAAGCGGCGATCCGGACAATGAAAGGTCTTTTCAGCGCGAAGGTGCGGGGAGGGATCATTCCTATCGCGTCACGGGTTGAGGGGGCGTTGTACTATCGTCGTCCGAGTGCCATGCGCTTGCGCGGGTTTACCGCGGTCGGCGGCGAACTCTTTGAATTTGTGCAGACAGAGGACCAGTTCAGGCTGCGATTGCCGACGATGGGCCGTGTCCTGTCCGGCAGTCCATCCGACATGAGCGAGATGGGAAAGCTCGCTCGGCCGTTTCAATTGAGCGTGTGGGCGATGGGGGGGCTGTTGGGCACCGGCGCGATTGCGAAAAATGAGACAGTTGCCCTTTCGGAAGAGGAGGACCGCTACCGCCTGGAGGTTTTTGGGCCGTCTTCCAACGGAGCGCAGCTCATGCGACGGCGGTTGTGGTTTGAGCGGCAGACTTTGCATGTCGTTCAGGAGGATCGGCTCACAGAATCCGGTGCGGTGGAAGCGACCATTCAGTACGAGGACTTCCGTGCAATCGGCGAGTCGGAGACGGTCTCAAGCGCAGGTGATAAGCAGTTGGTGAGGCCGTTTAAGATCTTATTGGAAGAGGGAAAGGGGCAGGGGAGCGTGCAGGTGACGTTTCATGAAATGATTCCGAATATCCCGTTGAGCGCTGCCGACCTTGGGCAGACCTAGCAGGATGCTGAAAAATGGGGCGGGGAGCGGCCAGGTGCCTTCCTTGCTCGCAGAACGCGCACGGTGAAACTGTGCTCGTTCGATGCGCACAGTTGAGGGCAGCCTTGGCCACTCCCCTAAACAGAGGTATATGAATTGGAAGGATCTCGTTCGGGATAAAGCGCGTCTTGGCGCGCTGAGGGTTGGGTGGGTGGAATATTGCGCGCAGTTGGATCATCCCACCCACCCCTTATGGAGGGACAGTTCGCTCGGCCTTGCTTGCGGAGCGGCGCGTCTTGGCGGGGTGGGTGAGACGTCTGAACTTTTCGAGCATCCTGCGGGACTGTTCTCCTGTTGTGCAGTATGTGCAGATCATTGAAGCTCCGGTGCGCCAACATTGTTTCCCGTAGCCTAGTTGCAACGATGCGAGTATTGGCAGTTGAGACGGCAACTTCATGGCAGAGCGTGGCGATCCTCGATGGGGCGCATGTGCTCGCCCGGCACGACCAGGATGCGGACGGATCGCATGCCAAGCTGTTGTTGCCGATGATCGATCGGTTGTTTCGTGAGACGGGTCTGACGATCAAACAGCTTGATGGTCTGGTGGTGTCGATCGGTCCCGGGTCATTCACGGGACTGCGCGTCGGGTTGGCCACGCTTCTCGGATTCAGGACAATCAGTCAACTTCCCTTGGCGGTGGTGCCGACTCTAGAAGGGATGGCCTGGAATCTGAGAGGAACCTCGGATCTACTCTGTCCCATTCTCAATAGCCGGCGCGGGGAACTCTACTGGGCGCTGTTTCGCTGGACCGGTGGTGATCGGCTGGAGCGAGTCGTATCGGAACAGGTGGGCACTCCCGTTATGCTAGGGAACAGTCTCACAGAATCAGTCCTCGTATTCGGCGAAGGCTGGACAGTCGAGGCATCGGCCATCCGTGCGTCGATTCCCTCTACCGTCACGATGACTGAGGCCTCAGACGTTGCCATGAAACCATCGGCTGTCTCTATCGGGCTGGCGGGGATTGAGCGGCTTCGGCGAGGTGAGTATGCCGAAACCGGCATTAGTCCACTGTATGTGCAACGTACTGCTGCAGAATTGAAGTACGAAGAGTCCGGCGGTATATCTCCTGTAGTCCTGCGTCAGGAACGGATCGCAAGAAAAGTGAAGGTACGGCTGGGTGCTCAAAAGAGCCGTCCTAGCCGTTCGTGAAACGTAAAACGTGAAAGGTTTCGAATGAAGAGCATTCGGCAATCCTACATTTTACGTCTCACGTTTCACGGTTCTGAGAGCGACTTTTTCAGCATCCTGTAAGAGGGGGGACTAGCGGTGGCCGAATGGGTGATCGAGCCGGCGACCGTCGAGGCGCTGCCGGATATTCTGAAGATCGAAGAAGCTTGCTTCTCGGCCCCCTGGACGCGCAGAATGCTGGAGGCGGAACTGAGCGGCAATCCCTTTGCAAATTTTCTGGTGGCAAAGCGGATACTGCCTGGCGAAGTTGGTTCCGTCTCGATTATCGGGTACCTCTGTTTCTGGGTTGTCTTCGAGGAAGTACGGCTGATGAACCTGGCGGTCATCGAGTCGATGCAGCACAAGGGTATCGCCAGGGCCTTGGTCACACAGGCTCTGGAGGTGGGGCTGGCACAGGCAGCGATGCGCGCCGTGCTTGAGGTGCGGGCTTCGAACCATGCCGCTCATGCACTCTATCGAAGTCTTGGGTTTCGCGACGTGACGACCCGACCGATGTACTATACCAACCCCATTGAAGATGCGTTGTTGATGGAACTGGACCCGATTGTGTCGGGGGCGGCTCCATTGACGTGCGAAGTCAGTCACGAGGGAGGACGTATCAGACCGCTGCAATAATCTCATAGCCAGGAGGTGCGACATGCTGACAGACAGTATGGTTGCGATGATTACGGAACAACTGCGACAATCCAGTCACGAATTCCGTGTACTGGAAGAAGCTCATCACCGGCTGGACGTGGAATTGCTCCAATTGCAGAAACGCCACGTCCTGACTCCGGACGAAGAGTTGGCCATGAAGGATTTGCACAAAGAGAAGCTGGTGAAGAAAGACAAGATGGCCCAGATGATTCGTGTCCGGCGAGACCACGAGCTGCAGGCCGCTCCACAGTGAGAGGCCTCGTCATGGGGCTGGTGTCCACCAGTAACCGGGACCAGAGTCATGGCACAGATTCTCAATCCCCTTGCCGCACATATCCAGACCGTCAAGAAGCGTCTGATCATCATCGGGGCCACGATCCTGGTGGCCCTGATGGTGTCTTTCACCTTTGCCGGCGAAATGGTCGCATGGTTGAATCGTCCGTTTCCCAACCAGCTGGTGTTCTATGGACCGACGGAAGCGTTGTTCGCCTCGATCAAAGTGTCTTTTCTTGCGGCGATCCTGGCGAGTCTGCCGGTCATCTTCTATCAGTGTTGGAAGTTTATTGAACCAGCGCTGCTTCCCAAGGAGCAACGTTGGGGTATTCCGCTGTTTGCATTGGCGGGGGCGCTCTTCGCCTTCGGTTTGACCTTTTGCAATCTCGTGATTCTCCCGTTGGTCATCAATTTCTTCGTCAGCTTCGGGATGGATCATGACATCACTCCGGAATTGAGCGTCGGCACCTACATCGATTTCAACGTCAAATTTCTCCTGATATTCGGCTGCGCGTTCGAATTGCCGCTGGTACTCACTATCCTGGCGCGGGTTGGTGTAGTTTCGGCCCAGCAGTTATCGAAGTATCGGAAACACGCGATTGTGGCTTCGTTGATTCTGTCAGCCGTCGTCACGCCGGATGCAACCCTCTTTACTATGCTCTTGATGGCGGTACCGTTGATGGTGTTGTATGAGATTGGAATTCTTGGCGCGCGTATCTTTGGACGGGCAGGCCCGACTAAAATCAACTTGCCGCTTGATCCGGATTTGCCGATAGGGCCGGCCGGGCAGCGGATCCGATAGCAGAATGCTGAAAAAGTCCGCCAGCGGCGTTCTCGCATCGCTCAGAGGCTCAACGTACCGAAGCGTACGCCTTGCCTCTTCGCTCGCTGCGGCCTTGCTGGACAGCCTTTTTGAGCATTCTGCGGGGGGGGGGCTCCTCGGGTTCTAACTGTGTAGGCATCGGATAGCGGGGTAATGGGATAAATGAAGACGTGGGTTTGGATGATACCGACAGTTCTTGCACTGAGTATATGGAGTGCAGGGGGGATGTTAGGGGCTGCTACTCAGGCACCCTCGCCTGTTCCCTCATCGCCGCAGCAAGCTCCAGGCCATGGGGACCAGCCTCAATACGGCTCCTTCGGTCAGCAGGCCGCGAGCATTCAGGCGCTCACCTCTGTCGGGAGCGATCTGCTCTATGCAGGCTCCTTTGGTCTCGGTCTGTTTCGCAGTGAGGATCGCGGCATCAACTGGGCAAAGTCTGGCCAGGGTGTGACCGATCCGTTTATTCTGACTCTAACCACGGGGAAAGACGGCGCGATCTATGCCGGAACTTTCCGTGGCGGGGTTTTTCGTTCTCGCGATCAAGGGAAGAGCTGGCAGGCGATCAATAATGGGCTGAAGCGACTGGAAATCAAAGCTCTCCTTGCCGTGAGTGATGGGGTATACGCGGGCACGAGCGACGGGGTCTATCGACTGGCTGCTGAACGCTGGTCGGTCGTTACCACCGGGTTGGACGACATACTCGTCCATGCATTGGCTCTCTCATCCGACGGGACACTATTCGCCGGCACTTCAGGGAAAGGGATCCTGCGATTTAAGGCTCAATCGACCGGGTGGGTGCGTCAGCAGCATGGGCTCAAAGATCATGAAGGCATGACGGAAAGCTTTATTCGTGTGTTGACGATTGATCCGGAGGGTGGCATCTATGCCGGCACGTTCGATGGAGGTGTTTTTTCCAGCGCCGATGGAGGAACAACATGGCGGCCCATCAGCCGGGCGCTCCCGAATGATTCGATTCGCGGGATTCTGTTCAATAGCCGGGGGCTTTTTGTGGCGACAGGGCACGGCATTTTCAAAACGACCGACAAAGGAAGACAATGGCTACCGCTCAACAATGGGTTGACGAGCATGGCTATCCAAGTCTTGATCGAGTCCGGCGCCGGAGTGCTCTATGCCGGCACAAGCGACGGGGCATTCCGAAGCGACGACGACGGGCGGACGTGGAATCCTATCAATCAGGGTCTTGAAGGAGGGCAGGCTCCGGCGCCCTTCAATTTTCGCTAACTAAGAAAGGATAGAGACGATGTCAGAGCCGACAGAAAAGACACGAGCCACCATTTCCGTCAGCAACAAGGGAAGCCATCTGGGCGAGATCGTCCTGAGTTTTTTTCATGATGTGGCGCCGGGGCATGTAAAGAACTTTACAAAGTTGGCCCAGGAAGGTTTCTATAACGGCACAACATTTCATCGGGTCATTCCCGGCTTCATGATCCAGGGTGGCGACCCCAACAGCAAGAATTCTGACCGTGCCTCGCACGGCATGGGGGGGCCTGGACACAAGGTTAAAGCCGAGTTCAACAGTAAGCCGCACAAGCGTGGGGTGGTCTCCATGGCGCGTTCGAATGACCCGGACAGCGCCGGCTCGCAGTTTTTTATCTGCGTTGCGGACGCAAATTTTCTCGATTGGCAGTACACGGCGTTCGGTGAAGTAGTCAGCGGAATGGACGTGGCGGACAAGGTGGTCGGCATGAAGCGTGATGGCCGGGACAACCCCCTCGAACGAATCGAGATGACAGTCACGATCACGGATTAGCGGGAGACGTGAAAAGAAAACGTAAAAGACAATAGATGAGGGGAAAGAGAGCCATTATCCAGATCGTCGTTTCACGTTTCACGTTTCACGTTTCACGAGGCGCACTCTTGTGCGCGCTACTCGCAGGCTGCGCCATTCCCATCGTGCCCTATCGTGCGGTCTATGAAGATCCGGTGAACTATGTTCGACTGGAAGTCGATGATGCCGTTCTGCCGGAGTGGCCTCCCAGTGCACATGCGCATCCGAAGACGATGGGTGTCGAGGAGGTTGCTCGCATCCTCGGAGGTATCTCGGTTAAAGAACATCGGATCTGGTTGCAGAAATGGCTGCAGGGCGAGGCGCCGCTGATGTCGGCGTTTCGTCAGGAGGAACTGGCCCTCTTGTCTCAGCAGATCGCAGAGGCCTTAGCCGCAGCTAAGCCGGAAGAATGCGTGACGTTTTACCTGAGTCAACCGCAAACGTCTGTCAAGCGAGTCATTACCACGGGCGGATTATATGTCCACGGCACCGAGTTGCATTTCATTTTGGGGAATTGGCAGATCGTCTATGGCATTCCGACCTATGGGATGATCTACGATCGACGCTATCCCATGCGACCGACGGCCGCCAAAGGATTCGACTTATTCTTCGAGCCAGAGGTAGCGACCATCACACCACGGCACAGCTTCTGGGATACGTTGTTGGCCAACACGGATGACGAGCTCGTGATCGATCTGACGAAAACCATCTCTAGCCCTCTTGCGTCTCAAGCAGGACGCTGAAAAAGTCCTCCAACGCAAGAAGAACGTTATTTGGTTTGTCTTGTTTGTTTGGTTGAACGAAACAAACAAGACAAACCAGTTTGAGCTTCCTGCCAGTTCCGCTTGATGTACCAGTCGCTCGTGTGCGAACGTTGTCCGTTTCCTGTTGAATGTTGAACGGAAGCGTCCTGGGAATTGCCTTTCAAGACACTAACTTCGTAGATTTCATGCAGGTGATTCGGTAAGATGCGTCACCGGCAGAAATGATGCAGTTACCCACCAAGGATGATCGATCTAGGGAGGAGGAGTGGTTCGAACTCGTGTTGCTTTTGCCCTGATTATCATTCTGCTGATCGGCGGTGGCGGTGTCTTTGCGTTCTTGTCCTACCTGACTGACGACGAGTACATCAAAGATTTTTTCCTCCAGCAGCTGGAGCAGAGTATCGGGCGTAAAATCGACGTCCATCGCATCAAGCTGGTCCTTAGCGACTTTCCGAGCCTTCGATTGGAATTAACGCAGGTCACGATTCACGATCGGAATTCCGATGACGTCTTGTTATCGGCTAAGAAGCTAGATTTGGTCTTGCGGTTTCTCCCGCTGTTGCGCAAGCAGGTGGTGGGAAAGCGGTTGCTTATCGAAGAACCGACATTAACGCTTCGGCGCGATCGCAGCGGGCACTGGAACCTCCTCGATCAAGTTGTCCAGGGGGGAGCGGCCGATCAGGATGCTGTGCAGACGCTCAGCCGGATTTTCCGTATCCGAGAGGCGACGCTCGTGAAGGGGAAGTTACTCATCATCGACGACGCCCGTCCAGACGGGACGCGATCGATGACACTGGAGTCGGTGGAGGCGTCGCTGGTCATCAGAGCGGAGCGGGGACAGGCCGATTTACACATTTCTTCCGGTTATGCGGACGGCAAGAGCCTGTCCGGCTTCTCTCTAGGAGGGACGATCAGCATCGCCCAACGGCAGACGATAGCGCTCAGTGATTCCTCTGCTCGGCAAACCATACTCCAATTCGAAGGCACCGTCGAAGCAGCCAATCTGAAGCTTCGAGAGATGGTGGATTTCTTCGGGCCGCGTCCAGCTCCGCAGCACTTGCAAGGCGCCGTCAATATGAACAGTCATGTTCAGGTTGTGCCTGGTGTTGCAGGCTATGATGTGGTCTTGTCCGGTTTATCCGTGAACCTCGAACAACTGAAGCTCACAGGCCAAGCGAGCCTCTCCGGTCTGCTGACGCCACAGCCCACATTTGCGTTGACCGTTGCGTCGACTCCGATCCAGTTGAGCCGGTTGCTTGAGACCGTACCGGCTGAGTGGGCGCATCCGCAGGTGCCGCTGATGATCAAGGATCGGGAGGTCGACGGGATAGTGGAAATCGTCTCTGCGACCGTCACGGGATCGTGGGTGGAGGGGACGCAGCTGTCGTTGACAGGGGAATTTCGTGTGAATCATGGGCAAGGCCTGATCGGAGACAATCGTGTCCCTGCCAAGGATTTGACGGCAGTGGTATTGGTCGAAGCTGGCCGGGTCAAGGTGTCGAATCTGAACGGACTCTATGGCACGATTCATATGAATGAGAGCAAGGCGCTCGTCTCCTTTTTGGAGGCGGGGCCCTGGCTCGAGTGGGATATTATCGGGACGATGAACGCCGCAGACCTGTTGCAGCATCTCGGGAAGACCGTCAAGTCGGAACAGCTGTCGCGTCTGTTGGCCGCCTCGCGTGACGTCGAAGGTGTAGCCGCTCTCACGTTTCGTATGGTCGGCCCGCTCGATATGGCGGGTGGCGTCACTTTTGCCGGGGGAGAGATTACCGTTCAGCAGCTCAGTCTGACCAATCCATTGTTGCCCGAGCGGCTGACGGCACTGCAGGGCCGGTTTGTGTTGTCGGAAGGCGGGACCATGTTCGATCAGGTGACGGGACACTTGGGCGATCTGAATGTACAGATCAGTGGGGGCATCACGGGGGGCAGTGGCAGCGAGTTTCAGGATTTCTTGATTCGGGTCAATGGCGAGGCGGACGATATGGCTAAGTTATTGCCTTCGAACGCTATTCCAGCCGGGATGATCGATGGCTTGGTCAATGGCGCGGTGGTGTTGACCGGGCCGACGGTGTCGCCGCACATACGGGGTGAGGTCGTCCTGACCGAATCGAAAGTAACGCTTCCCGATCTGGTTGAAAAACCGATCGGAGCCCAAGCGACCTTGGAGTTCGAAGGTATGATTCCACCGGCCTCCGGCGTTTTACTCGATCGGATTGAGTTGAGCGTGCCTCCGATTCGACTTCCGATCAAAGGCAAGATTCAGTTGGGTGAAGGGTTCTCCATCGATGCGGCGCTTTCAACCGGGACATTGTCATTGTCCCGCGTGCCGGAATGGATTGCGAAGGGAGGGTTTGAGGCTGGGAATGTTGAATTGTCGCTCGACATGAAGGGGAAGGGTCTCGATTGGAAAACCTGGAAGACCACTGGGTGGCTCGCATTGACCAACGGCCTGATGAACGTTAAGGGGACCGAGGGACCTGTCCAGGATTTGTACCTGCGGGTTCGGTTCGTGAAGAATGGCGCGGAGATCAAGCGGTTGTCGCTTCGCTTGCACGACAGTGACGTTGCGCTGGAAGGGTCGATCCGCAACTGGGTGGGGAAACCCACGATTACTGCCAAGATCGAGTCCAATCAGATGGATCTCGATCTTCTTATTCCGAAAGGCCCACGGTCTCCGATCCGAGAGTTTCTGGAAATTCTTGCAGCCACCAGCAAGGTTCAGGCAACCGTGTCGATAGCACGCGGCCATTACCAGCATCTCAAGTTTGGGAGTCTCTCCGCCCGGATCACTATTCAAGACGGCGTGCTCGATCTGGATCGTCTATCCGGCCAATCATCCGACGGAGACATCGCCGGGCGTATCGTGGTGCAACTGCCGCGTAAGCAGCCGGCCGACGCTGAGCTTTCGGTTCGGGCAAAGGGCTTGTTGGTGGAAAATGTGTTGAAACTATTTGGCCCAAAAGCCGGCGTGATCACAGGTGAAGCTCGAGTGACGGGGACAATTCGCGGACATGGGAAGAATCCGCATGGGCTGTCTCCTACATTGGATGGCAAGGTGGACGTCCTGCTTGAAAACGGTCGCATCTTCAAATCCGAGGAGCGGGCGGTCTGGAAAATCATCAGCATTTTGAATCTCCCGGCCGTGCTCCAAGGGAAAGTGGATTTGGAGAAAGACGGATTGCCCTATAACAAGATTTCGGCGAAAGTTCTCGTGCGAAACGGGCTCTTCGAGACCGAGAATCTGATCATCGATAGCCCGATCGTCAAGATTACCGCTGCCGGCAACTATGATCTGCCGACGGATCAACTCGACATGGTCTGGGCCGTCAGCCCGTTCGGATCCTATTCGCAATTCCTGAAAACGATACCGCTCTTCGGGCGGCTCTTTGCCGGTGATCGCAAAGGCATTGCCACTGCGCTGTTTTCCGTCAAAGGGTCAATCGAGGATCCGGAGGTCACGTACCTGCCCATGAAGTCGTTTGCCACCGGTGTGACGGGTTTGGCGCAACTGGCCTTTGACATTTTGAAGAACACGCTCATGTTGCCGATCGATCTTATGACGCCTGATGAGGAGAAGGCTGATGACAAGAGCACCCTACCAACGCCAGAGCCTGTTCCATCCGCGCCTTGACCGACTATCCCCCCCGTGCTAGATTCCGGCCAACATTTAGTATGGCCTCATCCATTTCGCACTCTCAACGCGCCACGGTCTTTATCGCTGCCAGCGAGACGGACGCCAATCTCTATTACGCGACGAAGTTTATTGCGCCGGACCCCTTTATCTATTTGGAAGTTAAAGGGGAGCGAATTCTGGTGATGAGCGATCTTGAAATGGATCGGGCAAAAAGCCAATCGTCCGTCGATCGGGTGCTTTCGTATTCGGAGGTGGAAGGGCGAGCCAAGACACAAGGTATCGCCGAGCCCGGCACGGTCGAGGTGGTCCATATTCTCTTGCGAGAAGCCGGCATCACGCAGATCCTGGTCCCTGCAAACTTTCCTTTCGGCCATGCCCTCAAATTCCAGTCTTTGGGGTATCAGCTCTTTCCGAAGCGGGATCCATTTTACGAGCAGCGTGTGGTGAAGACTGCCGAAGAAGTTTGCTATATCGAAGCCGCCCAACGTGCGACCGAGCAGGCGGTCGCGGCGGCTCACGGTTTGCTGCGTCAGGCTTCAATCGATAAGGATCAGCTCTGGTTCGAGGGGATACCCCTGACGTCGGAGCGGGTGAAGAAATTGATCAATGTGACATTGATGGAACGCGACTGCGTGGCCCAGCATACCATCGTTGCCGGAGGAGAGCAGGCCTGTGATCCGCACAACGAAGGCAGCGGGCCATTGCCGGCTCATCGCAGCATTATCTTCGATGTGTTTCCTCGTTCGGCCACCAACCGGTATTTCGCCGATATGTCCAGAACCGTGGTGCGAGGGATCCCGAGTCCCGAACTGAAGCGGCTGTATCAGACAGTGCTCGATGCGCAGGAAGAGGCCATTACGAAGGTCAAAGATGGAGCGGACGGAAAGAGGATTCATCAACGGATCTTGGCAAGATTTGAGAAAGCCGGTTACCAGACAGGTTTGGTGAATGGGCGTATGCAGGGCTACTTCCACGGCACCGGCCACGGGGTCGGACTCGATATCCATGAAATGCCGCGCATCAGCCGCACCGGGTCTCTGCTCCAAGAAGGCCACGTCGTCACTGTCGAACCGGGCCTCTACTACCCCGGTCTCGGCGCTGTCCGCATCGAAGATATGGTCCTCGTCACGAAAGACGGGTGTCGCAATCTGACGAACTCCCCCAAGATCTTCGAGTTGGGTTGAACATGACATAAGGCGTAAGGGGCAAGAAGTCTCCCCACGTTTCACGCTTCACGTTTACGTCTTCTATGCGTCTCACTTTCACGATTCAACGGTTCAATCCTGAAGTCGATTCCAGGCCTCATCCTCAAGAGATTCGGCTCGATGTCGGACGTGGGATGACGGTGCTCGATGCGTTGATTCGCATCAAGCAGGAGTGCGACGGGAGTCTGGCGCTCCGTTACTCCTGCCGCTCTGCCATTTGCGGTTCCTGCGCGATGACGATCAACGGCAGCGAGAAACTCGCCTGCCGCACCTCCCTCCGCAAAGAACTTGAACGGCATGGGCACATTGTGGTCGCGCCGCTCCGCAACTTGCCGGTGATCAAGGATCTGGTCGTGGATATGGCGTCGTTTTGGAAGAAGATTCGCGACGTACATCCATGGCTGGTGTCAGGGGCTTGGCGTGCAGATGAGGACGCGCCTGTTCAGACGCAGATGCAAGGCCGTGCCAATCCGCAGTTTCACAATGTCGATGCCTGCATCATGTGCGGCGCATGCGTTGCAGCTTGTACTGTGCATGAAGTATCAAAGGGGTTTGCCGGCCCGGCAGCCTTGGCGAAGGCCGATCGCTTCCTCTCCGACCCGCGCGAAGTTCCTTCAGCGACAAGGGCTAGACTTTCGGCGCTCCAAGACGAACATGGGATCTGGGACTGTACACGCTGTAATTTCTGTGTGGAGGTCTGCCCGAAAGATGTCAAACCCATGGAGGCGATCATCCGGTTGCGGCGGGCCTCACTTGAACGGGGCATGACGACGACCGGCGGCGCGCGCCACGTTCTTGGCTTTACCGATCTGGTCGAGCAGCAGGGACGTTTGAACGAAGCGATCATGCCGTTGAAAGTGGTTGGGTTCGCCCCGCGAGGGCTGCTGCATATCCTGCCTCTGGGCATCAAGATGTTACTCAAAGGGAAAGTCCCTAATCCCTTCGGACATTCGTTTCCCGGGCTCAGCCTGCTCCAGGCCTTCATCGAGCGAGTGCGACGTGCCACGCCGCCGGTCTGATATCTATGGCATGGACCTTTCACTTTCTTGAAAAGATTGCCCTGGCCGATATCGGCTTCGAGGCCGAGGGGGAGTCGGTTGAGGAGGTCTTTCGCGGCGCTACACAGGCCGTTCTAGAAACGATGGCAACTCCTTCCACGGTATCCGGCGGGTGGGAACGTGCGATTGAACGAAGCGATCTCGACCCGTCGGCGCTGTTGTTCGATTGGTTGTCGGAGCTGGTCTATTGGAAGGACGCAGTTGGGGTGGTCTATCGGGAGGCGCCGCTCACACTGACACGGGAAGGGGACGTCTGGCTGTTGCGCGCGCATCTGATCGGCGCGCCGGTGAATCAGCAGACTCAAGAGCTCCACGCCGATGTAAAAGGAGTCACAAAACATCTCTACGAACTTAAGCAGACAGGCGGACGCTGGAAGGTACGCGTGGTACTCGATGTCTAAAACGGCCTGAAAGCGAGAAAAGCGAGATGAGCGAGAGGTGTGAGGTAAGTCAGCTGTTTCGAACCCGTCGCGCGTGTCTCGCTAGTCCCGCAAGTCTCGCCCACTTCACATGAAGCTTAACACCGACATGACGGTCAATCGGATTACGGACGAGGTCTGGGAAATTCCCATTTCTGAAAAGCCTGGCATGCTGGTGCCGGCCAGGATTTATGCAACCAAGGGAATTCTTCAGGCCATGGACTCCGGGGTCTTCGATCAGGTGACGAATGTCGCCTGCTTGCCCGGCATTCGTCGGTATGCGCTCTGTATGCCGGACGGGCATTGGGGCTATGGATTTCCGATCGGAGGTGTCGCGGCCTTCGATGTGCAGGACGGGGTCATTTCTCCCGGCGGTGTGGGATATGACATCAACTGTGGCATGCGGTTGATTCGGACGGACTTAACTCTGGCAGATGTGCAGCCTCACTTGGAGCGGCTTATGACCGAACTCTTTCGGAAGGTTCCGGCCGGTGTCGGGGCGAGCGGATTTGTTCGGCTCTCAGGGGAGGAGTTTGGCCGGGTCATGACGCATGGGGCCAAGTGGTGTGTGGAGCGGGGTTACGGGTGGCATCGGGATCTTGTCCGCATGGAAGAAGGTGGCTGCATCGAAGGGACCGATCCGTCGAGCGTCACCGACCACGCGATTAAACGAGGTATCAATCAACTGGGGACCTTGGGATCTGGCAATCACTATCTCGAAGTCCAGGTGGTCTCGAACGAACGGATATTCGATCCGGTCACGGCAGCGGCGCTCGGTATTATCGGTAACGAGCAGATCGTTGTCATGGTGCATTGCGGTTCTCGCGGGTTCGGCCATCAGGTGGCAAGCGACTATCTGAAAGTATTTGAAAAGTCCATGCGCCGCTTTGGCGTCACCGTGCAGGATCAGCAACTGGCCTGCGCACCGTTTCGATCTCCCGAGGGGCAGGAGTATTTTTCGGCCATGAATTGTGCCGCGAACACGGCCTTCGCCAATCGCCAAGTTATCACGCACCAGATTCGCGAGGCCTTTGCAACGGTCTTCGGTCAGTCTGCCGAATCGTTGGGGATGGAGTTGGTGTATGACGTGGCGCATAACATCGCCAAGGTTGAACGATATCCGGAAGGGGATCTGGTCGTGCATCGCAAAGGAGCGACCAGGGCATTCGGGCCGGGGAGTCCTGAGTTGCCAGAAATGTTTCGACAGACAGGCCAGCCGGTCATCTGCGGGGGTTCGATGGAGAGCGGGTCATACTTGTTGGTGGGAACTGACCAGGCAGTGCGTGACACGTTTGGATCGACGATGCACGGGGCCGGGCGAACAATGTCGCGCGCGCAAGCGAAAAAAACCATTCGCGGCGCACAGCTGCAAGAACAGATGAAACAGCGCGGCATTCTGGTCAAAGCCGTATCGATGTCGGGCCTCGCGGAAGAGGCAGGCCTGGCTTATAAGAATATATCTGAGGTGGTCGAATCGGTCGATCGTGCAGGAATTACAAAAAAGGTGGCGGAATTGCGCCCGATAGGGAATATAAAGGGGTAGCGGCCTGCTGTTTTGCAAGGTGCGATGATGGAACAACGAAAGAACCTCCGGTTTCCCGTTAAATTTCGCAGTTCGTTTTCTTCCGTCGGCATGGTCGGCGGAGAGGGCCGCGTCGCCGATCTCTCTACCAGGGGTTGTCGCATCGAAAGTTCCATCGATGTTCAGCCAGGAGCTTCTTTGGAGGTCCAGATCAAGACGATAGAGGACAAACCCCCGATTCAGATTCAGGCGGCGATTGTCCGGTGGAGCAGAGAGCAGCAATTCGGCCTTGAGTTTGAGGTGATTACTCCGACGGAATGGGCCCACCTTCAGGACACAGTGAAGCAGATCGAACTGGAGCCCTATGAACGGGACAGGCAGGCTGCCGAACTTCGAGAATCTTCTTGAGTCTGCGTAGAACGAATCTCCTCCTCATCAGTGCGTAATTCCTAAAATAGATTGCCAGAAGTGAACGATCTGCTAACGTCATAACGACGTCGGCGGTGTGTGCGGGTGCAGTTCTGGGTACCGCATGGCCGGTCAAGTGTATGCTCGATTATTCAATTGGGAAAGTGGCCACTGTGTTCACGCGTGTCTCCATCCTCATCATCGCGTTGAGTATTTTC
>JBAXBK010000005.1:0-118082 GCA_037142015.1 Nitrospira sp. | reverse complement strand
GGAAATAAAAGATCGTCGCCCCTGCCAGGAGCAGGAGGAGCAGTAGAATTCCGGCAGAGCTGAAATCCTCGGTTGGTTTGTTGGTTTCGGGAGCAGGCGCATCGGCTTCGGTGGTCTGGGCCCTACTATTCGTCGCTCCCAAGAGCATCTCGCCGATCAACGATCCGGCGACTCCGGCTGCGAGCCCAGCCGACAGGGGAGAGGCTTTCAGAATGAGGGTCGTTGTGTTCAAGGTAGGCTCCCCGTTATCGGGATCGTGGCGAATCGCACGACTGGTCCCATATCCTAGCAGGAATAGCCCGTTGAAGATGTAGATGAATTACGGGATCGTGGCTTGATCTTGCATTGACGTCGCTGAATCGATAACTGCAACCTATCCTTGAATAGTTCTTGGGTGACTGGAGCCCTGAGGCTGCGTCATCCTGCCTCAGGGCTCACGAAAAGTTGGATTTATATCAATACCGGAGAACGAATTGCTGGGTCAGAGTGAGAATCCGGGATGACTCCCCACCTTACCCGCTGGGTAGGGTGGGGAGCCGTGATGGGTATATGGATTATTTGGGAGCGACTGCGACTCCATAGACTTGCGTACATGCGCGCGCGATGATGATGAAGTGCTGAGTGTAGGTGTCGGATGACACCTTCACGAGCGCTGTTGCGCCAGGGGCTTTCGTCAATGCGTCAGCGACAGCATCCTTGGTCTCATTTCCGTCACTCAGAGGAATGAAGCCCAGAAGATAATAGACGCAATCTTGCCCCTTGACCTGCCCAAGTTCCCGATACGAGCCAGGGGCCAACGGTTCCGTCGAGGGCGCGACTCCACCTGTGATGTGTCCACAACTACTGAGAAGAAGACAGATCAGTGGTAGCGCAAAAAGATATGTTTTTCGCATTACATTCTCCCTGGTTGAATAAGGCAATCCATTCAATCTCGATTCTCTGGCACGTTGATACGCCCGCACCCTGTGTGCATTGCCTCAGTAAGATGTTACGTGTCTTGGGGTATTGGCCTCAGGGGACAGCCTATCGGTATCGCAGCCTAAGTCAAATGCTTTCCAAGAATCCGTTTCCGCTGGCGCCATGACTCGAAAGGGCGAGTCCGAGTGTGATCTTCGATCGGCATGAGGCATCCGTACTCCTCATTACATGAAACGGTAGGCGCAGAAATCTGCGGGGGTAATCCAGGTTACTCAGATGCTAGGTCTAAGGGCGTAGGACGCGTACCGCTATCGTCAATGGATTGCCAAAGACCCTGGAAGTTCAGCGAGGGTTATGATCGTCTCACTAGAGTTGGTCTACTTCAAAGTCTTGGAGGTTGGCTTTGGAGTGATCGACTATATTGATGTGTCACTTGATGTATCTATGCGAAGTAAATGAATGTAAAAAGTTATAGTGTTACAGGTCTTTGGGCTGCTCGGATGGCGAGCTCCTCGGGTATGAGGTAACGTCTTGGTCCCAAAATCGCTGTGCCTATACGCACCATGGTCGCACCTTCGGCGATGGCGATATCCATATCCTCCGACATCCCCATGGAGAGCGTGTCGAGTTCGTAGCCATCTTTCTTGAGCCGATCGAATAGCTCCCAGAGCATGTGGAACTGGCTGCGCTGCAAGGCTGTGGCAGTCGTAAGCTCAGGGACTGCCATCAGTCCGCGCAATTTCAGGCGGGGCAGGCGCACGACATGGGCTGCCAGCTGGGCCAGTTCTTCAGGTGCGACTCCGCTTTTATTCGCTTCTCCGCTGACATTCACTTGCAGGCAGATTTGCAAGGGCGGCAGCGATTCGGGCCTGTCTTTGGCCAAACGGTCGGCTATTTTTATTCTGTCCACACCATGAACCCAGACGAAATTTTCCGTGATACGTTTCGTCTTATTACTTTGGATCGGGCCGATGAAATGCCACTCAATCGGCAGATCGGTAAGGGCCGGCATTTTTGCCAGCGCTTCCTGCAGATAGTTCTCGCCAAAAATCGTTTGCCCGGCCTGCCAGGCCTCCCGCACTCGCTCGGCCGGCTGGGTCTTGCTTGCGACCAGCAGTGTGATTTCCTTCGGCGATCGACTGACCGATTGCGCGGCTCTGGCAATGCGGTCTTTGACGGCCTGCAAACGTGAGGCGACTGTTGTGGTCGGTTCCATTAGCGGTACAGGTGCTCCCGTGTGAGTGGCATGGTGTTATTCAGTCCGTTCGTAAAGAGGACGTGATAGAGACGCATGTCCCCATAGCGAAAGTTGGCGACACAACCGTTGAGAAACATTCGCCACATACGCACAAAGGACGCATCATACATCGCCTCGATCTTTTTGGCATTGACCTCGAATCGCGCGCTCCACTCCTCAACCGTTCGTGCGTAGTGCAGGCGAAGGTTTTCGACGTCAGTCGGAATGAGTTTGGCTTCGCACATGGTTCGTACGATTTCGTCGAGCGTGGGAATGTATCCACCGGGGAAGATGTATTTCAAGGTCCAGGGGTCGCCCGGTACCGGCCGCTCTTGTCCGATGGTGTGGAGCAGCCCAATGCCTCCGGGATTCAAGATCGACTGCAACTTCTCCATAAATGTCGGAATGAATTGCTTCCCCACATGTTCAAACATGCCAACTGAAACGAATTTGTCGAACTTGCCCTCAATCTTCCGGTAATCCTCCAGCACGATCGAAATCTCTTTCGACAGACCCTGACGCTTCACGAGATCGACCGCAAACTCGACTTGCTGTTTGGACAGGGTATAGCCGACGCCGCGCACGCCGTAATGTTTCGCGGCGTAAATCAGCATCCCGCCCCAGCCGCATCCGATGTCGATCAGTGTTTCTCCCGCCTTCAACTGAAGTTTCCGGCAAATGTGCTCGTATTTCTGCTGCTGCGCCTGTTCGAGCGTGTCGTTCTCATAACGGAAATAGGCGCAGGAGTAAGCCATGCTCTCGTCGAGCCATAGCTTGTAGAAGTCGTTCCCCCGATCATAATGGTGGGCGACATGTTTCGTCGAACGCGAGAGCGTATTGAGCGATGTTTGGCGCAGGTGTTTAAAGGCCAGTTTTGCTTTCAACCCGATAGGCAGATTCAGGAATGCGGAGTCTGCTCCGAAGCGGAGCAGTTGTCTGAAATCGCCCTCGACCTGAATATCGCCGGCCATATACTCTTCGCCGAATCCCAACGATCCGCTTTCAAGCACATGCTCTGCCGAGCGTTTCGTGACAAAAGTGAGAATGAACTGCGGCTCTCCCAGGCCGTAGGATTTTTTGACTCCATCCCAAAACTGGACTTGAAATGACACCTCTTTCGCATGATCACTCAGCGCTTCGAAGAGTTGCTCGAACGTTTTTCGCATAACAGTCCTCTTCCGTTTTCGGGTAATAGGGCTTTGCTATTGTGGGGCGGCTCAGCCGCCTGTGATTAGCTCTTTCCCCGGCCCTTGTCAAGTTGCCCATTGGCTGTTCATGACGAGGTGGTTGCCGGCCAAGCGACTGGGGATGGCCTGCCGGCAGATAACTCCACTGAAAAACCGGGTCAATGGAAACGAGGTCAGCAGGGATGATTGTCAGCCAGGATCATTTCTTATGCATGGGGGTTGTTTTTTATCAAAAAATAGCCGACAATGCGGGCCAATCATCAGTCAGCAGTAAACTGGTCAACTGACTCAATAACAACAATAATAAGAGGCTTAGCGATGAAATTAAAAAATATGTTCTGGGTCGCACTTGTATTGGCTATCCCGGCCAACGTGTTTGCGTATGGCGAAGGCGGATCGGGTACAGGAATGTGCCAGAAGCTTAATTTCTCCGACTTCATGCCAGCCAATAATTCAGAAGTAGCCCAACAATCTGGATTTTCATTTTTTGCCACTGGCGCAGCCTATCCGAACGGCATTAAGGTTACGGTACGAGGCCAATCTGTACCAGTGACCGTGACCGCTCATAAAGACGGCTATAAGGTAAGCGGCAAGCTTCCTGAGATCCCATCAGGAGGGTACGCAAAGGTTAATATTGAAGCTCGAGGCGTCAATCAATGCGAAGTCACCGGCGGATGGCTACTGAAAGTTAATCAGTAATCCAAATCCAGCGCAGGTGACGATTCGATTTTCCGAGAATCGCCATAGTTAAGTCTGAATTTTTTCTTGTAGTTTGTTAGGGGGTCAGCTCACGCTGACCCCCTTTCAGTTTTCTGAAGGCATTCAGGAACGTTTCCTGAACAGGTCTTTGTCCTCATCTTTTGGCTGCCTGCTAGCCGCATGATTTATTTGCTTTGGTAGATAAGGTTAAATGCAGCCAGGGCCGGTCCCGACCATGATGGACGAGACCGGCCCTGGCTTTACAGGTGCCTGAGTATGAGGTGGAGGGCAACTCACAACGGAGCCGGTGAGTCGCCAGAGGCGCCACCGACTCCGTTTCAGTTCTATTGAGGAAAGGATTTTGGTGCTATGGCTTGTTGCCATCCTTCGCCATTCAGCGTGCGAAGAAACTCCACAAGGTCTCGCTTCTCATCGTTCGTCAGTTCGAGCGGAAGGATCAAGGGATCCTGGTGAGGATTCTTCACGCCGCCCTGATTATAAAAGTTCACAACTTCTTCCAGGTTTTTGAAGCGACCGTCATGCATGTAGGGCGCGGTTCGGGAGATCTCCCGCAAGGTCGGGGTTTTAAAGGCGCCGAGTTCTTCAGCATTCTTGGTCACCATGTAACGGCCGAGATCCACTTTGTTATCGTCCCAGCCGATGCCGAGGTTGTGAAACTTTTCGTCAGTAAAATTGAACCCGGAATGGCACTTTGTGCAGCGTGCTTTATCCCGGAACAGGAGCAGGCCACGTTGTGCCGCTGGTGAAATGGCGCCAGTTTCCCCGCCCTGATCAAATTTGTCTGCGGGACTGTTGCCGGAAAGGACGGTGCGTTGGAAGCTGGCGATAGCCTTGGCCACGTTGCCAATCGTGATGTCTTCGCCGAAGGCTTGCAGGAAGAGTGCGTTATAACCGGGGATCTTTTTCATTTTCGCAATCATGACGTCGTAGTTGACGAAGCCGTGTTCGATCGGATTTGTAAAGGGACCGATCGATTGTTCTTCCAATGTTGCGGCCCGTCCGTCCCAAAATTGAGCGCTGCTGAACACTCGGTTAAAAGATGCTGGCGCGCTACGGCCGCCCTTTTGGCCCTTGATGCCAGTAGAGACTGGTTGGCCGTCGGTAAAGCCTTTTTGCGCCAGGTGGCAACTCGCACAGGCGATCGTGTTGTCAGCCGATAACCGCCTGTCAAAGAACAAGACCCGGCCTAACTCGACTTTCTGAATTGTCATGGGATTATCGGGAGGAATGACCATGGCACTTTCTTCCAGGCCAAAAGGAAGCTTGGGTTTGTACTCGTTCGATACCACAGCATTCGCGCCCGGCGCTGCGATCCAGGACGAGAGCAGCGCCACTGAGCTGATGGCCAAGACTCCGAGAAAGCTCCTGCGTAACAGAGAAGAACCTCCGACTGCCTGTCGGAGTTCGGTTTTCGGTTCGGCTGGCTTCATTGGGGCTCCTTTCGTTTGGGTTGTCATGAGGTGTGGCCTTTGCCCTTGATTGGTTTTCAGTCGTTTCTGGTTATTATTCGCGAGGGATCGAAGGAGTTGAGGCTCTGAGCTGATTGGCAAGTTACCATGGCGCGAATCGTAACTATCATGGTCTTTCTTTGCAAGTTCTTTTTTCAGCTTTCCCGTCCTATCCACCCTGTTATAAATCGCTGTCTGACAGACTGGGTGGATGTCATTGCCTCGAAGTACGAGCTTTTTCTATCAGCGCTGCAAGCTCCGGAGGAATCGGCATGCTCTTGAAGGGGTTGACGTTTGTGCCGCCTGTATTTCCCCGCGGGACCAGACCGGCAGAAGTACTGATGGCAGCGCCGACGATGCGCAGTAACTGACCCAAACATTCTCGGACGTTGCGCTGACGGATTCCCCAGAGGAACATGTGCCAATGCACGCGAATGTGCTCAACTGTTGATGTCTGCCCTAATATATGGGCACGTTCCAGGTGCGAGAAGGCGACGTCCGGTTTCCCTTGTGCGTCGGCTTGATATGCCGCTAAAATTTCACGTTCCACATATGGACGAATGCGGCGGCCAAACTGGCTCACTCAGCTCTCCTTGCTGCTCAACCCATGAGAAACGAGAGGGTTTTGTGTTGGAGTCCGACCGCTTGCGTGCATGCTAAGCTGCCACAAACTTTAGCGCCGCGCCGTTGATGCAGTAGCGTAGGCCGGTCGGTTTGGGGCCATCTTTAAAGATATGTCCTTGATGTCCCTCGCAACGGGCACAGTGGACTTCGGTTCTGGGAAAGATCAATTTGTAATCGGTAGTGGATTCGACCACTTTGGGGTCGATCGGTTGCCAAAAACTAGGCCAGCCTGTACCGCTGTCGAACTTGTGTTCAGAGGAATAAGCCGGGAGGTCACAGCCCGCGCAGAAATAGATACCGGTCCTCTTGTTGTCGTGCAAGTTGTCGGTAAAGGGTCGCTCGGTATTCTCATGCCGCAGAACCCCGTAAGCCATAGGGGAGAGAAGCTTCTTCCATTCCTCGTCGGTCTTCACAACCTTGACAATCGGGCCGCTCTCAATATTTGGTGGCATAGTTGTGCTCCTTTCTTGTTGGGCGTTCACGAGATGAGTCGAGCAACTCAAAATATCCTTACATATGGATTGGTTCGAGGTCCATGGCCGCTTATTTCAGCGATCGACAAAGACTCCACCTTGGGGATAGAAGAAGAGTTTTTCATTGCCGGGGCGAACATTGTCCGGTATTAAAACGTCAGGTAGTAGCCTATAGGTGTCTTTGCCGTCGAGATCGAAGAACCCGGCGACACTCTTTTCCGAGGAGTCTCCGAAGCCCGAGGGGGCTTGGTACCGGTCCGTCCCTCCATCGTCGATGAAGAGCCCCCAACTTGCATAGTCGGCTCGACCGAGACCGGTCGAGTGGTCGAAATCATAGGTGTCCCGACCGTTTCCTGCATCGATCATCAGGCTTACGCTGCTGTCCCAGGCCACTCCTCCATTGTAAAAGGGGCCTGAGGAACCGTAATGATCGTCTCCCTGCCGGTCGATGAAGAGGCCGACCCCGTAATGGGCGGAGGCGCCATGTCCATAGCGAGCGGCATGATGCTCGTCGTCGCCATCCAAGTCTAATTTCATCCCGGCGCCGAAAAAGTAGCCTTGCCCCTGTGAGAAGTTCGCGCTTTCGTAATGGTCGCGCCCTTCGATATCCAACAAGATTCCCCAGCCGCCGGCCAAACTGTGAGCTTGCCACTCGATTTTCTTTGCCAGAATCCGTTGCCCTGATCCGGCGCCCAGCCCGAAGCAGTCGAACTGATAGAGGGGATCGCCCGGCTTCCCATTGGGGGCGTCTTGCGCGTTGTAGGCGCTGGGATAGGTGTCGCCGCATTGATAATGGTCGTCGCCGGAGATATCGATGACGGCGCCGACGCCCAGGGGGCCGCCGAATCCGATGGCGAAGCCATGGCTGGTATAGCGGTCGTTCCCTGCCGCATCGAGCAAGAGGCCGAGCCCTCCTATCGCTGCGCCTTGGGTCAAGCGGTTGCCCATGTAGACATCGTCGCCGTTTGTGTCGAATAAGATTCCGAGTCCGCCGAATCCAGCGCCTCCCGACCCCATGCCGAGCTGGTAAACATCGTCGCCGTCGTGATCGATTAGCAGCCCCACCCCCAACCGTCCGGTGGCCAGTCCGAGAGGAGCCCCGGCATAGGTATCGTCTCCGTTGAGATCGATGACGACGGCATTGCCCTGTTCTTCGTTTACAGACGAGGCAATCATGCCTCGGTAGAGATCGTTGCCTCCCACATCGATAATCAGACCGATGTACTTGTCTAATTCATAGGTATTCGGTCCAGGGCCGCCAATGATAATTAGTCCATAGGATGTTTCTTGGACCAACAGGACGTCACCGGTCACGCCGGGAGGAACAGCGGAAGCCGGCAGGGGGTTTGTCCATGCCGCGGCGGCCTGCTGAAGCCAGCGCTCATTGGCGAGGCGAGCGAGCACCTGGGCCGCTGCAATGAGGCTAGCATAATCGACCTGTCCTTCGAGCAGTTCTGCAAACCGGAGATCGGCTTTGATTTGCGCGCCTGTCCGGTCTGACAGGCTTGAAACTTGTGGAAGGAAGTGTTCCGCCATCGATCGTGCATGCAGAAACAGGAAGTGCCTTTCGGCCTCGGTCAGATTTTTTAGCGCGTTGTCTCGGTGGAGCGACGCCTGCTCCAAGCTTCCGACCAGGAAGGCCAGGAGCTCTTCATGTGAAGAATTTGTCGGCAGAGGAACCGGCTTATAGAAAGTGGAGGTGCGATCCATGCCGGCTTCCAGCACATCCAGGAGGGCCGGAAGATTGATGGATCCTCCCGCTGCCAGGTCAGCCAGCAAGAGCCCCTGGCGCTCCAAATTCGTCAGACCGCCCCAGGGTTGTTTGAGTGCCTGGACTATCAGGCGCCGTTTAAATTGCGCCGGAACTTTCTCGACCGTTTCATGCGCAGCCAGCAGGTCGCTGTGATGTAATCCAGTAAGCTGTTCAAAATCCTTTCTGACAGTAGGAGTCAGCTGATCGAGTACCGATTGCTGTTTGTGACTGTTTGCCGCGGACTGTGGGGCAATCGATGCGAAGAGACTCTGCACGGCGCTGCAGCCGGGAAGCGACAAGAAGAGGAGCAGACTCGAAAGAAGCATCAGGGGACGAGTCATGGTGTATGTTTCCAGCCTCGGTGAGGCGTTGCCCTCTGCTATTTGGATGTAGGAATCGTCTTGCGCATCGATCCCGAGACAATTAAAAATTCGTACAAGCGACATTCTAATGGGCCATTGAAGAGGGGAATGCGTTTCGAAGGCGTGAGGCCGATCAATTTCGGGACTCGCAAATCGCCGGTAAAGATATAGGCCCGCCATCCGCTGAATCGCTGTTTCAACCAGTCGCCCAGTTGTGGATAGAAGGCGTCGAGTTCCTCTGGCCGGCCGAGCCGGACTCCGTAGGGCGGATTGATCAAGAGTACACCCTGTTCAGCCGGAGCTTCGATGTCGAGCACATCGCTTTGCCGCAGACGAACATCGATGGCGACTCCTGCCCCCTGAAATGTCCGCTGCGCAATCTTAACCGCGGCAGGATCCTGGTCGGAGGCATAGATGGCGGCCGGCACTTCCGCCAGTTGCTTCAGTCGAGAAGCTTCTCGCAGATGGCCCCAGCGTTGGGCATTGTGAAGCAGCAAACGCTCAAACGCGAAGGAGCGGGACAACCCAGGTGCGATCCGGCGCGCCATCATGGCCGCTTCAAGCGGGATCGTTCCACTGCCGCACATGGGGTCGAGCAGCACGTCTCCGGAGGTCCACCCTGAGAGCCGTAGCAAGCCAGCCGCCAGGTTTTCGCGCAACGGCGCCTCGACGGACAGGACGCGATGCCCGCGCTTGAAGAGCGGTTCGCCGGAGGTATCGATATAGAAGGTTACCGTCGATTCATCGAGAAAGGCATCGAGCCGGATGTTCGGCCGATTCGTATCCACGCTTGGTCGCTTATGGCACACTGACATGAATTTATCGCAGACCGCGTCTTTAATTCGTAGCGTGATAAAGTCCAGGCTGGTGAGTGGACACCGGCGCGCGCTCACTTTTACCTTGATGGTCTGTGACGGTGTGAACCAGTCTGGCCAGGGCAGACTACAGGCCGCACGGTAGACATCGTCTTCCGAGCGGTAGGAGGCATGTCCGACTTCCCAGAGCACGCGGCTGGCAATATGACTTTTGAGATTGACCCAATACATCGTAGACCAGGGAGCCTGGAAGCCGATCCCGCCATCTGTCTTTGTGGTCGTAGGAATGCCAAGGTCATGGAGCTCCTGTTCAAGAACCCCCTCCAACCCGCGCGGGCAGGGTGCAAAGAACCGTAGTTTTGTGTTATCCATGCTCATATAACGCTTTGCGAAACATGGGGAACAGGCGTAATGAACGAGGGTCGATCTGGTTCATCTGGTTTGTCCGGTTCAACTAAACAAACGAGACAGACCAGCCGGTTTTCGCTCGTCACGCATCACACATCACGTATCACTTTCCTATGAACTATTGCAGCACTTGCGGTGCCTCAGTTAGCAAGAAGGTTCCCGCCGGCGACAACTTGCCTCGGTTCGTGTGTGATACTTGTCAGGCCATTCATTACCATAATCCGAAAATCGTCGCAGGTTGCATTCCGGAGTGGGGCGGGCAAATCCTGCTCTGCCGGCGTGCGATCGAACCCAAAGCAGGTCTCTGGACCTTTCCTGCCGGTTTCATGGAAATCGGCGAGAGTACCGAGCAGGCGGCCGTTCGCGAGACTCTGGAGGAAGCACAGGCTCAGGTAGAGCGTATCTGCCTCTTTGCAGTTCTAAGTCTCCCGCACATCGGCCAGGCATACCTGGTATTCCGAGGGCCGATGCGTTCGCCGGATTTCGGGGTGGGCGAAGAAAGTCTGGAGGTACAGCTATTTTCACCCTCTGCAATTCCATGGGAGAAGATCGCATTCCCCGTAGTCAAGGATGCCCTGCGCCGCTATGTCGAAGATGTGACGCGGGGCGAATTCCAAGTGCATGTGGCCACGCTATCGGATCGGCTCACCTAATCCCTCAGGATGCTCAAACTGGTTTGTTTTGTTCATCTGGTTTATCTGATTTAACCAAACAAACAAGACAAACCAAATAACGATTTTCTTCTGCTGACGGCCTGTTTGAGCATCCTGTTACGTCCCGTTAATTGAGTGTGGGAATCGTCAGGAGAGGCAAGCTCCGCCCCTTCTCATCGTGTAGAAAGCGAAATCCTGTTGCTTCAGAGTAGTCCATCGTCACGCCTTCCATCCGTGGGGCACTCTGCCGATCAACGGCAATGGTGAGGCTATCGATCTGCCGAACGTCGTCGTCAGGCTGCGGGTTCGCTTCTAACGTGATGCTGAAGCTTAAGCGTGAATCGTCCAGGTCGTGCACGGAAATCCTGACGACCGGATCCTGAGGATGATGGACTCGAATTGCTTTCAGCTGTGCGATGGCGGCAAGTGTGAGGGCAATCATAAACAGAACTCCGTTTGGCGAACGATGCCGTGAATGTCGATCAGGTGATTGTCCCGGTCAATGGAGTAGAAAATTCGCCAGCCCTCAACCGCATATTTGAAAAGGCCTGGTAGGTCTGACTCAATGGGTTCGTGGCGCAAGTTTTCGATGTTGGAGGCGATCCATTTGGTCTTGTCTAAGAGTCGCTGTGACATGGACAGCTCAAGGCTCGCAAGGTCTGTGAGAATGGTTGGGCAATAGGCAAGCCGATACCAGGCCATAGTGTCCTTACCAGCGGAGGCCGAGCTTGTTCGCGATGTCCTCGCCGGACAGTCTTTCCTTATTGGACAGGGACTCTTTCAGACGGGTGCGCAGGCCATTGCCGAGCTGGAGTCCGAGGTCAGGATCGCCCAGTAACTCGCGTAGGCGATCGTCGACGATGCCGCGCAGAAGTTCCTTGAATTGATCCTCGGAAAGTTTGGAGAGGTCCATAGAGGCGGAGGATACGGAGGAGCGTGCCTAAAATGCAACCACAGAACGGTTGCCTACTGAGGGCCAGTCTTGGGTTGGAGCTGTTGGATCATGCGGTCCAGTCGATCTTGATGCGGGGATGCTATCGTCAGAAACTCTAGGCCGATACCGGCGGATCCGGACCAGCGGACTGTGGCATTGTCGATCGAGATGGGTTGCGGCTCACCCGGGATATGCAAGTGTATGGTGAGCTGCATGCCGGTAAAGGGGCTGATGATACTTTCTACAAGGCACCCCTTGGCAGAAAGGTTTCGGACGGACCCAGCATGACGGAATTGATTTTTATGCATCAAGGTGCTGGAGAGCGACACAGGAAATCTTGGATGTTTTCTAGTGACCATAGCTGTATTTCAGCAATCCCTATGCAGCGATGTTTACTTGGGTTGCCAGGAACTGCCCCAGTCTGGTTCGTTCCAGGTCTTGCAGCTCAAGAAACTCTACTCCAAACTCGAATTCCATGGTCCATTGGACTCTGGCGGCTTGAATGGTGATGGCCATGGTCTGTTCCGGAATCTGAAGGTGCATCGTTAGGAGGGCATTCCTTGTTACCCCAAGATCGCTGACGACCTTACAGCCACCCATACCGAGGTTATATACGATCCCTATCCCGGCATGTGCCCCTGCGATTCTAGCAGGGAATTCGACCTGATAACGAATGTGTTGCCTCTGCTCCGTCATATTAGGTGCCATACAAGGGCATCGGTTTCAAAGAGGCCTCACCTATGAGACTCCCGCTGAGAATGTCGTTACTTTTGAAAATGCTAGTCGGTGAACGGGTAGTTGTCAAAGGAATAGAGATCTTTGGAGATTTCTGGCACTGAAGAGTTTGGGGGAAATAGGTAAGGTTTGATTTTTGTTGGACGCACCCCTAGAATGCCGCCATTGGATTGACTTTCTGATGCCTACCACCTCTGGCCCACGAACATCATCTCAGCGCAAGAAGAAGACATCGAAGAAGCCCTCCGGTCTCGATGCTTCGCAGAAGCGCCGTTTTCAGGCTCGTCTACTGAAATGGTACGAGAAGCATGGCCGCGATCTGCCTTGGCGAAAGACCTCCGACCCCTATCACATTCTCGTCTCTGAAGTGATGTTGCAACAGACCCAGGTCGATCGTGTGATTCCGAAGTACCACGAGTTTTTAGAGCGCTACCCAAGTTTTGAGGAGTTGGCCGATGCTCCGGTCTCGGATGTGAAGAAGACCTGGTATCCGCTTGGCTACAATATTCGGCCGGAACGGTTACATAGTATCGCGTGCGAGACAGTGGCGCGGTACGGGGGCCAACTGCCGAGCGATGAGGATGAATTACTGTCGTTCAAGGGAATCGGACGTTACACAGCCGGCGCGATCCGGTCGTTCGCATTCAACGAAGATGCGCCGATCCTGGACACGAATGTCATTCGGGTTCTTTATCGAGTGTTCATGGCGAAAGGCGATCCTAAGGCCCAAAAGGCGGGGCTCTGGCAATTATCGGAGGCTTTAATTCCTAGCGGGAAGGGCTATGACTTTAACCAAGCGATCATGGACTTTGGGGCGACCTGCTGCACGGCGAGAAACCCTTCCTGTCGGCAATGTCCGATGAAATCGTTTTGCAAGACCTACCCCTTCGATCTAAACAGGCTGAGGAAAAACTTGGTTTCCACATAAAACACCGTGGAATGTTACATATGGTGTTGATATCACAATAGCTCAGGATGCTCAAAAAGACCGTCCAGCAAGGCCGCAGCGAGCGAAGAGGCGAGGAGGTACGCACCTCACTTTGTGTGCCCGTTCGCCATGCAATGAATCTTGGCGAACGGAAAACCCCCTTCAGTGATTCCGATATCCGAGGGGCTGAACGCTATACGTTGAGCCTCTGAACGACGCGAGAACGCCGCTGGCGGACGTTTTCAGCATCCTGCTAAACCGCGAGGAGCGATGGTGCCATATGAAGGTCGTTGAAGTCGCTGCCGGCCTTATACATCGTGAGGGCCGCTACTTGATTGCCCGACGGAATCCTGGTGTACATTTGGCGGGTTTCTGGGAGTTTCCCGGCGGGAAGTGCGAGGCTGGTGAAACATTGGAAGAATGTCTGCGGCGAGAGCTATTCGAGGAACTGGGTATTCGCATCGATGAGCCGATACCCTTTCAGATCATCCGGCATGAATATGCGGAGAAAATTGTGGAGCTGCATTTCTTCCATTGTAGGATCGAAGCTGGACAGGCCACTGCAATCGAATGCGCGGAGATTCGATGGGTCTGGCCACACGAGTTGAGAGACTTTGAATTTCCCCCGGCTGATCGCCCGGTCATCGAGGCCTTGCGGCGACAGAGCATCGGACAGGTTTTATGAAGGTTGTTCTGGATATAGAAACTATTCAAGCGCCTCGGGAAGAATGGGCTCGGCTGGTGGGGAAGCTCCCGCCAAGCGGCGAGTCTGAGCCGCCAGGCGAGGGGTACGATTTGTTTACGGCGGGTGCTGCCGAGGTTCAGAGACGCGCCGAGGATGAACAATATGCGAAGTCGGCTTTCGACGGCACGTTCAGTCAGATCGTCTGTATCGGTCTATTGGAATTTTCCGATCAGCTCGAGCCGCGTGGGTCGGTAGCCTGGTATGGCGGGGATGAACGGGAATTGCTGCGGAAATTCTGGAGCCGGTTGGCTCAGAACCGCCCGACTCTCTTCATCACCCATAACGGTCTTGGTTTCGACCTTCCGTTTCTTAAGAAGAGGTCGATGATCCACCAAGTCAAGCCGAGCTTGGACGTCAACCTCGCTAAGTTTCGCACGGAACCGGTTTACGATACGATGGCGATCTGGAGCAATTGGGATACGCGCGGGTGGGTGAAACTCGATGTCCTGGCGCGAGCGCTGAACGTTGAAACTAAGTCGGGCAGTGGGGCTCAGGTGGCTGAAATGTGGGAGAAAGGACAGGGGCTTGAGTTGGCTCAGTACTGCCTACAAGATACCTATGTGACGTATGCCTGTTATTGCCGAATGAATTTCCGCCAGCCCCTGTCTAGTGAAGTGGTCTTACTCCAGCCGGAGTTGCTGAATGTTGATTGAGATAGCTTAGCGATTTCGTGCCGCCTGGGCCGGTTTCTTCTTCGCTGCCGGTTTCCCGGATACCTTGGTCAAGCGAAGCGCTTGCATTTCCTCGTCGCGGTCACGAAGTTGGCGTTTCATCCATTCCGCTTCCTTGCGCAGCATACTGATTTCTGTATCCTTCTTGGCGAGCGCAGCTCTTGCTATTTTTATTTCAGTGAGTCTCTGGGCCGTCAATTCTCCATCCCCTGCTTCCTGGACCATACTGTCGGAAACCGCCTGAGCACTTGGCTGGGCGGCTGCCGCTATGGGGGCAGTTGGAAGAACCGACGTAGCTTTTGCCATTGGGAGGGAAGCTGGCATTGGGGCCTTGGCCATTGCATGGTAGTCGATGATCATCGTCATGGCGCCTGGCTCACCGTTGGAAGCATAGGCTGGAGCCGGTTCAATGCGTGCAGCCGATTCGGGCATAAAACCAATCGGCTCAGTACCTTTCCTAAGGGTCAAGTAGATCGATTCCTTCAGCACGTAAAGACTGCCCGTGGTGGGTTCAGAGCCTGACCCTGCCGATGAGGATATGCGGAACCCAACAAGCTGTTCGGGTTTCGCCTGTGATAAGCCTTGTGTGAGCAGGGGAGAGAGAAACTCTACATCCTCATCGTTGAAAACTCTCATCGGCTTGCTGCCACCAGCGGACATTCTCGAAGATCCGGCTAGGCTGTCATTGGTATATAACCCTTTCACGATCTTTGTGATGGTCTGTTGATCGATTACAGCTGGATGGCTGGCTTCAAACGACCAATCAGACACTTCTTCCAAGTAGACGCTGTTATTTGGATTCTGGGCGAGTTTCGTCCCACTGGCGCAACCGCTGATAAGGAGGGCACAGGCGGCGATTCCGACGAGGCTCTGCATGATCGGACGCCGCACATTCGTTAGTGGGAGATAGCTTTTCATCGCGACTCTCCTTCTTTCAGAATTGGTGCGTGTGATTATCCGTGGCAAGTGCAATTGTCGATGTCCTAGGCAATTACCAGATTCCCAGACCCATCAGTGCCATGCTCAGTGCAATCCATCCGAAGAGTCCCAGCGCAATGATGGTTTCCAGGCTCAGGGATAGGCTTTTCTTTTCTTTTGCGCTGTGATCTTGATTCTCGATCATGCTTCGTCTCCAGGGAGTGAAAATAATGTGTTAGCGCCTCATTTGCTTAGCAAAGTCTATGCCTTTAGGATGATGAAGTAGATTACCTGATCTCACCAGTTAAGATTGGGTAATATCAGGAGAAGATCGGGAATGAGTACGGAGTGGATTGACAAGTGAGGACGATAGTAAGAATAGCAGATAATGAATCTAAGTATATGATAACATTGCGCTAAATTCTAACGCTGTGACGAGTTGCGCATGGGGTCTTAACCGAAAAGATTCAGTTTCCCCTTCGGAGCATCATGCGGTTGGAGACCGCACATCATTTCTTAAGATCCCATGGGACGGTGGGGTTCCTAAACTGGTGTTGTTCAGAAGTGTTCGCTTTTGGAGTCAATCCTACAGAAATGATTCTTGGGAGGTCGAGCGGGGCAACAACAATTCAATTCACAGGCGGAAGTTCTGCATATAAAGTTGTGGACGATGCATCGTAGACGGCAAGGGAGACCATGTCTCCCGGTTGAGATGATACGGCGCTCTTGTCCCAGATGATGGTGATATTGCCGTCTGTTTTTCCCCTGCCCTGTGCGGCGGATCGCTTAGCGTCTCCTTCGACTAGCACGGGGACTATTGTCTTCAGGTATTCCCGGTTGCGTTCGTAGGAAATGTTCCGTTGCAGGTCGAAGAGCCGCGAGATCCGTTCGGTTTTTAGCTGCTCGGAAACATCGTCCGGAAACTTGCGTGCGGCGATCGTATTCTTTCGTTCAGAGTATTTGAAGATAAACGCTGAGTGAAACCGTACTTCTTCAACCAGCCGGTATGTCTCGATAAAGTCCTCATCGTCTTCCCCGCAGAAACCACAAATAATATCGGTGCTGAGGACGATGTCCGATCTCAGGGTACGGATACGTCCGACCAAGGCGCGATATTCTTTATTGGTATAGGTGCGGTTCATCAAGTCGAGGATGCGGTCACTGCCGGATTGTAGTGGTAAATGAATTTGCTTACAGATGTGGGGATGGGATACGACGGCCTCCAACAATGAAAGCGGAAAGTCTTTGGGGTGAGGGGAGGTGAATCTCACGCGTTGAATGCCTGGTACGTCCGCTACCGCCGTGATCAATCGTGCGAAATCCCAGTTGCCGAAGTGGTAGGAATTGACGTTTTGCCCCAGGAGCGTGATCTGTTTGAATCCTTGTTCGGCGATCCGGTGGGCCTCCTGAACGATCCCTTCCGGATCACGGGAACGCTCCCGACCCCGAGTGTAGGGGACCACACAGAAACTGCAGAAGTTGTCGCAGCCCCGCATGACGGCGATCCAGGCATTTACCCCGTCGGTTCGATCCGGTACGACATCGTGATAGGTTTCATATTCCGAAAGGTCGACTGCAAGTCCCTTCTGATCCACCCCCTCTTCTTGCGAGCGCATCGCGTTGCGGATCAACATCGGTAACTGGCGATAGGCATCAGGGCCGGCGAGCACATCGACCAGCGGTTGAAAGTCGGTCAGTTCCTCTTTCAGGTTTTGCGCCATACAACCCAAGACGCCCACGACCAGCGGACGTTGCCGCTTGAGTTTTTTAAGCTCAGATAAGTGCTTATAGACCTTATTGTGAGCATTCTCGCGAATCGCACAGGTGTTCATCAGAATCACGTCTGCACGTTCAGGCTCGTCGGTAAATACAAATCCGTCCTGTTTCATAAGTGAGCGAACGAGTTCCGAATCGTACTCGTTCATCTGACAGCCGAAGGTTTCAAGATGGACCTGAGTCGCCGTAGATTTGGCTTTCATAGAACCGGCACCCTTCTCGTAGGCTGATGCTCCGCTGTCAGCTGACCCACCGCCCAACGATCCGATGCCCCGGTAATATGCACATCTTTCAGGTGATTGGTGATGTCGATGTTTGAAGGAACACCCACCTTCAGGAAGTTTGCAGTCATCCCCAACCTGTACCCGTCCATTTCTCCTGACTCGAAGAGGACTGGCACGGTGGATCCAATATACCGTTCTGCAAAGGCCAAGCGCTTAAGACGGGACAACTGGGCGAGTATTTTTGCACGTTCCTGAGCGACTGCAATCGGCACCTGGTCGGGCAACTTTGTGGCAGCAGTGCCAGGCCGTTGTGAATAGGTAAAGATGTGGAAATAGGAGAAGGGAAGCTCGTGCGCGATGCCCAGGGTATGTTCGAATGCTTCTTTGGTTTCTCCTGGAAACCCCACCATCAGATCGGTTCCCAGCCCAAGGTGAGGAATCGTTGCCACAGCCCGGTGGATCAGCTGGACAAACTCTTCTAGATTGTATGGACGATTCATGGACGACAAGATGCTGTCGTCTCCGCTCTGTAACGGAACATGGAGATAGGGACAGAGCTTCGACGAGGAAGCCATCCAATCTAGGAGGGCACTCGTGATCGTCGTCGGCTCAATAGACGAAATCCTGATGCGCTCGAGTCCTTCGATTCTCTCCAACTGTGAGATTAACCCGACCAGATCAAACTCGCCTTGGCGATACTGCCCAACGTTGACGCCGGTCAGCACAATCTCTCTATAGCCTCTTGCCACAAGGGCTTCGGCTTCTCTGGTTACATCATCTTTGAGGCGGCTTCGCTCATGTCCGCGCGCGAAGGGGATGAGGCAGAAGCTGCACATCACGTTGCAGCCATCTTGAATCTTGAGCAACGCTCTGGTGGAATCCGGTTCGCCATACTCCGGTAGGGAGAAATCCTCTTGGTCGATGGTGCGAGTATGGAGTACTTCCGGGTCCGGCTGCTTTTTCAAAGCATGGGGCGCAGGAAGAAATGACGGCAAGTCCCATTTGAATTGATTGCCGACGATAAGATCGATTCCTGGAATGGTGCGCAGCTCTTGGACGCCGGTCTGGGCGTAACAACCGGTGACTGCCACAAAGGCACCGGGGGAATGTCTCAATGTCTTGCGGATAACGTATCGGCAGGTCCGTTCTGCCTCCTCTGTCACAGAGCAGGTGTTCACAACGAGCAAGTCTGTCGGCTCACCAAACTCGACGACACGGTAGCCATCGTGCCGCAAGCGAGCTTCGAGTACCGCTGTCTCTGCTTGGTTCAGTCTGCAGCCGAGTGTATGGAGCGAGGCGCGTTTCATGATAGTCGGGCCATTATAGGGAGATCCTTGCGATGGGAGCAAGGATCTCTCGCGAGTTCTTTACGTTGTGTTCCGCCCTCGCTTGAAGGCCTTGCAAGGCCATGGTAGAGTTCGCCTGCCTGCCCACTCCATTATCATGAGTCTCTTGTGACACCTTCGCAGTCAGCGGCTTCCGTCTTCATGGTCTCTCTTCTTCTCCTGCTCTCAGTGTCCGGTGGATGGGCGAAGGAGCTCCTGCCCCTCGAACCTGACCTTGCGACAAGAGTCGATGAGCACTACGACCACGAAGCCCGGCTCTTTCTTACGCTCTACTCTCTGCATGGGAACGGCCAAATCGATTATGTTACCGGTCGACTCGTTCAGGAGTATTCCAGGAGCAATTATGGTAATCCTGTCTACAGGACGGAAGCCTACCCCTTGTTCTACTGGTGGAAACACACCATGTATAACGATCCGGAGCAGGATGGAGTGAACGGCAACGAACGGGTCTACCAAGAAAATGTCGATTTTGATATTACGCGTTATAAGCCCTGTACCTTCAATGGACAACCCTGCTGAGCTTCAATGCGCTGGGAGTCCCTCCATCACCTCTTCGTCCTTCCACTCCATCCCCTCGATAGATTAGATTTCGAGAATGTCCTGAGCCGCCCTCCATTCCGATGATATGCTACTGCCGCATGTCCACTGGTAGGGCTTGATGAAAACACCATCATTCGTTCAGATCCTTGCGAACCGGCGGATCGCCATCATGTTGCCCTTGGGTTTTGCCTCTGGGTTGCCATTGGCCCTCACAGCTGGGACGCTCCAAGCCTGGCTGACGGTCGTCGGACTCGACCTGAAGACCATCGGCATTTTTACTCTCGTCGGTCTCCCGTACACACTGAAATTCTTGTGGGCACCCTTGATGGATCGCCTGGTCCCTCCCTGGCTGGGACGTCGGCGCGGGTGGATGTTGGTGATGCAAGTCAGTGTCGCGCTCGGCTTGGCGGCTATGGCAGTGACTGGGCCGGGTCAGCGCCCGGAAATATTGGGGATACTGGCACTCGCGGTAGCCTTCCTCGCTGCTTCACTCGACATCGTTTTCGACGCCTATCGGACCGATGTGCTCTTACGTCCGGAACGGGGCTTCGGTGTAGCTGTCTGGGTGAATGGCTATCGATGTGCGCTGTTGCTTGCGAGCGCCGGCGCCCTCCTTTTGGCCGATCGTATTGGATGGCAAATGACCTATTTGCTGCTTGCTGCGTTAATGTTGGCGGGAGTCGTTACGATCCTCGTCAGTCCGGAACCGTCAGAGCCGGGTGCGCCACCGGCGAGTCTGGCCGAAGCAGTTGGAGGGCCGCTGAAAGAATTCTTTACGCGCCCAGGAGTGGTTGGGCTTCTCGCCCTCATTGTCTTTTATAAAATTGGAGATGCCGTCGCAGCCTCGCTTCAAACGGCATTTCTGATCGGAGGGTTGGGCTTCTCCGTCAGCGAGGTCGGGTACGTAAAGGGTCTTGGGATTGGAGCGACGCTCATCGGCGCATTGGCCGGGGGTGTTGCAATGGCCAAGCTCGGGATGGTTCGGTCGTTATTGCTCTTTGGTCTGCTGCAAGCGGTCTCAAACTTGGGATTCATGTGGCTTGCCTGGATGGGCAAGAGTTACGCGGCGCTCACGGCGTCGATTCTTATCGAGAATGTCACCGGCGGTATGGGCACCGTAGCGTTTGTCGCACTGATTATGTCGCTGTGCGACCATCGCTATACCGCAACGCAGTTCGCGTTGCTCTCATCGCTGGAAGCGCTTGGGCGAGTGTTCTCCGGTCGTCCGTCGGCTGAGTTAGTGGAAATGGTCGGCTGGGCGCAATTTTTCTTCTGGTCGTTTCTGATTGCGTTACCAGGTATTTGGCTGGTGTGGGCTCTCCGAACACAGTTGCATCGGGAAACCGGCCGCGATGCGCAAGCCCGAGTCGGCTCAGCCGATCTATAACGGCCTTAGGCGTCTCTGGAGGAACAAGACAAACAGCATCAATGTCGGAAGGGGTGCGAGGACGAAAGGGAGAAGCCAAACCCAAACATTTTTTCCCCGCATGCGGGTTTGATCGATCATCCAGACAAAGACCCACACAATCAAACCGAGATAGTTGATGGCCATCCATCCGGTCATATAAGTCTTGAGGCCGCTTGTGTTATCCGGCGCTGTATTGAGGAAAAGAATTCCCAATGTGAGCATAAATAGTCCCAACAGGGCTGCGACAAGGCGTTTGCTCCAGACAAACATGAAGATCCTCCTGATAGAAACAATGTGGGCAGCGTGGTTGCCGTCACAAACCTAAGAGGCGTAGGCTAGCCATCCGTCCGTTGTTTGTCAAAGGGGGCGCGGGCCTATATGAGTCTTCTGCGCTTGAGCCTAGTCGTGACGGTATTGGCCGTGACGGTCCTGCTGGCACTGACCAATCCCACCATGGATCAATACTTGAGCTTCGTGCAAGCCGAGCTTACCAAGGTTATGGATCGCACGGATCAGTCCATACCTGAACGGGAAGGCACGATGGTCCAAAATATCTTTCGCAGGCATAGTCAAGAGCTGCTCAATAGCGTAGTGCGGCCCCATACCATGCGTAAAAACTGGGGAGTCCTCAGCTGGTTTGAAACTACGGTGCTAGGTACTCGGGTTGTGGTCATCGGTATCGGCAGTCAGTTCATCCCTGTTAAGGGAGTGGATGAGGCCATTTTGACCCTCGGGCGCCAAGTATTTTAGTTTTTTTATCCTTGAGTATCTATTTAGACGTCGAGATTAGCCTCTTTTCGATCAACGCACTGTGGATAAGTCGGTCTAAACTCTTAGAAGTTAGTGTTTCCCAATCATTTTTGGTTACCCACAGGTTTTCATCCGTTTCCCCAGCCGAACCACTACAGTTGGTATTGACAATTAATCCAGATCGCTATATGTAGATGCTCCCTGGGTTGATCAACCGTCGAGACATCAGAGTTTAGTCATTCGTTGCACCTGAGTCATACTGAAACTGAAGCCTGATTATTCCTGTTTGGGGTCGCAAGCGGTCCCACACCAATTACGAAGACTGGGGGAGGGGAAATCGTGAGAATAGAACGCCGATTTACACGTCGCGGGCAAAGTCCTTATGAAGGCCTGCCTTTCGTGAAACGTTCGTCGGAAATTCGTAATCCCGACGGATCGACTGTGTTCAAATTGGAAAACATCGATATTCCCGAGCCCTGGTCCCAGCTCGCGATCGATATTCTCGCGCAAAAGTATTTCCGGAAAGCCGGAGTGCCGCAGCAAGATGAGCAGGGGAATCCGGTGATCGGGCCTAACGGCAAGCCGCAGCTTGGCGGAGAGTGTGATTCCCGGCAAGTGTTTGAACGGCTCGCCGGTTGTTGGACCTCCTGGGGGAAGAACTTCGGCTATTTTAAGACCCCGGAAGATACCGATGCCTTTCATGATGAGCTTCGTTACATGCTCGCGCATCAGATGGTTGCGCCCAATTCTCCCCAGTGGTTTAACACGGGGCTTCATTACGCTTACGGACTCTCAGGGCCTGCACAAGGGCATTATTACGTCGACCCCAAGACCCGTGAAGTCGTCAAAGCCACCAACGCATTTGAACATCCGCAACCGCACGCCTGCTTCATTCAATCCATTGAAGACGACTTGGTGAGCGAGGGCGGCATCATGGATCTCTGGGTGCGAGAAGCGCGCCTGTTCAAATACGGATCTGGGACCGGGACCAACTTTTCGAAGCTTCGCGGTGATGGCGAATCGTTGTCCGGCGGCGGACGCTCGTCCGGATTGATGTCCTTTCTTCGCATCGGCGATCGAGCGGCAGGCGCCATTAAGTCCGGCGGGACGACCAGACGGGCCGCCAAAATGGTCTGCCTTGATTTGGACCACCCCGACATCGAAGAATTTATCAACTGGAAGGTTGTGGAAGAGCAAAAAGTTGCCGCGATGGTCACCGGGTCAAAAATCTGCGCACAGCGCCTCAATGCCGTCCTCAAGGCTTGTCACGTCGTGGATGATGCCGGTCAGGTGGGAATAGAGGTCGATGCCAAGCAGAATCCGATCCTCAAAGAAGCCCTGGCTGCGGCTCGTCGGGATGCGGTTCCAGAAGCCTACATCCAGCGGATGTTTTCCTATGCGCAGCAAGGGTTTACCCATTTTGTGTTTCATGAGTACGACACGAATTGGGACGGCAAGGCCTACCAAACAGTGTCCGGCCAAAACTCGAACAACAGCGTGCGCATTCCCAACGATTTCTTTGCAACATTGGAGGCGGACGGCGATTGGGAGCTTAGGCGCCGGATCGACGGCAAAGTTTCCAAGACTATCAAGGCTCGGGAACTCTGGGATCAGATCGCTTGGGCCGCTTGGATTTGCGCGGATCCAGGCACCCAATACGACACCACCATCAACGAATGGCATACGTGCCCGGAGGATGGCCGAATCAATGCCTCCAATCCCTGCTCCGAATATATGTTTCTCGACGATACGGCGTGCAATTTGGCTTCGCTCAACCTGGGCCAATTTTTTTCGACCGACGGCCAATTCGAGCTGGAGAATTTCCGCCATGCCGTGCGCCTCTGGACGATCGTACTGGAGATCAGCGTCCTCATGGCGTCGTTTCCCAGCCGCTCCATTGCAGAGAAGAGTTATCAGTTCAGAACGCTGGGGCTCGGCTATGCCAACTTAGGCACTGTGCTGATGCGGCAAGGCATTCCCTACGATTCTCCCAAAGCGTTGGCTATCTGCGGTGCCTTGACCGCCATCATGACGGGCGAGGCCTATGGCGCATCGGCTGAAATGGCGGCAGAACTGTGGCCGTTCCCTGGTTATGCCAAAAACCGTGAGGCGATGTTACGCGTCATCCGTAATCACCGGCGCGCCTCGTATAATGCCGCTCCGGAAGAATATGAAGGCTTAACGATTGCACCGATCGGAATCCACCCGCAGCATTGTCCTCCTGAGTTGCTCGTGGCGGCACGTCGTGCCTGGGACCGTGCTCTCGAATTGGGAACGGCCTATGGGTACCGCAATGCGCAGGTCACGGTGATTGCTCCTACTGGCACGATCGGACTTGTGATGGATTGCGATACGACAGGCATTGAGCCGGATTTTGCGCTTGTCAAGTTCAAGAAATTGGCTGGTGGAGGCTATTTCAAGATCATCAACCAAAGCATACCCGCTTCCCTCAGAACATTGGGGTATACAGAGACTCAGATTCAGGACATTGTGAACTATTGTGTCGGACGGCATACCCTGCAGACTGCGCCGTTCATTAACCATGAGACCCTGAGGCAGAAGGGGTTTGACGATGCCACCCTCGCACGCATGGAATCGGGATTGGCCCAGGCGTTCGAAATTCAATTTGCATTCAATAAATATGCGTTGGGTGAGGATTTCTGTCGGGAAAAGCTGGAATTGACCGACTCGCAATTAAATGATTCAAACTTCAACATGCTGAAAACATTGGGATTCACCCAGGAAGAAATTGCCGCTGCCAATGATTACTGCTGCGGTACCATGACGGTAGAAGGGGCCCCATTTCTCAAAGCCGAGCACCTTCCGATCTTCGATTGTGCCAACCGCTGTGGCCGGATCGGTCAGCGGTACATTGCCGTCGATGCGCATATCCGTATGATGTCTGCAGCACAACCATTCATCAGCGGCGCTATCAGCAAAACGATCAATATGCCGGCCGATGCCACGCTGGAAGAAGTGAAATCAGCCTATTTATTTGCATGGAAGAGTATGGTCAAGGCCGTCGCTCTGTATCGCGACGGCTCGAAGTTGAGTCAGCCGTTATCGGCTTCAACCGACAGCGGCAAGATCGTCGAGGCTTCGTCGGAAATATTGTCGATTGCGGAAAAGGTCACAGAGCGGGTGTTGGTACGGTACTTAGCGAAGCGCCGGCCACTCCCGGCCAGACGCAATGGGTACACGCAGAAAGCCGTTGTCGGAGGGCACAAGCTCTATCTACGCACGGGTGAGTATGAGGATGGTACTTGCGGCGAAATTTTCCTCGATATGCACAAAGAAGGGGCCGCATTCCGCAGCCTCATGAACTGTTTCGCCATTGCGATTTCACTGGGCCTCCAACATGGCGTCCCCCTTGAGGAGTTCGTCGAAGCGTTCGTGTTTACCCGCTTCGAGCCGAATGGGCCGGTCAAATTGAACGATCGTATCAAAATGTCGACATCGATCATCGATTACATCTTCCGAGAGCTTGCCGTAACCTATCTTGACCGCTATGACTTGGCACAGGTCCAGGAAGAGGATCTTAGAATGGATTCCGTCAAGATGGACGAGCAGGATCCTGAATGTGTTGAGGAGGAAGCCACTCCTGAAACGCTGGCTTCGGCATCGATCAGCTCGGAGATGTTTCCATCTCGACGCGGGGCCATACCCCGTCACAAGGGCAATGGCCGAGGAAATGGAAACGGTAACGTGGCTCATTCCGTCGAGCTGAAGCGTGAGACATTGACCTTGACTGCCATACAAATGGCGCGCCAAAAGGGCTATGAGGGAGATCCCTGCTCCGAGTGTAAGCAGTTCACCATGGTACGAAACGGGACCTGTCTCAAGTGTGAAACCTGCGGCACCACCAGCGGTTGTTCGTAGGAGGGAGGATTCAATGAGTACGATGCTTCGTGAGCAAGGGATCGTCACGGTCCACGATCAGGTTGTCAGTCTGGTCGCGCAACGATGGGCGAAGGCCTTTCATTGTAAGGTCACGATCCGTACCGGTCTTGAACAAAACCCCTGGGCTGACCCTCAGCAACAGTGCGATATCGTCGGGTGGCGGGTGAGTTCTTCCGGCAACACGATGGAATGGATGGCTGAGGTAGAAACTGATGATTCGATCAGAGACGTCACAAGCGTTTCAGAGTGGAAGGAAGCAGTTGTGCGCGGTATCCCATTCTATTTGCTCGTGCCACGCGGCCTCAAGCAGTCGGCGCAAAACTTGGCAGAGAAGGGCTCTGTCCCTGTTAGCGGTATCTATGAGTACACGTTTGTAAACGATTTGTGCCGGGTATTGTAGCATATCATAGTAATTTTAAGGTAGGCTGAGGTCGCGGTTAAGCGAAGATTCGGCGCCACGGTGTATTTCTATGCCCACAACGACACAATTGGTCATTCGCGGTTTGAGTAAGCCCGGTGTCATGGCTCAAGTAGCCCGGATCTTTGGTGAAGCGAAGGTCAACATCAAGGCCTTTTCTGCTCCAGAAGTCACTGGAACGGGAAAGCTGAGGCTGTTGGTCTCGGATCTGGAAGGGGCCCGTGCATTACTGAAAGCGGCAAAAATCAAGTTTACAGAGGAAACTGCCTTGTTGCTGAGCCTCGAAAATACACCGGGGGCTTTGAAAGAAGTGGCAGATCTTTTGACCAATGCTCGCATCAATATTAAATGCGGCTATTGCACCCCCTCCCGCGAGGGGAAACGCGCAGTCGTGGTTCTAACAGTATCAAACACAGCAAAAGCGCTTAAAGTTCTGCAGGATCAATCCCTCGACGAGTTCTAGGCATGTCTAGCAGCCCTCACGCCTGCTGGTCCCGCTGGCCGGTCCTTCTTCTTGTGATCTTCCTGGCCAGCGCTCTGGTGGCATGCAGCGGCGTCCCTAAACCTACCTATTTCCCAGGCTACCCTGTTGGATTCGTCGAGCATGGCGTTGCCTCATGGTATGGCCCAGGGTTTCATGGGAACAAGACGGCAAATGGCGAACGATATAACATGCATCAGCTCACGGCTGCCCATCGGACCTTGCCGCTTGGTTCAATTGCGGTAGTTCGATCAATGAGTACTGGCCGGCAAGTGACCGTCCGGATTAACGATCGCGGTCCCTTCGCCAGAGGCCGGGTGCTCGATCTCTCGCTTGCTGGGGCCCAAGCGCTAGAGATGACCGGGTCTGGAACCGACGAGATTGAGTTGCGAGTGGTTGGGTATCAAGGAAAGCTTGCCGATGCGGGGGTTTTACGAGTGCAAGTCGGATCCTTTTCCGATCAACAGAATGCGCTCAACCTCTTGGAGCGCACAAAGCATTTTTACCCAGTCGGTCGAGTCCAAGTTGTCGATCTTCCGGAAGGAAAGCGATATCGAGTTCAGATCGGTCAGTTTCCCAGAGAAGCCCAGGCAGAAGCCGCTGCTTCCCATCTCGAATCCTTGCTGGGGCTCCAGGCTTTTGTATTTCGAGACGACGCACAATAATAGTAGCAGCCTGATCAAATAATCATTCCTAATACTTCAATTTTTCTGCGAACATGCATTGCAACTATTTGATATTGTGACGTGTTTTCAGCATAAGCTTGCTCGCCACTCCGTCCATATGGTACATCTACAGCTCCATGGATACAGGTCCGATAGGTTCCTATCACGTTATTTCGTTCCACCAAATCCTGCATTGCCGGTTCAAGGCAATAGGGGCTAGCCCCTGGGATCTCGGGTATTCCATGCCGACCGGCATAGTTGGTCGTCTCTAATACAGTGCAATTCATGGATATTCTAATCCTTTTGGGCCTTATTGTTCTTTCGGCTGTGATATCCACGGCCGAAATCGGCTTCTTTTCGGTCAATTCAACAAAGCTGAAGGCGCTGGCCCAAACTGGGAATACTCGTGCGAAGCTGGCCCTCCATCTCCGCAGTGATCCTCAAAAGCTCCTCTCGACCATTTTGGTCGGTGACCGATTGATCGGTGTGGCGACGCCGATGTATGCCACTTTTCTGACCCTGAGCATCTATGGTGGCCAAACGTTTTTTGATGAGGCGATTGCCGTCATGGTCGGCCTGCTGACCTTTGTCCTATTGGTGGCCGTTGATGTGATCCCTAAAACGTTAGCCGCCAAGTTTTCGGTTCCGGTTACTCTGAACATGGCCTACCCAGTTTACGGGGTTCAGTTACTGCTCAAGCCCCTCTTATTTGTGATCGTGCCGATGATCTATAAGCTGACAGGAGGGAAAGGTCTGACGCTTCCCCTCGTGACCGAAGAAGAGCTGAAGATCATGCTGGATGAAGGGGGCAAGACCGGGACCATAGAGTTCGAGAAGGTGAAAATGATTAAGAACGTCTTCCAGCTCAAAGACATCACAGCTGAAGACGCGATGACCCCTCGTCTCTACGTTTTTTCATTGGATGGTAACCTCTGCCTGAAAGAGGCCCAGGAACTCCTCTATAACTCGAAGTACTCGCGAATCCCGGTGTATGACGGGACGCTCGATAACATCACGGGTATTCTCTACAAGACGAGGGCATTGACCGAACTCGCCAAGGGTCAGAATGAGTCAAAACTCAAAGACATTGCCTATCCTCCGCTGTTCGTTCCCGCAGGCAAGACGGCGGACGATCTCATGAAGCAGTTTCAGCAGGAGAAACGGCATATGGCTGTCGTGGTCAATGAGTTCGGCGGTGTCATGGGGATTGTCACGCTTGAAGATCTTCTCGAAGAAGTAGTCGGGGAGATCATGGACGAAACCGATATCACGGAAGAACTGATTAAACGTTTAGGGAAAAATCATATCCTTGTTCATAGTAGAACCGAAGTGCGTAAGGTCAACGACTTCCTGAAAGTCGACCTTGGCGATGAAGCCGTGACGATCGGTGGCCTTATTCAGCAGGAGCTTGGCCGGATTCCCAAGGTTGGAGAAGAAGTGCGGATCGCCAACTGCCGGATCCTTATCCATGAAGCCGAGCCAAGATCCATCCGTAGCGTTCAAATTTTTCGCGAAGAAAAATCGCCGGCTCAAATCGAGACCCCGAACCTCGACCTCGTCAGCTAAACTCTTTCTCGTCCTTCCCGATCAGGGAAGCAAACTCCTGTTCGGTCAAAATTGTCACTCCCAGCGTACGGGCTTGGTCTAGTTTGGATCCAGGGTCTCGTCCCACCACCACATAGGATGTTTTCTTACTCACGGTTGAGGACACACGCCCTCCCACTGTCTCCACTGCCTGCTGTGCGCTGTCTCGCGTGAAGCGATCCAGTCCCCCCGTGAATACAAACGTCTTCCCCGCGAGTGGGGATTTCATCCGTTCAGCCGATCCCATGCCCGTGGCAACTTGTACGCCTAATTCCTGGAGCTGTACGATGATCTCCCTGTTGCGCGGTTCAGCCCAATAGGCTGTCAAGCCTTCGGAAATCTCAGGACCGATCTCCCGAATTTGCTGAAGTCGCTCCCGATCTGCCGATATGATCTCATCGAGAGACCCAAACTCACGGGCCAGAACTTTGGCGATATGTTGTCCGACTTGCCGAATCCCTAATCCCATCAGAAACCGATCAAGAGAAACGGTTTTACTGCCTGCAATCGATTCCAAGAGGAGGGTAGCGGAGCGATCAGCAAACCCATCAAGTTTGACGAGGTCATCTTTGGTCAGGCGATAGAGGTCGGCGAGTGATCGCACCAGTCCTTGCTCAACCAGCTGCGCCACGGTCTTCTTTCCCAAACCTTCAATGTTGAGCGCATGTTTGGACGAAAAGTGTTCGATAGTTCCCTTCAATTGAGCGCCACAGATCAACTGACCGGTACAGTAGAAGTAGGCGCCCTCGCGACCGACGGCTGACCCACAAACTGGGCAGTGTTCCGGCATGCCAAAAGGTGCGGGACGTTGCTCACCAGAGACCGGAACCCGCCCGGCAATCGCGGGAATCACATCGCCGGCTCGTTCCACTTTGACGGTATCTCCGATCCGAATGTCTTTCCGCGCCACTTCATCGGCATTGTGCAACGTGGCTCGGCTGATGGTAACACCACCGACCTCCACCGGTTTCAATAACGCGACGGGTGTGAGGGTTCCGGTTCTTCCGACAGAGACGACGATGTCCTGCACGATGGTGATTTCCTTGCGTGGCGTGAATTTGTAGGCGATGGCCCATCGCGGACTGCGAGACTTCATGCCGAGGCGGCTCTGCCAGTCCCGGCGATTCACCTTCACCACTACGCCATCGATTTCATAGGGCAGCTGATCCCGCATCGATTCCGTTTCATGATGAAAAGCAATTACTCCATCGATTGAAGTACAGAGGCGTCGATGTATCGGCACAGGAAGACCCCATTGGGACAACGTCTCCAGTTCATCCCAATGTGTTGCTGGAACAGGCGTGGATGCGGCCATGATTTCATAACAGGTCACGACTAACGGGCGGGTTGCGGTAATTGTGGAGTCCAGTTGACGGAGCGAGCCGGAGGCTGCATTGCGTGGATTGGCGAAAGCGTCACCGCCCTGTTCTGTGATCCGGCGATTCAATGTTTGAAAATTGTCGAGGCGCATATAGACTTCGCCTCGCACGACAAGATGATCGGGGAGGCCGGATTGCGCTTGCAATTGCAGGGGGAGAGAACGAACTGTGCGAAGATTAACGGTCACATCCTCTCCGGTCGTTCCGTCGCCTCTGGTCGCTCCCCGGGTAAAGACTCCATGGTCGTACCGCAGTTCGACTGATAGGCCATCGAATTTTGGTTCTGCACTGTATTCAACGGACGGAATTTCTAGTTCACGTTTCATCCGTTGATCGAATGTTTGGACTTCGCTCTGGTCGACAATCGAGTCCAGGCTGAGCATCGACTGTTCGTGGGGAACCTTGACCAGTTCATCGAGCGGCGGTGCGCCGACCCGTTGTGAGGGAGAGTCTGTCGTCACCAACTCAGAGTGAGCCTGTTCCAGTTCGATCAACTCTCGAAAAAGGCGATCGTACTGGGAATCGGAAATCTCCGGGCGATCCTTGACGTAGTATAGATAGTCATGGCGCCTGATTTCGCCCTTGAGGGCATTCAGTCTGGCAAGAATATCGGCGTGGGCCATATCGACTGGATGGTGACGAACAGAGGACGCGACGGTTCCGACGGTACCATAGGGTGATGGATTGGGTCAAACGACAAAGGCGCCATATTCGCTTTGACTTTCGCCGCGATAGACACTATTGTAATTAATATAATCGAGTCAATTTCTCATTGAGCGGCAGCCAGTGTCTACACCTTGCTACAAGAGGAAAGCTCCCGCGCAACCGTTGGAGGGGTATCTATGAAAGGGGAGAATTGCGTGAAGAAATTGATGTCAGGATCCAGTTTTCGAATCGTCACCATTGTTTGTGGCGGGCTGTTGTTGGGCGGGTGCGTGATGGCAGAGAAGTACGATGCGGAGAAGGCACGCAGCTTGAATTTTCAGCGTCTTCTTGCCCAGGAAGAAAAGCGAACGGGTGAGCTCGATAGTGAAGTGAAGCGGAGTAAAAATGAATTGATGGAGTACGAAGCCAAGAATCGTGAACTCACGGCGCAGATGCAAACCGTTCGGGAACAAATGGCCCGCGCGCAGGAAGAAGCCGAGGCCATGAAGGAGTCTGCGCTGCTGGAACGCAAAGCCAAAAGCGATATGAAGCGCGTGCTTAAACCTATGCACAAGGGGCTGCCGACCGATTCGGCGTCCGATGCCGTGGATCTGAACGCATCGGCTATCGGGGGCGCTCCTGCGGTTCCGGCTGTGCCAAGGTCGGCAGAATCGTCGCTGAGAGGCATGCAATCATCCAACGCTCATGTCGTCAAGCCTGGTGAAACGCTCTATCGAATCAGTCGGAGGTATGGCATCACGGTTGACAACATTAGGAAATGGAACAGACTGCCGGATGACATTATCGAGGTAGGACAGAAGCTTATCGTGGGCCAAGAATAATAGGACGACCACGTGGCCCCGCCACAATACTCACTCAGTCTCAACCAGTTTCGGCAGTACGCCGGAGAGGGCAATCTTGTTCCGCTCTATAGAGAGATTCTGGCGGACTACGAGACCCCTGTATCTGCCTTTGCCAAAATCGATCATGGCCCTTCAGCCTATCTCTTAGAGTCCATTGAGGGTGGCGAGAAATGGGCACGCTATTCCTTCCTCGGTAGTGGTTCCCCCGTTGTCGTCTATGAGGATCGTGGCGATCTTCTTGTCATCCAAGGCACCCGCAAGAAACGCATTTCCAGCCGGGGGGCTCCTCTAGAGCGTTTAAGGGAGATGATGGAAGGCTATCGTCCGGTCACTGTGCCGGATCTTCCCCCGTTCGTCGGCGGCGCTGTCGGCTATCTGAGCTACGACATGGTGCGCACGTTTGAGGACTTGGCTGCCCGGAAGAAGGATCTGCTCAATCTCCCGGACTTTGCCTTTCTGCTTACCGATACGATGCTGATCTTCGACAATGTCGCTCACAAGATCAAAGTAGTGGCCACCGCCCATGTCAGGGCAAAGGGGGAACGAGGCATCAAGGCCGCGTATCGATCGGCAACAGAACGGATCGAACGCATCATCACGATGCTCAAACGCCCGCTTCGCCGAACGCGTCCGCATCGCCGTCTCCGCCCGGTGACCTTTACGGCGAATATGAGCAAGGCGGACTTTGAGAAGATGGTTATGCGGACGAAGGAATATATTCGGGCGGGCGATATTGTGCAGGCGGTGGTATCCCAACGATGGGAAGCCAATGTCCAGGCGTCGCCTTTGCAGCTCTATCGCGCGTTGCGCGTGGTGAACCCCTCTCCCTATATGTATTATCTCCGCATCGCGGGAGTCGAACTGGTCGGTTCCTCTCCGGAGACGCTCGTCCGTTGCGAAAAGAGAGTCATTTCCCTCCGTCCCATTGCCGGTACCCGCCGTCGAGGCGTGACGGCTGAAGAAGATCAAGAAATGGAACGGCGGCTCTTAGCGGATGAAAAGGAACGGGCCGAGCATGTGATGCTCGTCGATCTTGGGCGGAATGACGTCGGTCGGGTGGCGAAGCCAGGGTCGGTTACAGTGGATTCCCTCATGCACGTCGAGCGGTATTCGCACGTGATGCATATCGTGTCGAATGTGACCGGACAACTGGATGACTCGAAGACCTCCTACGATGTGTTGCGTGCCTGCTTCCCTGCCGGCACGGTTTCCGGTGCACCGAAGATTCGAGCGATGCAGATCATCGATGAGCTGGAACCTACGAGGCGCGGTCCCTATGCCGGCGCAGTGGGCTACTTCAGCTTTTCCGGCAACATGGACATGTGCATCAATATCCGCACGGTCGTCGTGAAGAACCACCGGGCCTTCATTCAAGCCGGGGCCGGTATCGTTGCCGATTCGAATCCTGAACACGAATATGAAGAGACCTGCAATAAGGCTCAGGCCATGTTTAAAGCTGTTGAATTGGCTGAGCAGGGACTGGAGTAGAAAGAGTCGAAAGTCGAAAAGTCTTCACGTTCATCAAGTCTCCGGAGACTGCTTGTATACCTTGTGACCTGACGACTTTTGACCTTCAGACTTTAGGACTATTGCCATGTTACTGATGATCGACAACTATGATTCCTTCACCTATAACCTCGTGCAATACTTCGGGGAACTGGGTGAAGACGTGCGGGTATTCCGCAACAATAAGATTACGATCGACCAGATCGAGTCTCTGCATCCCAGCCGTATCGTCATTTCTCCGGGGCCCTGCACGCCGGTGGAAGCGGGTGTATCGGTCGAAACCATCCGGCATTTCGGCGGACGTCTTCCGCTTTTGGGCGTCTGTCTAGGCCATCAATCCCTGGCCGTGGCGTTTGGCGGCGAGGTCGTTCGAGCAGAACGGTTAATGCATGGGAAAACGTCGAAGATCAAGCACGACGGGAAAACGATTTTCGATCACTTGCCCAATCCGTTTGACGCGACACGCTACCATTCTCTGATCGTGAAGCGAGAGACGCTGCCCTCCTGCTTTGAAGTCTCCGCCGAAACGAGCGAGGGGGAAATCATGGGAATACGCCATCGATCGATGGGTATCGAAGGGGTGCAGTTTCATCCGGAATCGATCCTCACGACGTCAGGGAAAGACCTCCTCCGTAACTTCCTTAAACTGTAGGCATGTCAGACTGGTCTCCGATCCATGATTAAAGACGCGATTGCTACACTCGCCGACCGGGCCTCCCTCACCGAAACAGAAGCCGAATCGGTGATGCTTGAGATCATGGAGGGCGCAGCGACTCCGGCCCAAATTGCAGCCTACTTGATGGGGCTTCGTTTGAAGGGGGAAACCGTCGAGGAAATTTCCGGTTCCGTGCGGGCGATGCGAGCCAAAGCCATCCGCATTGCAATTGGAGATCCTCTGGTCGTCGATACGTGTGGCACGGGAGGGGATGGGGCTCACACGTTCAATATTTCCACCACGACGGCGTTTGTTCTCGCAGGCGCAAGTTTGACCGTGGCAAAGCACGGCAACCGTTCCGTGTCGTCCAAGTCCGGTAGTGCTGACGTCCTCTCGGCTCTTGGGGTCAAGATCGACCTGCCGACTGAGCGCGTGGCCGATTGTATCAATGAGGTTGGGATCGGCTTTCTCTTTGCTCCGCTCTATCATGGAGCCATGAAGCATTGTGCCGGGCCAAGACAGGAGATGGGCATCCGGACCATGCTGAATCTCTTGGGCCCTTTGACCAATCCTGCAGGAGCCACCATTCAAGTGCTCGGCGTCTATGAGGGGCGATTGACATCCCTGCTAGGGAATGTGCTCATGCATCTGGGATCGCAACATTGCTTTGTAGTCCATGGGATGGATGGACTCGATGAGATCACCCTGACCGCGAAGACGCAGATTTCTGAAGCCAAGGGGGGCGTTCTCTCGAACTATCTCCTGGATCCGGCGGAGTTCGGACTGGCGTTGGCGCCAGCCAAATATCTAACGGGAGGGACGCCACAAGAAAATGCCGCGATTACTCGTGACATTCTCCAAGGGCGTAAAGGACCCAAACGGGATATCGTCTGTTTGAATGCTGCGCCGGCTCTTGTTGCAGGGCGCAAGGCGACTAGCCTTCAAGATGGATTCCTCTTGGCTGGTCAGGTTATCGATTCCGGCGCGGCGGCCGAAAAGCTGGCTCGTCTCATCGCATATACAAATAAAGGCTGACGCCATTGTGATTCTCTCTCGCATTCTTGAGCATAAGAAAGCGGAACTCAGGCACAAGCAAAGCCGGGGCTACCTCTCCGAGCTGAAGGCGAAGATTCAAGACGCGCCTGGTCCACTCGGCTTTGCCGTGACCCTCGAAGCTACAAGGACGAGTGCCAGTCCTTCGTTAATTGCCGAAGTGAAAAAGGCTTCACCCAGTCTTGGGCTTCTCCGTCCAGAATTCTCCGATCGGTTTGACTATCTCCAAATCGCCAAGTCCTATCATGCTCATGGCGCCTCTGCTCTGTCTGTATTAACCGACAAGGACTTTTTCCAGGGGAGCCTCGACTACCTCCGCGAGATCAAACAGTCGGTGCCCCTACCGACTTTGAACAAAGAGTTCATGGTCGACGAGATCCAATTTTACGAAGCACGAGCCTACGGAGCCGATGCAGTTCTCTTGATCGTCGCCGCGCTTGAACGGCAGCAATTGATCGATTTTTATGCTCTCGCTTCAGGGTTGGGTTTGGATGTGCTCATCGAAACTCATCACGAGCGAGAACTCGATAGGGTATTGGAACGGCTCCCGGAGGCCAGGCTGATCGGCATCAACAACCGAGACCTCAAGACCTTCACAACGGATCTGGAGGTCACGCTACGTTTGTCAAAACGAATTCCACCCGGCAAGCTGATCGTCAGCGAGAGCGGCATTCACCAGCGCGCCGACGTCGTACGGTTGGTTGAAGCAGGTATCCACGCCATGCTTGTCGGAGAATCGCTCATTCGTGCGGAAGACACGGCAGCGAAGATCCGCGAATTACGCGGAGTGCAGGTTCCGTCTCATGAGTGAGTTGGCCGATATAGCCAGAGTCAAAATTTGTGGCATCACCAACGCCGAGGATGCCAACGTGGCAGTCGCCGCCGGGGCCGATGCCTTAGGCTTTGTGTTGTATCGGAAAAGCCCCAGGTACATCGAGCCCACGCTGGCACGGCAGATCATTATGAGCCTGCCTCCCTTGGTGATACCGGTAGGGGTGTTTGTCGATGAAGAGCAACAAGTGGTCAGAAACCTGATGGACGACTGCGGACTCGCTATTGCGCAATTGCACGGAAACGAGTCGGCAATCTATTGCAAAGAGTTAGGCCGTACAGTCCTGAAGGCACTTCGAGTGAAGGATCGAAGCACGTTTCTCGCCTTAGCGGAGTTTCGTGGGCGGGCCGGCGTTCGAGGGTTCGTGCTGGATGCCTTTTCCGATCAGTCCTATGGAGGCACTGGACAGGTGATCGATTGGCAACTCGCTGCAGAGGTAGCCAAGGCTGCCAGCGTGCTCCTGGCAGGTGGGCTGACCCCGGATAATGTCGAGAAGGCGATCCAGGCGGTACAACCCTACGGCGTGGATGTGAGCAGCGGCGTTGAACGGGCGCCTGGTATGAAGGATCATGACAAAGTGCGAGCATTCATTCGAGCAGCCAAGGTCAAGGTTGTCTCTCAGACATGAGCCTGGCTATACTGTGGCGCGTGAAGCGCGAGACGTGCGAGAAATGCGCGACTCCAAGTTCGAAGTTCAGGGCGCGCTGTTCAGAAAACCTCGAACATCGGACCTCGAACCGTCCCCCGTTTCGCTTGGTCATACGAACATGAGGATGACGATGAATTCTGTTCCCAACAAACAAGGCCGGTTCGGCGCGTATGGTGGGCGCTATGTCCCTGAAACACTCATGCCTGCCTTGCTTGAATTGGAGCAGGAATATGCCCTGGTGAAAAAGGACAGGGGCTTCCAGTCAGAGCTCGCCTATTATTTGAAGCAATATGCCGGACGTCCCACCTCTCTCTACTTTGCGCAACGACTTACGAAGCGATTGGGTGGAGCGAAGATCTATTTGAAGCGCGAAGACCTCTGTCATACCGGAGCCCACAAGATCAATAACGCGATCGGGCAGGGGCTTCTGGCCCGGCGGATGAAGAAGCCTCGTATTATCGCTGAAACCGGAGCCGGACAACATGGTGTGGCGACAGCGACAGTTGCGGCGCTGTTCGGGCTTCAATGTGAAATTTATATGGGAACGGAAGACATGCAGCGCCAGGCGCTGAACGTTTTCCGCATGAGGTTGCTCGGTGCGACTGTCACGGGGGTCGATGCGGGAAGCCGCACGCTGAAAGATGCCATCAGCGAAGCCATGAGGGATTGGACCACGAATATCCGCACGACCCACTACATCCTCGGTTCGGTGCTTGGAGCCCATCCCTATCCAATGATGATCCGGGATTTCCAATCCATCATCGGACGTGAAGCCAGACGGCAGATTCTTGCGGCAGAGGGCCGATTGCCTGATTGCCTCGTTGCCTGCGTCGGCGGTGGCAGTAATGCCATAGGACTCTTCCATGCATTCATCCGGGATAAAAAGGTGAAAATGATCGGCGTTGAAGCCGGCGGCCTGGGGGTCGCAAGTGGAAAACATGCCGCTCGTTTTGCCGGAGGAAAGCCTGGTGTCTTGCAAGGCACCATGACCTACCTACTTCAGGGTGATGACGGACAAGTGAATCTGACCCATTCGGTTTCAGCCGGGTTGGATTATGCCGCGATCGGCCCGGAACACAGTTATTTGCGGGATCAAGGCAGAGCCGAATACACCTCGGTGACCGACGACGAAGCCATGGCGGCGTTCGATTTGCTGACCAGGGAAGAGGGGATCATGCCGGCTCTCGAAAGCGCCCATGCCATTGCTCATACGGTGAAGCTCGCACCCACGATGAAGAAGAGTCAGATTCTCGTTGTGAATCTGTCCGGCCGTGGCGATAAAGACGTCCAGCAGATTGCCAAAATGCGAGGGATCACGCTGTGACGTCGAAGCTCGACAATACGTTCGTACAGCTTCGGCAGAACGGTGAGAAGGCCCTCATTGCCTATGTGATGGCAGGCGATCCGTCATTGCCAATCACCGAACAACTTGTCGTGGAGTTAGAACAGGCCGGGGCCGATATCATTGAACTGGGTGTCCCGTTCTCCGATCCCATCGCCGATGGCCCCGTGATCCAGCAGGCGGCAGAACGAGCCTTGCGAAGCGGGACATCGCTTCGAGCGATCCTTTCCATGATCACAGGCCTCAGGAAGAAAACTCAGGTTCCACTGGTCTTAATGGCCTACTACAATAATATTCACGCATTTGGCCCTGAAAGGTTCTGCCATGAGGCTGCCAAAGCCGGTGTCGACGGACTTATCTTGCCTGATATGCCGCCGGATGAAGCAGGTCCGCTCAGAGGGCCTGCCGCAGCGGCTGGGCTTCCGCTAATTTTTCTTCTTGCCCCTACGAGTACGCCAGAACGGCGGACTTTCGTAGCGCGCCAGTCTCAGGGCTTTGTCTATTACGTGTCGCTGACCGGAATCACAGGTGCGAAACTGGCTAACTTGGCCGATGTGGCAAAGAATGTCGAGAAAATCAGGAAGGTCACCAATGTTCCTGTAGCAGTCGGCTTCGGAGTTGCAACGCCGGAAGACGCGGCCAAGGTCGCGGCCATTGCCGATGGGGTGATCGTCGGCAGCGCAATCGTCAAGCAGATCGCCGCATACCAAGAAAAGCCAGAAATGGTGAAGCACGTAGCAGCATTTGTCCGCTCATTGAAAACTGCCATGCAGGCAGCTCAGCCAAAAACCCGCTAACAGACTGCTGAGAAACCCTGCGTGTGCGGTCTATCTGGTTGATCTTGTTTTGTTTTGTTGATTTGGTTAGTTTCGTCCAACCCAAAAACCAGACAAACCAAATAGACCAAACAAACCAGATGAACCAAATAACAAGACTAGGCGGGGACTATTGTTTGGCTTGGGGAGGCATGGCCTGAATCATCTCTGCAGCGAGTTCTTTTGCGACATCCTTTAAATCCGGCCGGTAGAACATATAGCTGCTCGACCGTTCATGTCGCGCTTTCCAGACAGTGGTACCGGTGGTGGCATCGACCAGACGGAGGCTCAGGCCGACTCGAGCGACATTGTCGCCTTCCTTGCGCACGTATTCCCAGGAATTTACCCTCACAACTAAGAACGAATCCACGTTCAAGGCCTTGCCCAATTTCACAGCTGAGTCCTTGTCTGATTGACCGGTCATTTCCAGACGGGAGAAGTAGAATACCAACGCATCGAATGCTTCTTTCGACGCCTGGAAGATATCCGTCACATTTTCAGGAGATATCACACGCTCGATACTGACGGTCTTGTGAATTGCATCCGACAGGACCTGTTGAATATCCTCGCGCGCACTGTCGTATTGACTCGCCATGGGGGGAAGCACCGCAATGGCTTGGGGCCGGAATACTTTGGCGCCCGGTCCTTCCCACACTTCCTGCAAACCGCCGCAGCCGGCGACTAGGAGAGGAAGAAGAAAGAGAGAGAGGGTACGTCGTAGGTGATGAAACAGGAACATGTTTTCAGTATACCATCTAAAATGTCCAAGCGAGCGCGCCAGAGGCAATCGCGCCGCCTTCATTAAAGTCGTATCCGCCGCCGACATCCAAGCGGAAGGAATATACTCGTAGCCCGATTCCGGCTGTCGGTGTAAAGATGGATCCCGCATCCTTCACGTTCTTATATGTCCCGACACGGAAGGAGAGAAATTCTGAAAGAATAGTCTGTTCCATGCCGAGGCTCAATACCTGACTCTTGAGTCCGGGAACAAGCGTCTGATTGGACGTAATGTCCATGTCTGCAGTAATCGTCATGGTCGACCAGGGATTCACTGCCATCCCACCGCGCACCTGAGGAGTCAGCTTGTATTGGAGACCGCCGGGGGCATCAAAGCTTGGTTGATTGATGTCTTTGGCAACCACACCGAATTTCAACCAGGAAGAAGGACGATACATGGCGCCGACATCGATGCCGTAAGACGTAGAGATCTTCGCTTGCCCGAAGTTGTCCAGAAGATTGGGATCCTGACCTCCTTGGAGATTGGTTGTATTGTTGTAGGCCGCACCTTGGATGATCTTGCTCGTGATACCGACGGAAAAAGTCTTATCCGCAAATGCATAGGCATAGGAGAAGGCTGCTTGCCTGGCTTCCAGCCCTCGTAATGCCATCTGACCACCGGTAATAGTAGTCCCCGAGGCCTGCAACGGTGAACTGACAAACCCTCCCGACGTCACGACATCCGACAGGTTGAACCCGAATGCGTGTTCGCCAAAGTGTCCTTTGAAGTAGAGACCAGCGGCACCCACTCCGGAAACTGTTGCTCCGGCCTGATTGATTTGATTGGCGATGCTCTGCGCCTTTGCCACGTTAGCGGGCGACGTATCATTCGGGTCAAAGTTTTGGAGATCGTTCAATGCACTGCCGACCCCCAATCGATCTGTCACTTGAACGGTACCCTGGATTCGAATGTCTATGGATTGGGCCATGGCCAAGCCTGCGGGATTCCAATAAGTGGCGTATGCGTCGGTGGTCACGGCCACTCCCGCACCACCCATCCCAGCCGCACGGGGGCCGACGACAGCAAACTCCACGGCTACTGCCGGCGTTGCCACCAGCGAGAGCAGGAAGCATAAAAGAATCTGAATCGATATACGTGCCTGCATTATGACGTCATTCTCATGAACACTCGTGGATTCTTTCCACTGTATTCAACCAATGAGTGCCCGTCAAGAGTTAGACGATCTGACCATCCTGCATTTGCACGATCCGGTCAGCTTGGGCGGACAATTTATCGTTGTGAGTGACGATGACGAAGGTCGTCCCGCGGGCTTTGTTCAATTCACGCATCATGGCAAAGAGTGCCTCGCCTGTATGCGTATCCAGATTTCCTGTCGGTTCATCGGCTAACACCAGATCGGGCTTCTGCAAGAGGGCTCGTGCGACCGCTACGCGCTGCTGTTCACCACCGGACAATTCGCCTGGTTTGTGATGTAACCGGGCTCCCAGCCCGACTTCCTGCAATAACGCGATGGCTTCCGGTTCAATATCTGCGGGATTCCGTCGCTGGATCAGCGCCGGCATACAGGCATTTTCGAGCGCAGTAAACTCTGGCAGGAGATGGTGAAACTGGAAGACAAATCCGATACGACGATTTCGAAAGTTTGCCTGTTCACCTTCTGACAGGTGAAACATATCCTGACCGTCGAAGTGGACTGTTCCGCTGGTCGGTCGATCGAGCGTGCCGATTATATGGAGCAGCGTGCTCTTTCCAGCTCCCGAAGCGCCGACAATCGCAATCAACTCGCCCCGCTGAATCTGGAGGTTGACGCCCTTCAGCACCGTGAGGGTTTGTCCGCCCATGGGGAATGATTTGGTCAGGTCGGTGACGGTGATCACGCCGGAATTCCAGGATGAAAGGAAAATGATAAAGAGGCCAGCATATTCATTCGTAGCGTAGCGCAGCCACCGGTTCAAGCTTGGCTGCCTGGAGCGAAGGGTAGACCGTGGCGGCGAAGCTGATCAGAATGGCAGAGCCTGCCACAAGAAAGACATCCAGCGCTTGTACATGGACGGGGATCCGCGAGATGTAATAGACCGAGGGATCGAAGGTCCAGAATGTCTGGATCAGCCAAAGAAACGTATAGCCGAGCGGAATGCCAATGGCGGTTCCGGACAGGCCGATGATCAATCCGTTCAGCATGAAAATGCGCCGGATGCTTTTTCGAGTGGCGCCCATGGCCTTGAGGATCGCAATCTCCTTTTGTTTTTCCGTCACGATCATGGTGAGGGTGCTCACGATGTTGAAGGAGGCCACGATCGTGATCAGCACCAACAGCAAAAACATCATCGTCTTTTCGAGTTTGAGCGCCGAGAAGAGATTGCGATTCATCTGCATCCAGTCGCGGGCGCCATAGGCGAAACCGAGCGACTGCTCCACGGAACGGGCCGTCTCGTCCGCGTGGAAGACGTCCGTGACTTTAATTTCAATGCCCGTCACGGTGTGTCCCATGTTGAAAAACTTCTGCGCTTCCGCGAGGTCGATGTAGGCCAACGACGAATCGTACTCATACATGCCGGATTGAAACAGCGCGACCAGTGCGAAGGTGCGGATCTTCGGCACCATGCCGATTGCGCTGATCGGGCCGGCGGGAGGGGACACCACATTGACCGTATCCCCGACAAAGACGCCGAGTCGCAGCGCCAATTCCTTGCCCAGGATGATGCCGGGTTTTTCTGTTTCGACTGCCGGGCCGTTTGGATCGTCGGCAGGTGGCTGCTTCACCTTGACCGGCTTGCTGAGGTCAGCTAATTCTCCGGTCGAGAGATTCTTGGCCAGCTCGGTTACCGTCGCTTCACGTTGCGGGTCGATTCCGCGGATCACAATGCCTTGCACGCCGCTCTGGGTTGTGAGCAAGACCTGTTTGAGCACGAAAGGGGTTGCCGCTACGACACCAGGAACGGTTACGACCTGCTTGGCGAGGGGGTCGTACTCGCTCATGTTGTCCTTCATTCGATCCTGCACGATGATATGGGCCGTTGTTCCAAGAATTTTAGCCTGAATGTCTTCTTTGAAGCCGGTCATGATGCCGACCGTCCCAATCAGGGCAGCGACACCGAGGGTGATCCCGGCAATAGAGACCACGGTGTTCAATGAAATCGTCCGATTCCGGCGCTTCGCGCGCAGATATCGCAACCCGACAAAGATTTCGTAGGGGAGAGCCACCGTTATTTCTCGGGTCTGAGTTGAGGGAAGAGGACCACATCGCGGATCGAAGCTTGGTTCGTAAAGAGCATGATCAGCCTGTCGATGCCGATGCCTTCGCCCGCGGTCGGCGGCATGCCGTACTCCAAGGCCCGCAGGAAGTCTTCATCGACCAGATGCGCTTCTTCGTCGCCCGCCGCCCGTTGCGCCGCCTGCCCCTCGAACCGTTGCCGTTGATCCTGTGGATCGTTCAACTCTGAAAAGGCGTTCGCGATCTCTCGGCTTGCGATGTAGAGCTCGAAGCGGTCGGTCAGCGCCGGATTCGAATCTTTGCGCCGTGCGAGCGGAGAAATTTCAATCGGGTAGTCGGTGATGAAGGTCGGCTGAATCAGATTCGGCTCCACCGTTTCCTCGAAAATCTCGTTCACGATATTGAAGAGCGGCCACTTCGGATCGATGGCGATACCCAGGGTTTTGGCTGCCGCAATCGCCATTTCCTTATCCTCAAGGACGGAAGGATCGAGGTTATTCACCTCCAGAATCGCCTGATGATAAGACCAGCGGCGCCATGGAGGCGTGAGTACGATTTCCTTGCCCTGATAGCTGATGACCGTCTTGCCGAGGATCTGCTGCGCCAACGAGGAGACGAGTTCTTCCGTGAGGACGATCAGATCCTGATAGTCGGCATAGGCGACGTAGAACTCCAGCATTGTGAATTCCGGGTTATGAATGGTCGAGATGCCTTCATTCCGAAAGTTGCGGTTGATTTCAAACACACGAGGAAAGCCGCCGACGATCAACCGCTTCAAATAGAGTTCCGGCGCGATGCGGAGATAGAGATCGACATTGAGCGCGTTATGGTGTGTGACAAAGGGTTTCGCCGCCGCGCCACCAGGAATCGGGTGCATCATCGGCGTTTCGACCTCTAGGAAGCCCCGTTCGATCAAGAAGGCGCGAATGTTGGCGATGATTCGACTCCGCGTGGCAAAGATGCCATGGACCTCGGGATTGGCAATCAAGTCGACATAACGCTGGCGATAGCGGGTTTCCACGTCCGTCAACCCGTGCCACTTCTCCGGAAGAGGCCTGAGGGCTTTGCTCAGGAAGGTCAGCTGCGTGACCTCGACGGTGAACTCGTTCGTCTTCGTGCGAAAGAGAATGCCGGTCACGCCGATCCAATCGCCCAGATCCAGTTGTTCCGCGACGCGATAGGCCTGTTCTGAGAGATAGTCTTTTTTGAGGTAGACTTGCAGCCGGTCGGATCCGTCCTGCAGTACCGCGAAACCTGCCTTGCCAAACCGCCGCAGGGCAACGATGCGTCCTGCCAGGGTGCAGGATATCTCCTGATCTTCCAGCACCTCTTTGGTTTTCTCTCCATGGAGTTTGATCAGTTGGCCCGCGCGATCCTTCACTTCGAATCGTGATCCGTAAGGCGCCACGCCCGCTTCACGCAGGATATCGAGCTTCTTGATGCGCTGCTGCTGCTGTTCGTTCAGTTCGTCCATCACGTGCCTTTACGGAAGTCCTTCTTCGTCAGTTATCGAACTCGTCCGTTTCCGATTGTTGATAGCTGAGTCCGGTTACCCCAAGTTGCTTCATCTTCAGATAGGCTTCGATGAACCCGTCCAGATCACCGTCCATGACGGCGGCTACCTGGCCCACTTCATACCCAGTCCGGAGGTCTTTGACCATTTGATAGGGCTGGAACACATAGGATCGAATCTGGCTGCCCCAGGCAATATCCTTTTTCTCGCCGACGATCGCATTGAACTCTGCTTCTTTCTTTTTCAGTTCGAGTTCATAGAGGCGTGCCTTCAAGACTTTCATCGCGCCATTGCGATTCTGGAGCTGTGACCGTTCGTTCTGACATTGCACCACGATTCCGGTCGGCAGGTGTGTCATGCGGATGGCCGTCTCGACCTTATTCACATTCTGGCCCCCTGCGCCACCGGCCCGAAAGGTATCGATTCTCAGATCTTTGTCTTCGATGACGAGATCGATATCTTCATCCACCTCGGGATAGACGAAGACCGAAGCAAAGGAGGTATGCCGCCGCTTGTTTGCATCGAAGGGTGAAATGCGTACCAGCCTATGTACGCCTGCTTCGGCCTTGAGATAGCCGTAGGCATAGGGTCCTGTTACTGACAGGGTCACGCTCTTTATGCCGGCTTCCTCTCCCGGTAGCAGGTCCAGCGTTTCGACCTTGAATTTTTTGCTCTCGGCCCAACGGACATACATACGGAGCAGCATCTGCGCCCAGTCCTGCGATTCCGTCCCACCGGCGCCAGGATGGATCGCCACAATTGCGTTGTTGGGGTCCAGTTCGCCAGAAAGCAGAAGTTCAAGCCGTAGGGCTGCGAGCTTCTGCTCAAATTGATCCAGTTCGAACGTCAACTCTTTTACGAGCCCGGCGTCACCGCTTTCTTCTGCCAATTCAAGTAATGCGTCCAGATCGTCCCTCTTCCCATCGATATCACGCCACTGCTGGAGGTCACGCTCAATAGAAGATTTTTTCCTGCTAATTTTAGCGGCTCTCTGAGCGTGGTTCCAAAAGTCAGGCTGCGATGTCTGTTGCTCGAGATGCGACAACTCGGCCGTCATGCGGGCAAAGTCAAAGATGCCCCCGTAGTTCAGTGACCAATTGCTCAACGGCCCTCACGCGATTCTTTACTTCATCTAACATGGAGCGCCCCTTTCTCTCTAGCAGGATGCTGAAAAAGTTTGCCAGTATTTGAAAACCGTTATTTGGTTTGTTTGGTCTGTCTCGTTTGTTTGGTTAACCAGATGAGCCAAATCAACCAAATAAACAAAACAAACCAGTTTGAGTATCCTGTGCTATTGAACCGTCAGCGTCATTCTTCAATATTTCATCGGCATTTTTCGTATGAACCGTGTCTTTCCACAACTTGCTATACAGGAGTGGCAGCCACTGCATCCGGCTCAGACTCCTTGCTGCGGAATATGCCGAACAGGAACAAGAGAGCGCAGATTATAGCACAGCCGTAGGCAAACACATCGCCGTGCCGGCTGTAAAACGTATAGGGACGCCAGACTTGCATCGTCGCCTTGACGGCCTGTTCCGTGAAGATCGGCGTGGCCTCGACGATGCGCCCGAACGGATCGATGAACCCGGAGATGCCGGTGTTGGCTGATCGGGCGAAGGCCAAATGATTCTCGACCGAACGAAACACCACCATCGAAAAATGTTGCGAGGCGGCCGCTGAAGGGCCAAACCAAGCATCGTTGGTCACGGTCACCAAGAACTCCGCTCCATTGGCGGCGAATTGCCGCACCAGGTTCGGGAAGATTACTTCGTAGCAGATTGCCACTCCGAAATTTATCGGCCGTAGCGTCGTTCCAGCCGTGCCTGCAGTTGCAGACTTGGGTTTTGGCGTGAAGGTCAAGACCGTCGGGCCGGTTCCCGGCTCGAAGTCGCCGATTCCTTCCACAAGTTTGTCGAGGAAAGATAGGAATGAAGACTTGAATGGAATATATTCTCCGAATGGGACCAGATGATGCTTATCATAACGTCCTAACAATTGGCCGTCGGGGGCGAGGAGGTATGCGCTGTTCATCAGATAGGGCCGGCGATCCGGATAGAATCGCAGGGCAGGACTGCCGAATAGGATTGGCGCCTGGGCTCGATTGGCCAGCGCCATGAGTTGCAGCTGATAGACCGGCTCACGCTCAAAGACGAACGGTGTTGCCGCTTCCGGCCAGACTACCAAATCTGTGGCACGACCGAGTTTTTCCGTCAACCGGTCAAAGCGCGCGATTGTCTCCTCCCGATAGGCCGTATCCCACTTCACTGCCTGATCGACATTCGGCTGAACCACTCCTACACTGATGGACGATCGTGGAATATCAGAAAATGGCGTTTCGGATAACGTGAAAAGACCATATTGCCACGAAAGCGTCACGAGCAATGCCGCCATTGCCGCAAGTTCCCATGGGAGCCTAGCCGGACGGAAATTCCGGAAGTAGGGCATCAGCCAGGACAAGAACTCCGCCAGCGCGACATTTACCAACACAATAAGGAATGAGACTCCGTATACCCCCATGTGATCTGCAATCTGAATGATCTCGATCTGACGATATTGAGAATAACCAAGAAGGCCCCAAGGCATTCCACTCAAAGCATAGGTTCTAATCAATTCGAGGGTTACCCATAGGCAGGGAAATACAAAGAAACCGTAGCGAGGGATCAGGCTCCGAAACCACACGGCCCCGGCAGCATAGAGACCGACGTAGAGGCCGAGATAGGCTGTGAGCAGCAATAGGATGGCGTAACTGATCGGAAGTGGAACTTTGCCGTAGGTGGTCATGGCTGTGACCACCCAAGCCATCATGCCGGTAAAGGCAATCGTACCGGAGAGCCAGCCGATCCAAAACGCATGTGCTTTGGTCTTGCCGTCCAACGCCCAATGCAGCGGTACGAGGGCGATCCAGGCTAATAGTTCAAGGTCAGATTTTGGGAAACTCAGCGGGATGAAAAGCCCGCTCGCGCCGGCGAGGACGAGTGAACGCGCGAGGGAATGGGTCATAAACCGCACCTTAGCGAAAGCGGGAGATGGATGCAACTTCCTGTTCGGTAAGGATCTTACGGCGCGTTGGCTGTCATGAGTGAGGGGGAAATTTTAGGTTGACGGACATCCGTTGAGCACCTATAAATAGAGATGAGAGTCGGACATCTGTGCCAACACCACTCTGACCCTGACGACTCAGCGCGACTAATAATCACGAAAAATTAGGAGGCTACGTCATGGACCGAAGAATCATGAGCCTGTGCCTGAGTTTGAGCTTCGCGCTCATGTTCGCTGGCTGCGCCGGTAAGAATGTTACTTCCTCATCCGGGGATGGGGCTTCACAGGCAGGTCAGAACAAGGCCGAGGTGATCCAACCGGATGCGATCAAAACGGTACCGCTGGAACGGTCATTTGACCGGCCTGGCGGCAGCGTACCATCCAATCTTGCGCTCGCGCCGAGCACCGCCTCCGGCAACAATCCATTGGGAGATGTGTTTTTTGATTACGACAGGTTTTCCATCCGCGTGGATGCCATGCCGATGTTGGACACGAATTCCGGATGGCTTCGTGCCAATGGAAGCAAGACCGTCCTGATTGAAGGCCATTGCGATGAACGAGGCACACTGGCGTACAACCTCGTGTTGGGGGAGAAGCGGGCGCAGGCAGCCAAAAAATATCTTGTGGAAATGGGCATTCCGGCTTCGCAACTTCTGACGACGAGTTACGGAGAAACAAGGCCTTCCTGCAAGCAACGGAATGAAGACTGTTATCAGCAAAATCGGCGGGCACACTTTATGACGAAATGAAGTTTCCCGCAGCAAGCTCGTCTGCCTTGTTTGTTTGGATCGATGAATGAATCAAGCCAGCCAGATAGACCAGACAAACTAGATCAACCGGATGAATCACCACGCGTTACGAAGGAGGCAACTGTGAGGCAACATTTCATTATAGGAATTGGACTTCTCGTGGGTAGTTTAGTGACAGGCTGCGCGGGGCCTGGTGAGCGCATCGACCTCAAGATTTCCGCGCCACCGGCGGATAAGACGGTTGCCGCGATTGGTTCCGCGACCGTCGCGATTCAGCCTTTTGAAGACGAACGTACCGACCGATTGCACCTCGGCACCAGATATCACTTATGGGGCGGAGAGAGCCGCTTCAGTTTCCCCAGCGGCACCCTGGGCGAAGCTACGGCAAAGGCTTTCGCTGACTTTCTCAAAGGCAAGGGCTGGAATGCGACCGTCGTCCAAGGCAACGAAGCCGCCGGGTCAGACATCACCGTCACCGGCAAGATTATTGGTCTCGGTGTGGATGCTATAAGCGGTATTGGACAGACTACCCTGAATGCTAAAAGTCGGATGGTCGTCCAGGTAAAGAATCACGCCGACGGAAGCCAGGTCCGTGAAACCCTCACCAGTGCCGGGTCCAACCAGGTTTTCTGGTTCGACCCAGAGGATGCCCAGGAATTACTCAACGATCTATACAGCAAGAATTTCGAGAAGTTCGTGACGGACACCAAACTCGACGGCAAGATTCTCAAGCTCCGGTAACGGAGCGTTCTGTTGCTACGTGGGGTTCCCAGTATGGAACGACGACAACACCGGCGGGTGCCGGCACAGCTGCAGGGTTTCTTGCTGGGGAACTCGCACGAGATCGAAGCCGTAACCCTCGACCTCTCAGTCGGTGGCGCCAGGTTCGATTGTGATCTGGAAGTTTACCCCGGCAAAGTGATCCGTGTGCGATTGGTCATTCCCGGCCTGGAGGAAGTGGTTTCAATCGAAGACGCGCGTGTGCAGTGGGTTGGAGGAGATGAATTCGGAGTCTCCTTTCAGAACATCCGACCAGACGAACTCGATGAACTCGAGCAACTCATAGACGAGTTTGAAGAGGCCGAAGACGGAGGCCATGCATAGTGTGGGATGGTGCGCAAAGCAAGCGAGACTTGCGGGAATGGCAAGACTGGCGAAGACTCAAGGTTTTCGGAACTTCGAGTCACGCACCTCTCGCCCGTCCTGCCCGTCTCGCGCGCATGGGTAAATGCACCAATGCTTGACTGACAGATATCGGAGGAATATCGTATCACCGTGGGAGGAGCTAAACGCCCCGAGGGAATATGGTTCATAAGGGGATCGAGCGTCGGGATGGTGTGCAAGCCCAGCTTGACTGGGAAGCCTGAAGTCCCGCCAAGATCTCCGTCGTACCTATGCTGTCCTCGGTAGGTGCGCGCTCCTCCCACCCTAATCTTCCGCTCATTCCGGTTGGCGGTTTCTCCCATTGCATGCCCCGCCATGAGCTGCCGCGTTCTTTTCACGGACGTGAAGAGGTCTGGTGCGTCATCTCACTCATGAGAGATGACGAAGAGCGCATGCCGATTGGAGCAGTTTGGATAGTGTCTGTGGAGTGTCTTCACATGAATGACGTGAGAGGATGAATGGCCAAGCAGAATCCGCCAGTAGCTGCCTCTAAGAAAGCAGATTCCCGTGCGGTCTCAGCAGTGACGGCGGTGGAAATGGGCGCGCGGCAGCGCGATATTTCTATCTCCGAGTTCTTTACCAAAAACCGGCATTTACTGGGTTTCGACAACCCGCGCAAAGCTCTGCTGACCTGTGTCAAGGAAGCGGTCGATAATGCTTTGGATGCCTGTGAAGAGGCCGGGATTCTTCCCGATGTAACGGTACAACTGGAGGTTGTAGCTGTCGGATCTTCAGCCTTGCCGCCCGCAAGTCAAGCGACACGCTTTCGAATCACAGTAACAGACAATGGTCCCGGGATCGTCCGCCAGCAGATTCCGAAAATCTTTGCGAAGCTCTTGTACGGCTCCAAGTTCCATCGCCTGCGCATGAGCCGCGGCCAGCAAGGGATCGGTATTTCAGCGGCAGGGATGTATGGCCAACTAACGACCGGGAAACCGGTAAAGATTATCTCGCGTACCGGTCCAAAAACCCCGGCGCACTACTTTGAAGTGCAGATCGATACGAAAAAGAACGAACCTCTGATCCATGAGAATAAACAAATCCAGTGGGATCAGTCCTGCGGCACACAGGTGGCGATTGAAGTTGAAGGCCGCTACCAGAAAGGCCGCGCGTCGGTGGACGAATATCTCGATCAGACCTCTATCGCGAATCCGCACGTGAGACTTATCTATCGCACCCCGGAAGGCGAGACGAAAGAATATCCACGGGCCTATCACGAACTGCCGCCCTCGCCGAAAGAAATCAAGCCCCATCCCTATGGCATCGAGTTCGGGATGCTCCTCAAGATGCTCCAGGAGACCAAGGGTGAGACTCTTTCGAGCTTTCTGTCGAGCGATTTCTGCCGGGTGACGCCGGCGCTCGCGGATGAGATATGCAAGACAGCGAAGGTCTCGCCTAGGGCGAGGCCCCGTGACATTCGCGGAGCGATCGCTGAGACGCTCTATCACACGATTCAATCGACGAAGATCATGGCGCCGCCAACCAACTGTCTCTCGCCGATCGGCGAAAAGGCGATCCTCTCAGGTCTCTACAGGCAGATCAAAGGTGAATTCTACACCGCCGTGAGCCGTCCCCCCTCCGTATATCGCGGCAATCCCTTCATCATCGAAGCGGGACTGGCCTTCGGGAAAGCACCGGACAGCGTAACGAAGCCTGAGAAACCGGCGCAGCCGCTGGCGGAGGGAGAGCGGGAGGAGGAGGACTCGGAACTCGCCCGCGTGATTCGTTACGCGAACCGGGTGCCGCTACTCTATCAGCAATCTGCCTGCGCATCGTTCAAGGCGGTGCTCGCAACGACCTGGCGTAACTATGGGATATCTCAGTCTCGTGGAGCCTTGCCGGCCGGGCCGATGGTTATCTTGGTGCACATCGCTTCCGTGTGGGTGCCTTTTACCAGTGAGTCCAAAGAGGCGATCGCGGAGTATGACGAGATCCACAAGGACATTACGCTGGCACTTCGCGAATGCGGGCGGCGGCTTGGGCTTTTTCTTCGCCGGCGCGAGCGAGCGGCGGGTGAATACCGGCGGCGGAATATATTCGAACTCTATATCGAGGAAGTGGTCGAAGCCTGTAACCGGTTGAAGGGGGGGAAGCTGCCAACCGAAAAGCTCAAAGCGCAGCTGCAAAAGATTGCGTCCTCGCGGACCGGCGGCAGCAAGACGGATGAAACACTCGGCAAGACCGGCGCCGGACCGGAAGGCCTGCCGCATTCCATCATCGTCACTGCTGAAGGAGTTGATGGAGAGATCCCACTGGCAGTCGGCGTTTCAGACACAGCCCCTATCGAAGAAAAGCCGGCACCATCGAAACCTGCCCGGAAACAGATTGCGAAGGCGAGGCCGGCTAAGAAGAAATCATCCTCACAGCGGCCAGCAGGGGCAGTTCGCACAGGGCGCAAGGCTCACCTGGCCGGGAAGAAAAAATAGGACGACGCATGGCCAAAACGAAGATAACGAGGAATGGGACGGTCGAGAAAAAATTGATCGGGCTGGCCGATCTGGTGATTACAGCCGCGCAGCGGGCAAAAGATCCGACGATGGCGATTCCGATTCGCGCCCTTTCGAACGTAACGTTCAACGAGCGCAAGGGGCTGCTCGAGATGGGAAGTAAGAAGCAGTCCCGGTCATTTTTCAACGTCGGTATGGCCAAGAAATTCATGCAGACCATATTGGTCGCGGATGCCCTTTCCGAACTGCAGCGCGCGGAATTGACGACCTCGCTCAGAGAGATCTACTACCGGACCAAGCACACTATTCAGGACTCGCACGAGAATACTTTCGATACCCAGGACGAATCAGACCCGATCATTGAAGATCTGGAAGTGTCGCTCACGGCGCTCCGTGAAGAGTTACATGTACGAGCAGAGAACGGGGGGAGTGTCGTCGGCCCGCTTGTGCTCGGTGACGATGGCGACCGTGTGGATTGCGCCAAGCTGGGGAAGGGTGGCTACTCGGTTCCGTCGATTGTTGAGCCGGAGTACGTGGAGATCCGCCGCTGTACGGCAGACTTCGTACTGTTGGTGGAGAAGGGCACGCAGTGGAATCGCCTCTCAGAAGACAAGTTCTGGCGAAGGTATAACTGCGTGCTGCTGACTGGAAATGGACAGCCGCCTCGCGGGGTTCGCCGCTTGGCACGGCGACTACACGAGGAATATAAACTCCCTGTCTATGTTCTGGTCGATAACGATCCCTGGGGGTACTATATCTATTCCGTCGTCAAGCAAGGCTCGATCAATCTGGCCTTTGAGAGCCAACGGATGGCGATTCCCAAAGCCAAGTTCATCGGGCTTTCCAGTGCTGACCCAGAACGGTACGAACTTCCGCGTAATGTCGGGATCAAACTGAACGAAAAGGACATCGCACGCGCGAAAGAACTGCTCAACTATCAGTGGTTCCAGAAGCCGGCCTGGCAGGCGGAAATCAAGCGGATGCTCGCGAGCGGACTCAAGTACGAACTGGACGCCCTCGCCAACAAAGACTTCCAGTACCTCACCAAGAAATATCTTCCAAGAAAACTGAAAGAGAAGGACTGGCTGGATTAAGCCTATCCGTTCTCTTGCATCGTATTCTGATCCCGGTATCTACTCCGCGGGCAACATCATATACAGCCCGATCGCAATAATCGGCCCCGCGACATACATCGCCTTCTTGCCGAAGCTATCGTAGACGCCATAGATTAAGATCGCGCCCATGAAGAAGAAGTAGAGTTGTCCGATACCCCGGTACCCCGCACTATGTTCCGCTGCCAACGCGAGGGCAGGCGACCCCAGGATCAATCCGGCTGAAAGGGCTGCTAATCGTTTCATCACGCTCTCCATTTCGATGAGGTTAAGAGCCAGGACATCATGCCGATGGCCGGTACTGTTGCACAAACAAGAACGCCCTCATGGCGAAGTCTGCCAAGAGGGCGCGATTCAGTTCTTGAACGATTCTGAGTTGCTGGATTGGGCGAAGCTAGCAAGGAGTCACAATACACCTCTGTGTCGTATGGATATGAGTGGCTAATCTGCGCCTTCTCATAGCGGGAAGTCAAACTGAAGCTGTGGGGGTAGGATAGGCTTTTAGAATCCGCTATGATCGATAGCTTGCGTTGATGCGGACGTAGTCAAATGACAAATCGGTCGTCCAGATGTGGGCTTTGTGGCGTCCCTGCCCTAATCCTACGGCAATCGTAAATTCTTTCTGGCGAAAGATCTTTGCGATGCGGGCTTCAGCAGCAAGTCCGAGACCCATTCCTTTTTCTACCATCGGAACCCCGCCGAACGAGAGGCTCAGCTTTGAAGGAGTAATCGGAACTCCGGCTCGTCCGATTGCCGCCATCACACGACCCCAATTGGCATCCTCGCCGAAGAGGGCGGTCTTTACCAAGTTTGAGGTCGCAATGGTGTGGGCCACCTGCCGTGCCTGCGCCACTGTAGTTGCTCCGGTCACCTCGATGTTCACTACTTTGGTAACACCTTCCCCGTCTCGACAAATCGCCAGCGCGAGTGATTGAGAGGCTTCTGTCAGGAGCAACAGGAATCGCTGAAAGGCGGGGGTACCTTCTTTGATCGTGCGGTTCTCCGCCATCCCGTTCGCCATGCAGAGGACCGTATCGTTGGTGCTCGTATCTCCATCGACTGAAATGCAGTTGAATGACTCGTTGGCCGCCAGGCTGAGAGCCCGTTGGAGAGCGCTCTTCGTGATTGACGCGTCCGTGGTGAAATAGGCCAGCATCGTGGCCATGTTGGGATGGATCATGCCTGAGCCCTTGGCCATCCCACCGATGGTAATCAAGCGACCACCGATGGTGTCCTGAAGGGCGATGGTTTTCGGGCGCAGGTCGGTCGTCATGATCGCCCGAGCAGCATCCGGGCCACCACGGTCGCTGAGCTGAGCAACAAGACTTGGTATGCCCTTGACGATTCGATCAACCGGCAACCGACGACCAATTACACCGGTAGAACCGATGAACACTTGCTGCGAGGGAATTCCCATGTGGCGTGCAAGCAAGGTCGCAGTTTTCTTTGCGGCGGCTATTCCCTTGGCGCCGGTGCAGGCGTTGGCATTACCACTGTTAACAAGAATGGCTCGACCGATTCCCTGGCGCAGGTGCAGACGATCGACAATGACCGGCGCCGCGACCACCTGATTGTTCGTGAAGACGCCGGCGATGGGACCGCTCTGTTCAGAGACGACGAGCGCGAGATCCAGCAAGCCTGGCTTCTTGATGCCGCAATGGATGCCGGCTGCGCGGAACCCCTGCGGTGCAGTGACTCCACGGCGCGGAGATGCAGTTGTTAATTTTTTGGCCATAGTCATGTTAGCGTGGGGCGCGCGACAAGCGAGACTCGCGTGACGTATGATTTCTTTACCTGCCAGTCACGCTTTTCACGCCAATCCCGCCCGTCTCGCCTGAATCAGGGGTAGGCGGCCGGTGCCGTCAAGCCCGTCTCCTCAGGGAAGCCCAGCATGAGGTTCATGGCCTGAATGGCTTGGCCTGCGGCGCCCTTCACCAGATTATCCAGGGCGGCGACCGTAATGACCGATCCTGAACGGGAATCAAGGTAGACACCGATATCGCAATAGTTGGAGCCCTTGATGTAGCGCGGATTAGGAATAGTCTCTTCCTGGAACCTGACGAATCGCTCACCTTTGTAAAAGTCTCGATACAACGCGCGCAGGTCCGGCAACGCCATCGGACTCTTCAGCTTGCAGTAGGCGGTGCTCAAGATGCCGCGGTTCATTGGGACAAGGTGTGGAGTGAATGTCACGGTTGGCTCTGGGGCCGTCTTTCCTGATGCGTGAGAGGCTCGTTGGAGCAATCCGCCGAGTTCTTGTTCGATCTCAGGGATGTGGCGATGCCCTCCAATTTTGTAGGGTTCTAAGGATTCATGGGCTTCAGGAAAGTGGTAGGGGAGAGCCGGGCTTCGCCCTGCGCCGGAAACGCCGGATTTCGCATCGATGACTACGGTATGGGGCTGCACCAGATCCTGTGCGAACAGCGGGGCCAATTGCAGAACGGCTGCCGTCGGGTAACAGCCTGGCGAGGCCACCAATTTTGCTTTGGCGATAGCGGCTCGGTGCAATTCGGGAAGTCCATAGACTGCGTCTTTCAGCAGATCCGGATAGGTATGCGGTGTTTTATACCATTGTTCATAGACAGCAGGATCCGTGAGCCGGTAGTCGGCGCTGAGATCCACCACCAGTTTACCGGTTTTGAGGCAGGCGGAAACCGGCTCTAATGACTTGGTGTGGGGAAGGGCCAAGAAGATCGCATCTGCCTGTTCGGCTAAGGCTTCCGGTGAGAGTGCTTGAAACGAGAGAGACACGAGACCGGCTAGGCTCGGGAAAACCGCTCCGACGGGAGCTCCAGCGGACTTTTCAGACGTCACAGCGTGGAGATCGAAGTGCGGGTGGAGGGCTGCCAGGCGAACAAGCTCCGCTCCGGCATATCCACTGGCCCCTGCAATTGCGACGCGTACCTTTTTCATTTGTCTCACCCGACATGTGTTCAAAGGACACAAAAAAAGGGAAGGCGTGGAGCCTTCCCTTTTTCCGACTGTGGCTCCGATGATTATCGCTTTGAATACTGGAACTTCTTTCTTGCACCCTTCTGTCCATACTTTTTCCGCTCTTTGACGCGCGAGTCTCTGGTCAGCAAGCCTTCCTTCTTCAAGGGCGTACGGAGGGGTTGATTGAGTACCACCAATGCGCGTGAAATGGCATGACGCAGAGCGCCGGCCTGTCCGGTCGGCCCGCCGCCATGCACGGTGGCCTTGATCGAGTACTGCCCCATGACACCGCCGATTTCGAGCGGGAACTGAATAATCTGCCGCAGCGTCAGCCGTGGGAAGGCCTTCTCGATCGGTTGTTCATTGATCGTGATGTCGCCGGCCGTCCCGGTGACCCAGGCTCTGGCAATGGCGCACTTTCGTCGTCCGGTTGCATATTGAGTCGCTACTGCCATGCTACAACGTCTCCTTGTTCGAGCACAGTGAAATCTAAAGGGTAATCGGTTCTGGTCGTTGCGCCTGATGCGGATGGGTGGGTCCGACGTAGACGCGAAGTTTCTTTGCCATATGATTCCCCAAGGGATTCTTGGGGAGCATACCCTCGATTGCCTTGGTCAAGAGTTCTGTCGGGTCCTTTCGGAAGACATGTTGCGCCGTTGCGGTTTTGAGTCCGCCGGGAAAGCCGCTATGGTGGCGATAGAGTTTCGTGGTCATTTTATTGCCGGTCAGATGGATCTTCTCCGCATTCACGATCACAATATGATCGCCCATATCCACATGGGGGGTAAAGGTCGGCCGGTGTTTGCCACGCAAAATACCGGCGACACGGGCGGCTAATCTACCCAGTGTCTTCCCCTCCGCATTCACGAGATACCATTTTTCTTGCACTTCTAACGGCTTTTGCATGTAGGTCAACATCGTTCTTCCCGCTCCTCCACTATCGAGTGAATCAAGTTTCTTGTACTTCCGGTGTGCCGATATTTTTCGAGTCCAGTTTCGCCAGCCAGGCGTCGAGATTCGTCGTGCTTCGCCGATTCAGCACATCTTGGGTAATGTAGATCGGGCACGGAGCCCGCAGGGCCAACGAGATGGCATCGCTGGGTCTGGCGTCGATTGCCCGCTCCAGGCCTTTGTTAGAGACATGGACCATGGCGTAATAGGTGCTGCTTTTGACGTCCGCAATGACGACGCGTTGGATCGTGATGTTCAAATGTTCGGCAAAACTCTTGACCAAGTCATGGCTCATCGGCCGTGGCGTAATCATGGTATCGAGCGCTAGTTTAATGGCATTACCTTCAGCGGCGCCGACCCAAATCGGAAAGGTATCGAGTGTGCTATCCTGTCGGGCTAAGACGACGATCTTTGTGTCGGTGTTGGCCTCATCGAGGATGCGATCCACCCTGTATTCAACGAGGTCTTGCTCTTTGGGTAGATCGGCGATGCTCATAGCGCGTGTTGCTGAGTCAGGAATCAAGTTTGCCAAAGTCTTCCGGTTTGAGATTTTCAAGCCATTGTTCGAGTTCTTCGGAACTCTGTTTGGTGATGACCGAATTGTTCGCGAATACCGGGGCATTGCTCCGAAGCGCCAGCGCAATGGCATCGCTGGGTCTGGCATCGACGGTGTATTCTGAATCTTCGTACATCAAATGGACCTTCGCAAAATAAGTATGCTCCGACAAGTCTGTAATGACCACGCTGATAACTTTCGCATTGTAGGCATCGAGGAGCGATTTCATGAAGTCATGTGTCATTGGCCTGGGGGGCGTGACATTTTCCAGGGACATGCTGATCGCGCCAGCTTCTGACTTGCCGACCCAAATGGGAAGCATGTCGGCGTGCTCTTCGTCACGCAGCACCACGATATACGCGTTATTATAGGGGTCGAACATCAACCCCTTTACGTGCATCTGTGTAATCACAAAAACCGGCTCCTTCTCCTCGGCTTACGGAGATATTGGTGACCCTGCCGATGGATCAAGAAGTGCGTAATGTAGCACTTCTGAAATCGGTCTGTCAACGAAGCCTGCGAGATCACTGGAGAAATTCACGGAAGGCTCTGGCGGTCAACGGCCTAGCGCGGTCTCTCTGGTCCATCTGGTTTGTTTAGTTTGTCTCGTTTGATTGGTTGACCGGAACTAACCAAATCAACCAGACAAACAAAACAAACCCAATAACGAACTTCTTATGCCGGTGGACGATAGTTCTGATCAAGCTTTCCCGTATCAGTTTGCTCGCCTAGTTTGAGGAAGGCCTTCATTTGCTTCTTTACGAGATCTCTGCCGCTTTCTTCACCCAGATTGACCTGATATTCATTGATGACCATGACCCGCATACCTTCCCACTTTTTCCAGCAGGGTTTGCAAACCTTGGCCTTGATCTCGGATTCAAGCTTCCCCATGAAGAGGGGGTCCGTAATCGTTTCTCCGGCTTGTCCGCACGTGACGCACTGGACGTCTGCCATGGTGTAAGCATCCTCCCGCAAAAATTATGAGGTGACCGTGAAGTGGAATTGTAACATTGCGGTTGAGCGAAGATAAAGAGGGGGAGCGGATTGACCAGCTCATGGCTTCGTGCTAAGAAGAATCGCTTTCAAAGATGGATAAGCCCGGATGGCGGAACTGGCAGACGCGCCGGACTCAAAATCCGGTTCTCGCAAGAGAGTGGGAGTTCGACCCTCCCTCTGGGCACCAACGGTTCACCCGCATGTCTTCAGTTGACATGTTCGAATGGGTAACCTATAGTCCATGCCGTAAGAGTGATGAAAAAGTTTCAATGCCTTGATAGTTGGTCCAATTTTTGTGTTTCGTCGTTGCACATCATTTTCTTTTTTAATCTCACCATGGAGGCGGCACATGCGTAAAGTGTTGGCACTGGGAGCGGCAATTCTTCTTGTCGGTTCAGCTGGTGTTTCGATCGCTCAAGAGCGTTTAAATTCCCAATCCGGTATGGGTGTGGGGGAGGGAGTTGGCGATGTGTCGGGATCGGGCACGCGGGTGACCACCTTCGATCGAAGCAACTTCCTTGAGCGGTTGTCGCAGCCGGAGACGGTGTACGGGCGGGTGTTTGCGATTGATATGGCCCAGCGTAGGCTCATGATTGAAACCGGCGGGGCAGGGAAGATATTCGACGAGGGGCAGGAGGGTAAGTCAGGGTACGGAGCTCGTACCGTCATAGTTCTTAACCTCACGGATCGCTCAAATATGCAAGCCATTAAGACCCTCAATGTCGGTGACGATGTTACGGTTCAAGTGAGAGAAGAAACGACAGTCGATCAGCCCTTTGGCACCGGAAAGAAAACAGTCATTGAAGCGTTCGTGACCCATGTCGATGCGACGAAACAGGGGTTTGGTGGGCTTGGACAACGACCAGATCCTGAGAATGAGCGCGCGATTGGGACGAGCCGTGGCGGAATCACCGGCGCTATCGCTGGTTCTGTTTTTCCAGGGAAAATCGATTCCGGTATCACCAGCACAATCGGTGAATTTACCGGTTCCGCTCCCTGCTGGCAATGTGAACCACAGCCGGGATGGGGCAACGCAGCAGCCAGCACCAAGACAGACTACGGGACGGACTATGCGAAGCCAAATTTGAACAAAGGCCTACACTAATTCAAGACATATAGGCATGGTGTGGGAAGGGGCAGCGCGTTGCTGCCCCTTTTTTTTCATTCACCGTCCTGGTTTATTTGGTTCATCTGGTTTGTTTCGTTTGTTTGGTTGATTTGATTCATTCGATTAGTTTCACTCAACCAAAGTAAACAAGACAAACCAAACAAACGGGATAAACCAAATAAACTAAAGAATGGAGAGGCAACGCAACCGTGCTTGGTCAACCGGATGCCGAGTTGGATTTACGGGGTGTCATTTGCCCCTATAACTTCGTCAAAACAAAGTTGAAACTGGAAGCAATGGAGCAGGGGCAGGTTCTTTCGGTGTTGTTGGACGATGGCGATCCGATTGGGAATGTACCCCGCAGCGTGAGTAATGAGGGACACACCATTCTTTCACAAGATCGCGTCGAGGGGTCTTATCGAGTGCTGATCCGCCGGCGCGAAGATGAGTAGTTTCGCGATCCTGTCCCATATCCTTCAATGACGACCGTCACCGCTGACTCATTCGATACTGGTTCGATCTGATTGAGCAGTTCACCTGGCTTCCCGCGAGAAAGGGTCTCCTCGTTCGTTGTGAGATTCACGGCGACGGCGATTTGCCTGGAGGGGAGTATCTGCGCCAGGATATTCAGGAGCCCTGTGAGGGCTTTGGGGCGTACATAGAATACAAGGGTTCTGCGTTCTTTTTTGAGCTGGGAGAGATATTGGGCGAGACGAGGCCCGGTTGAGGGAAGGCGCCCTTCAAAGATGATTGCATCGCCGGACAATCCGGAGATTGCCGTCGCTGCCGTTATGGCAGAGGGGCCTGGAATGGACTTAACAGGGGTTCCTGCCTGATGGGCAGCGGTTACAAGCAGGCGGCCAGGGTCGTAGATGACCGGAGAGCCGTTGTCTGAAACGAGGGCGACATCCTGTCCCTGCATGAGCCGATGCAGAAGAAGCCGCACTTTTTCGTGGCGATTGGACGGGCCGTAACTCGTGATTGTTGCGGTAATGCCATGATGGGCTAGGAGCATCTGGGTCGTGCGAGGGTCTTCTGAGGCAACAATTGTAACGCGTCGCAAGGTGGCAAGGGCCCGAAGGGTGATGTCATCAGGGTGGCCAATCGGTGTACTGACGACATAGAGGGTGCCGGGGGGACAAGGCCTGGTCGCCTTACCTCCTCCCTCACGTTCGTTTGGTTGACTCCCATCTCGCGCCATCGATATAATTCCTCGGTTAATGACTGTCTGTTTCTCCTGAGAAGTTGAGAGGATAGACATCTATGTCGGCCATGTTTTTTGTAGTGACGATGGCCCTCTATTTTGCGGCCACCGTCTCCTTCCTTGCCTACTTGATCCGGCCTTCTGAAGTTCTGGCAAACGTCTCTCTGGGTATAACGGCGACCGGGTTTGCCTCACACACGATCGCGTTGGGTGCAGGGATGATCGGGGGTACGGAGATCTCGACGCCAGGGTTTCATGAAGCCTTATCGTTTTTCTCCTGGGTACTGATTTTAGTCTTTCTGGCCGTGGAATTTCGCCATCATTTGCATGTGCTTGGCTCGTTCATCGTGCCTTTGGCGCTGGTCTCACTGGTCTCTGCCGCCGCATTGCCAGAAACTGCTCCGACGCTCACGCCGGTGTTTCGGACCCTGTGGGTCCATGTCACGCTGAGCATGCTCGGGACCGTGGGGTTTGCCGTGGCCTTTGTGGCTGGTGTGATGTATCTGATTCAGGATGGTCTTCTCAAGTCCAAACGTTTTAATGTCCTCTACTCAAAGTTGCCGGCTCTGGATTTTCTTGACCGTCTGAATCAACAATCAATCGTAACAGGATTTCCCCTGCTCACGCTCGGCATCATTGCAGGTGCGCTGTACGCAGAGTTATCTCTTGGGTCGTATCTGAGCTGGAATCCCGAGCAAACAGGGGCGTTGGTGACCTGGGTGTTCTATTTTGTCGTATTGACAGGACGTTTGACGGTGGGGTGGAGAGCTAAACGCGCGGCGTATCTCACGATTATCGGATTTGCCGGAGTTATTCTGACCCTCATTGGCGTGGTCATCAAGAGTCACGGACCGGTGTCTTGATATGCACATTATTGCCGTCGGCTTGAGCCATAAGACCGCCCCGGTCGAAATCCGCGAGAAGCTGGCGATTCCTGAGAGCCGAATGGGCGAAGCCCTGGCCCGCCTCTGCTCATATCAGGGGGTGCGGGAGGGGATATTACTCTCGACCTGCAATCGTGTTGAGGTCTATGCCGTCGTCGATGAGATCGAATCAGGCTATGGGCGAATCCAGGATTTTCTGGCTGATGCTCACCTATCGCTGTCCTCGGAACAGCTGACTCCCCATTTGTATTGGCACGAGGGAGATCGGGCGATCAGTCATTTATTTCGGGTGGCCTCCAGCCTCGACTCCATGATCGTCGGCGAATCGCAAATTCTTGGTCAGATCAAAGAGGCTTTCGAAGTTGCCCTGACACACAAGGCGACCGGCATCATCTTGAATAAGGTGGTGAAAAAGGCGATCTCTGTCGCCAAGCGCGTGCGGACTGAAACGAAAATTTCCGAGATGGCGGTATCCGTCAGCTATGCCGCGGTCGAATTAGCCAAAAAGATCTTTTCGGACTTAAGCGATAAAACTGTACTGTTGGTGGGAGCGGGAGAGATGGCCAAGCTGGCGGCGAAGCATTTCATTGCCAGCGGTGTCCGGCATGTGCGGGTCACGACTAGGAGTCCGCAGCATGCGCTGGAATTGGCGAACCGATTCGGCGGCACGCCGGTTCCTTTTGAGGAATTTCGGGAAGATATGGCTTCCGCCGATATCGTCTTGGTATCGACCGGCGCCGCGCACTATCTTGTGAGCGAGGATGACGTGCAGCGCTCGGTCAAGCAACGGATGAATCGTCCGATGTTCTTGATCGACATCTCCGTCCCTCGCAATATCGATCCGGCGGTGCGGCATGTGGACAATGCCTTCCTCTTCGACATCGATGATCTGAAGACGCGGGTTGAACGGAATCGCGGGGAACGCTTAAACGAGGCTGAGAAAGCCGAACGCATGGTAGTGGATGAAGTCGGGATTGTGAGGCAATGGCTCCAGTCGCTGGAGGTCACTCCCACCATCGTAGCTCTCCGTGCGCGGGTCGAAGACATCAAGCAAGCCGAGCTCGACAAGACCTTAGGGCGTTTGGCGAATCTATCCACGCCGGAGCGTGAATTGGTCGAGGCGATGGCGTCGTCGATTGTGAATAAGCTTATTCACAATACAATGATGACGCTCAAAGCGGAGGTAAATTCTTCGGAGGGGACCGCCTTTATCGAAGCGGCGAGACGATTTTTCAACCTTGGCGATCCTGCGGCTTCCAATGTCAATGACCGTGCGTCATCTGCCTCGGAGACCTGTCATTCGTCACAGGAAGATATCCAGGATGTTGACGCGATGACTCCGAGGACTCGCTCAAAGATGCCGGACCGGTGAGCGTAAGAAGACCGTTATTTGGTCTATTTGGTTTGTCTTGTTTATTTGGTTGACCGGAACTAACCAAATCAACCAGATAAACGGCATAAACCAGATCAACCAGACAAACCAGATAGACCAGAGAAACCAGATGAACCAGACAGGCCATGAACGATCGACAGTTGTGCTTGGAACGCGCGGCAGTAAGTTGGCGGTGCAGCAGAGTGAGTGGGTGCAGGCGCAGTTGCACGCGCTGGCCCCTCATGTCGTGGTGACCTTGCTGAGAATCCAGACATCGGGAGACAAGATTCTGGATGTTCCGCTGGCCCAAATCGGCGGGAAGGGGCTGTTCGTAAAGGAAATCGAGGAAGCCCTGTTGAGTGGCGAGATCGATCTGGCCGTGCACAGCATGAAAGACGTGCCGACGGAGTTGCCCGAGGGCTTGGCCATTCTCTGTGTGCCGCCACGCGAGGATCCCCGTGATGCCCTGATCAGCAGGGACGGGCGGTCGTTCAAGGATCTTCCTCGTGGCGCCCGGATCGGAACCAGCAGTCTTCGCCGCCAATCGCAGCTTCTGCATGCCAGGCCTGATCTGACGATTGCTATGTTGCGCGGGAACTTGGATACCCGTCTCAGGAAATTACGGGAGGGACAGTTTGACGCCATCGTACTTGCTGCAGCCGGACTCCGGAGATTGGCCTGGGCGCATGAAATTACGGAGTATCTTCCCCTGCAGATTAGTTTGCCTGCCATTGGCCAGGGGGCGCTGGGCATCGAGGGCCGGCGAGACGATCTCTTTATTCAGTCGTTGTTGAGCGGTTTGGACCATGCGACAAGTAGGACAGCCGTTCTAGCAGAACGTGCGTTGCTCCATCGACTCCAAGGCGGTTGTCAGGTTCCGATCGCGGCGCATGCGACAGTAGTCGGAACAGGGGTGAGATTGGAAGGATTGGTATCCAGTGTAGACGGTAAAGAGCTCATTCGCGATAGCGTTGAAGGAACCATTGAGGATCCGGAGTCGATGGGTATTCAACTTGCGGAACGGCTGCTCGCCCGCGGTGGCGACAGAATACTCCAAGCGATCTACAGACCCACATGACAAAATCGAGAAGAGCGGGAAAGGTTTACTTGGTTGGAGCGGGACCAGGGGACCCAGGACTGTTGACGCTGAAAGGGAAGGAGTGTCTTGAGGCAGCCGATATCGTCCTCTACGATTATCTCGCCAATCCGGTCTTGCTCCAGTATGCTCCAGCTACAGCACAGCGCATCTATGTCGGTCGGCGGGGGCGCGGGCAGTATCAAGACCAAGCTGATATCAATCGACTGCTCATCGATAGGGCCAAAGAGGGGAAGGTAGTAGTTCGGCTCAAAGGGGGTGACCCCTTTGTCTTCGGACGGGGTGGAGAAGAGGCAGAAGCGGTGGCTGCCGGAGGGGTTGAATTCGAAGTTGTGCCTGGTGTGACGGCGGCGGTTGCGGTTCCTGCCTATGCGGGTATTCCGGTAACCCATCGCACGCTGGCCTCCACGGTCACGTTTGTGACCGGTCATGAAGATCCCACCAAGCCGGGAACTCTGTTGGAATGGCCGAAGTTGGCCAGTGCATCGGGGACACTTGTGTTCATGATGGGCATGAAGAATCTTCCTTCAATCGTCGGACAGTTGCTGTCGGAGGGACGGCCATCCGACCAGCCGGTTGCGGCAATCCGTTGGGGGACCAAAGCCACTCAACAGACTATTGTGGGAACACTGGGCGATATTGTTGCAAGAGCGGAAGCCGCGCATCTTGAGCCGCCGACAGTAATCGTTGTCGGTGAAGTCGTGCGACTGCGAGGGCAGCTGAATTGGTTTGAAACCAAGCCGCTCTTTGGAAAACGGATCGTGCTGACCAGGGCACAGGAGCAGGCGAGAGAATTTTCCCAGCTGCTGGCAGCTTATGGCGCGGAGCCGGTGGAAGTTCCGACGATTCAGATCGTACCTCCGGCGAGTTGGCAGGCCATCGATGACGCGGTGGCTCGTCTCAGTAGCTATCAATGGCTCATTTTTACAAGCGTGAATGGGGTGAAGCCCTTTATGGACCGGCTCCATGCGGCTGGAAAAGATGCGCGCGCGTTGGCAAACCTACGCCTCTGCGCGATTGGACCGAGAACTGCGCAGGAACTGGGACAGTATGGGCTCACTCCGGATGTCGTGCCAGTCGAGTTTCAGGCAGAGGGTGTGATCGCCTCATTGGCCCATGTGGGAATCCGTGGGAGCCGTGTATTGATTCCACGCGCTGAAGTCGCTCGCGAAATCTTACCGGAACAGTTGCGTGAATTAGGGGCAACTGTCAATGTGATTCCTGTCTATCGCACGATTGTCCCGGCGGTGGACGTTGTGGCTTTGACTCAACAGCTTCATGATGGGCAGGTGACGGTGATAACATTCACGAGTTCCTCAACCGTCCGAAACTTCATGGAGCTCTTTGGTGGGCGGGACGCAGTGAGACCTCTTCTCGCAGGGGTGGTGGTAGCCTGCATTGGGCCCATTACGGCAAATACGGCAAAAGAATATGGGTTGACGGTCACGGTTATGCCGGAAGAAAATACTGTCCCGGCATTGGCAGAAGCGATTGTGAGGCATTTCAAGCAAGGGGATCGAGTCGCCGCTTCTACAAGCGGATAGGCCGAAGCAGATGGACGGTACGGCAGGGTGATGGATTGAACTAGGCAAAGGAGGGCATGGCTATGGTTGCAGTCAAGTCGTTTATGGTTCCGAGAGAGAAGTTTGTTACGGTAGAACGTGATACGGATGCGCAGACTGCAGCACGAATCATGCGCGATCGCAGCATCGGCAGCCTGTTCGTGACAAACGGCAAGGAGATTATCGGCATCCTCACTGATACCGATATGGTCCGGCGTGTGGTCGCGGTAGGAGCCGATACCCACAAGACGACGGTTGAGCAGGTTATGTCGGCTCCTATCTTGACGATCGATGAGAATAAGACCCTCTTAGATGCCAACGATCTCATGGCCAAAACGCATATTCGCCACCTTGGCGTGACTCATGATGGCAAGTTGGCGGGCCTGATTTCTGTGCGTGATATCGTGGTGTTTTTAACGAATCTCCCGAGGAAGTGATTCGATGGCTTTCCCAATACAGCGCCTTCGCCGGCTGCGGCAGCATGAGGCCTTTCGCCGCATGGTTCGAGAGACGAGTCTTGCTCCGTCTGACTTTATCTATCCATTGTTCGTCGTTGAAGGGCGAGAGCGGCGTGAAGAGATCACTTCAATGCCGGGCCAGTTCCGGCTTTCGGTCGATCTTTTGGTGAAAGAGGCCAGTGAGGTTGCGGCCTTGGGGATTTCCGCCGTCATTCTCTTTGGGATTCCCGATCGTAAAGATGATCGGGGGAGTTCGGGGTTCGATCCGAACGGTATCGTGCAGCGGGCCGTCAAAGCGGTGAAGGACCATGTCCCCGGGCTGATGGTCGTGACCGACGTCTGCATCGATGAATACACCGATCACGGCCATTGCGGAATCGTCAAGGATGGTCGGATTCTCAACGATGAAACTTTGGATTGTCTCCGTGCAATGGCCAAAACCCATGCGCAAGCCGGGGCTGACATGGTGGCGCCGTCCGATATGATGGATGGGCGGGTGGCGGCGATCCGGGCGGAATTGGATCAGGCAGGTTTTTCAGAGCTGCCGATCATGGCGTATGCTGCTAAGTTTGCGTCATGCTTTTATGCGCCGTTTCGGGATGCGGCGTTTTCAAGCCCTCAGTTCGGCGATCGGCAGTCGTATCAGATGGATCCTGCCAACCGTCGGGAAGCGCTTCGAGAGATCGCCCTTGATGTCGAAGAAGGGGCCGACATTATCATGGTGAAACCGGCGCTGCCGTATCTCGATATCATTGCCGCAGCCAGGGCACAGATATTATTGCCTGTGGCAGCCTATCAAGTGAGCGGGGAGTACAGCATGATCAAAGCGGCCGCCAACGCCGGCTGGCTCGACGAATCGCGGGCCATGATGGAATCGTTACTCTCGATTAAGCGGGCCGGCGCAGACCTCATCCTGACCTACTTTGCCAAAGACGCAGCGCGTCTCCTCCGCTGACGATCATGCTGAAAGTGACGCGCGAGTGGTCCAGCGAGTGTCCACGTGCCTATCCGGTCGCCACGATCGGTAACTTCGACGGCCACCATCTGGGACATCGAGCGCTGTTGCAAACGGTAGTCGAGACGGCTCGGAGGGCACAGGGGACAGCACTCGTGCTGACCTTCGATCCCCATCCGGTAAAAATCCTCGCACCCCATGTTGATCTTCGCTTTCTCACCAGTCCGGAGGAGAAGCTTGCACACTTCGAAGCCGCAGGGATCGACGAAGTGGTCTTCCTGGATTTTACCCCCGCCTTCGCGGCGATGAGCCCGGATCGGTTTGCCGAAGACGTCCTGTATCGGTCTCTCACTCTGTCTGAATTGTTCGTGGGCAATCATTTTGCTTTTGGCAAGGGTCGGGCAGGGCGTATTGACGACCTGGTGCGGCTTGGTGAGCAGTACGATTTTCGTGTGCATCCTATGATTCCCATCACAATGGACGGGGACGTGGTGAGTTCAAGCAGGATTCGCCGGCTTATCCAGGTAGGAAATATGGAGCGGGCTGCCACGTTGCTCGGCCGCGTCTATGGGATTCGTGGTACCGTGGTGCACGGGATGCAGCAGGGGCAGGCAATGGGCTGGCCCACGGCCAACCTGCGCATTCCCGCCGACCGCGTCGTACCGCCCGATGGTGTCTATGCTGCGCGGACTATCCACGACTCTCAGTCCTATGATTCGATCGCCTATATTGGGACCAGGCCGACCTTTGGAGCGGGTGAGCGGTTGATCGAAGTTAATCTGTTGGATAAGGCCAGCGATCTCTATGGTCAGGAAATCACCGTGCAGTTTGTGGCACGGGTACGAGGCGATCATACATTTGCATCTGCAGATGAGCTGTCGAAGCAAATTGTCCGTGATGTAGAACAGGCGCGCATCAGCTTGCAGCGTATTCCGGAAAGAGTTCAGTAACTATGGCCGTTGAGACGACGATCACAAGGCAGTTAACCAGGTCTGCTGCACGACCGCTACTGTTGGCGCATCTTGTCAGGACAGTGCGTCAGCAACAACTATTCGTTCACGGTCATCACTTGCTGGTGGCTGTGTCGGGCGGGCCCGACTCGATCGCGTTGTTGTCTCTTCTCCATCGCCTGGCCCAGTCCTGGCGGCTCACGCTGACAGCGGTCCATTGTAACTATGGGCTTCGCGGTGCGGAGTCCGACGGCGACGAAGTGTTTGTCAGCATGTTTTGCAAGGAACGACAGCTGCCGCTTGTCATCCATCGGCCAAAACTGGTCAAGCGACGACAGCGCTCATCGCTTCAAGCAACGGCGCGCGATGCGCGCTATGACTTCATGAAGCAACTGGCTCGCGAGGTAGGGGCTGACCGCATTGCGGTCGGCCATACTGCCAATGACCAAGCGGAAACGGTGCTCATGTGGCTGCTGCGGGGAGCTGGGCTGGCCGGGCTGGCGGGAATGCCGTACGCTCGTGAAGCCGGGATTATTCGCCCTCTTCTCGAAGCCACCCGCGAAGAAGTGGTGACTTACCTGGATCATGAAGGGCTGACCTATCGTTGTGATTCGAGCAATGACAAGCCGTTCTATCATCGGAATCGAATCAGGAAGGAACTTCTTCCTGTCATCACCGGGTTGGCGCCGGCTGCCGTCCGCCTGTTACAGCGGCAGGCAGACTTGCTGCGCGAAGACGAACGATATCTAGCGGAGGCGACAAATGAGCTTACGCGTACACTGGTCAGCTCTGATTCTAGAGGAGTACAACAAGTCGATCGTCAAGCGCTCATCAAGTTGCCGGTTGCCCTTCAGCGGCGTCTTGTTCGGGCCATCTTACTGGCTTACGACGGAGAGGGGCGTGCGAGCAGCTTTCGCGTGGTGGAGTCAGTGCGGCATATTTCCCTCAAGGGAAGGAGCGGAGCCCGGTTATTTTTAAGGCAGGCACTGGTGATTCTAGATCAGGAGTCGGTGCGATTTAGCCCAAGGACAGAAGGAGATCACGGCGCTGAGATTGGTTCAGGACAAGGGGGAAGGGAGATCCTGCCGCTTCCAGTGCCTTCAACGGTGTATTGGGCTAGAACGAATCAGCAAATTCAGGTACAACACATAAATTGTCGAGATCCCGAGGTGTTGGGCAAGGGGCTTTCTCAAGGACGGGTAACGTTCGATGCCGATCGGTTTTCGGAGCCCTTGTTGGTTCGGGCTTGGCGGCCCGGTGATCGATTCTCTCCCCTTGGCATGAGGGGGAAGAGCAAGAAACTGCAAGATTTCTTTACGGATAGGAAGGTGGCTAGGCCCGAACGTGGCAAGGTTCCACTATTGGTAGCGCCGGAGGGAATTCTCTGGGTGGTGGGAATGCAGCAGGATGAACGTTTCGTCGTTCATGATGGGACGACACGTTGTGTGGTGGCTTCGGTGAGTGACCGAGTGTTAGAGAAGGAGTAACGGAGCATGGAGCGGATTTTCGGTCGGCCGATCGTGACCCAGGAGGAAATGCGTGCCCGGATTCGTGAGTTGGGCAAGCAGATCACGGCTGATTATACGGGAAAGGATTTCGTCCTAGTCGGTGTGTTGAAGGGAGCCTATGCCTTCTATGCCGATTTGGCTCGCGCAATCAGAATTCCCATGCGAGTGGACTTTCTTATCGTGACGAGCAGAGGGCTTCGTGCAAAAGCATCCGGCAAGGTTAAGTTGATGACAGAGCTAACCGAGGACATTAAGGATAAAGATGTCTTGCTGGTGGAAGACATCGTCGATTCCGGGCTGACGGTCCAACACTTGGTCAAGACTTTGACGAAAAAGAAGCCCCGGTCGATTAAGGTCTGCACCTTGCTGAATAAGCCAGATAGTCGGACAATCAACGTTGCCATCGACTATGTGGGGTTCAAAATCCCGAATAAGTATGTGGTCGGGTATGGACTCGATTACCAGCAAAAGTACAGAAATCTTCCCTATCTGGCTGTCTTGGATGTAGAGGAAGATCAAGAGTAAAGCGTTGATCGCATACGGTTGTCAGTATGAATGCGCATATGGTAACATCACCCACGTTTGTGAGTTTCTGACCCTGTGCGCGTACTATCCATAAGGAGATCCGGATGAATTCCAGGACGAAGAATATACTTTTCTGGGTCGTCGTCGGCCTCTTCATGATCTTATTGTTCAACCTGTTCAGCGTGCCGCACCATGAACCTGAGGAAGAAGTGATTTTTAGCGAGTTCATGACCAAGCTCGACAAGGGAGAGATCGAGCGGGTTATCATCAAGGCCAGCCACATCAGCGCCGTGATGAAGGATAAGACCCGTATTCGAACCTACTCGGTAGAATATCCAGAATTGGTACAGGTTTTGCGGGACCGGGGCGTGCAGATTGAAGCAAAGCCGCCTGATGAAAGCCCTTGGTATATTACGTTTCTTGTGACGTGGGGACCGTTTGTCCTGTTCCTGGGACTATGGTTTTTCTTGATGCGGCAAATGCAGATGGGCGGCAATAAGGCGATGTCGTTCGGGAAGAGCCGCGCTCGGCTGTTGACGGAGGAACGTAAGAAGGTGCTGTTCTCCGACGTTGCCGGCGTCGACGAAGCCAAGGACGAAGTCCTTGAGATCATCGAATTCCTCAAGGATCCTCGTAAGTTTCAAAAACTCGGCGGACGTATTCCCAAAGGAGTCTTAATCGTCGGTCCTCCCGGCACAGGGAAAACGCTGTTGGCCAAGGCCATTGCCGGTGAGGCCAATGTGCCGTTCTTCAGTATCAGCGGATCGGATTTCGTGGAAATGTTTGTCGGCGTCGGAGCGTCCCGTGTTCGTGACCTTTTTGAGCAGGGGAAAAAACATGCGCCCTGCATTATCTTTATAGATGAAATCGATGCTGTTGGCCGACTTCGTGGAGCAGGGCTGGGCGGAGGCCATGACGAGCGTGAGCAGACGCTCAATCAATTGCTCGTTGAGATGGATGGGTTCGATACGACTGAAGGCGTGATCTTGGTCGCCGCGACCAACCGGCCTGACGTTCTCGACCCTGCCTTGCTCAGACCGGGGCGTTTCGATCGGCAAGTCGTGGTCAATCGACCGGACTTGCGCGGTCGTGCTGAAATTCTCAAGGTGCACACGAAAAAAGTTCCGATCGCGACAAACGTGGAGTTGGAAAAAATTGCGCGTGGCACGCCAGGGTTTTCAGGGGCCGACCTTGAGAACTTGGTCAACGAAGCAGCGCTTTGGGCCGCGCGGCTCAACAAGAAAGAAGTGGAAGTCATCGACTTCGAGATGGCCAAAGACAAAGTGCTGATGGGGGCTGAACGGAAGAGTCTGGTTTTGAGCGACGAGGAGAAACGGACGACTGCCTATCATGAGGCTGGGCATGCCTTGATTGCCAAACTGATTCCCGGGACAGATCCCGTGCACAAGGTAACGATCATTCCTCGAGGACGCGCCTTGGGCGTAACGATGCAGCTCCCCGTCGATGACCGGCACGGCTATTCGAGGGGGTATTTGCTGAACCAGCTTGCCATCCTCATGGGAGGACGTGTGGCGGAAGAGTTGGTCCTGAAAGAGATGACGACCGGAGCGGGAAACGATATCGAGCGTGCGACGGATCTCGCGAGAAAGATGGTCTGTGAATGGGGCATGAGCGAAAAGATGGGCCCCCTGACGTTCGGCAAGCAAAACGAACAGGTGTTTCTTGGGCGAGAGATGGGGAGCCAGCGCGACTTCAGCGATCAAATAGCCATGGAGATCGACCAGGAAGTCAGGCGGCTTGTGACGGAAAACTATGAGCGGGCGAAGCGCCTGCTTACGGAAAATATGTCTAGTCTGAAGCGTTTGGCTGAAGCTCTATTAGAGAAAGAAGTGCTCGACGGAGCCGATATCGATAATATTCTTTTGCAGTCCACATCCCAAGCAGTTCCTGCCTAACCCTGCATCGCTGATCCCGGGACGCCATTTCAGGGCATTGGAGTCCCGGGCAATACATCTGAATGACGATAGGCGGCGGGCTTAGCCCGCTGTTGCAAGCTCAGTTTGTCTGGTTTGTCTCGTTTATTTGGTTTGTTTTGTTATTTGGTTGCACCAGACTAATCGGATAAACCAGATGAACCAAATCAACCAGATAAACAAAACAAACCCAATAACGGTCTTCTTATGACATTGACAAGGCAGGCAAAGGATCGGCTGATTGAATTTCACGACCGGCCGTTGATTATGGGCGTGGTAAATGTGACCCCTGATTCATTCTTTGACGGAGGCCGCTATTTTGATACAGAAGCCGCGGTGGCCCATGCCGTTCGGTTGGTAGAAGAAGGGGCGGATCTGTTGGATATCGGCGCCGAGTCGACGCGCCCAGGCGCCGATGCCGTGAACGAGGATGAAGAACGTCGTCGTGCAATTCCTGTTGTGACAGCGGTGGCAAAAGCCGTCACCGTGCCGATCTCAATTGATACCTCAAAGGCTTCTGTTGCGCGTGCGGCTCTCGATGCAGGGGCGGTTCTCGTGAACGACGTCACGGCGCTACGAGGCGATCACGCCATGGTCGATGTGCTGGCCCAAACAGGAGCCGGAATTGTCCTGATGCACATGAACGGGACGCCTCGTTCGATGCAGCAGGCCCCTTACTACGACGATGTAATCGGAGAAATCTCGGAATTTTTCGAGGAACGCATTCGTTTTGCGATGACGCGTGGGATTGTACGAAGACAGATCATTCTTGATCCAGGTATCGGATTTGGTAAGCTGCTGGAACATAACCTTGCGCTATTAGGCCTATTGCGCCGTTTCACACTGTTTGAATGTCCAGTGCTGGTGGGTGTCTCACAGAAGGGGTTTCTTGGACAGCTCCTGGATCGTCCGGTTCAGGAACGCCAGTGGGGTACGGCGGCGGCGGTGGCAATGGCAGTCGATCGTGGGGCCGGAATACTTCGCGTCCACGACGTGAGGGCCATGAAGGATGTGGTTCAGGTGGCAGCGGCGATTAACCGGCAGACGATGATCTCTATGAAAGCACAGCATGCGTAAACTATTCGGAACCGATGGGATTCGCGGGGTTGCCAACCTCGATCCGATGACCAGCGAAATGGCGATGCAGCTGGGGCGAGCCGCGGCGCATTTGTTCATGCGCCGAGCTGGACGTCATCAAATCGTGATCGGCAAAGACACCCGCATCTCCGGCTATATGCTGGAGTCGGCGCTGACTTCCGGGATTTGTTCGATGGGTGTCGATGTGCTGCTGGTTGGTCCAATGCCGACGCCGGCGATTGCGTTCTTAACGAGGAGTCTTCGGGCCGATGCGGGAGTGATGATCTCGGCCTCGCACAACCCCTACCAGGACAACGGCATTAAGTTTTTTTCTAACGACGGTTTCAAGCTGCCGGATGAGATGGAAGCCCGTATCGAGGGGCTCATCGTCTCGAACGAGATTGCGCATTTGAGGCCGACGGCCGATGCCATAGGGAAAGCCTATCGAATCGACGACGCCGAGGGACGGTACATCGAATTCGTCAAGCGGTCTCTCCCTAAAGAACTGGACTTCCAGGGGATGAAAGTGGTGGTCGATTGTGCCAACGGCGCAGCCTATAAGGTCGCGCCAACGGTGTTACGCGAACTCGGTGCGAAGGTTGAGGTGATCGGTAATAAGCCGGACGGGATGAATATCAATGCCGGCTGTGGCGCGGTTCATCCCGAACTGCTCCAGAAGGCTGTTGGTGAGCAGGGGGCTCATCTCGGTATCGCGCTGGATGGGGATGCCGATCGTGCTATTTTCGTCTGTGAACAGGGACGAGTCGTAGACGGCGATCATATTATGGCGATGTTAGCGCTTGACCTTCATCACCAGGGGCAATTGTCTAGGCAGACGGTAGTGGGAACCGTCATGAGCAACTTCGGATTGGAGCAGGCCATGACGAAATCAGGCATCGCTCTTGAGCGGACTGCCGTCGGTGATAGGTATTTGCTCGAACGGATGTTGGCTGAGGGGTTTAACTTTGGGGGAGAGCAGTCAGGTCATTTCATTTTTCTGGATCATAATACAACCGGAGATGGCTTGATTTCAGCCTTACAAGTACTGTCGTTGATGAAGCGGACAGGAAAGCCCTTGTCCGAACTGGCACAAGCTATGACGGCGGTGCCACAAGTGTTATTCAACGTGAATGTGTCGAAGAAGCCGAAGCTCGATACGGTTCCAGAGCTGCAACACGCGATTGCTCAAAGCGAACAGCGCCTCAACGGCAGTGGACGCGTGTTGGTGCGATACTCCGGGACCGAATCGCTCTTGCGAGTGATGGTTGAAGGCGAGTGCGATGACGAGATCCGTGAAGTGGCCAATCATCTTGTAGACGTCGTCAAGACTCATTTAGGTTAAGATTCTAGCCCCCTAGTCGAGGCAGGCTCATGCTGCCGCCCCTCACCGTTGCCTTCATTGCCGGGCTTCTCGTCGGATCGCAGATTCCCTATTTCCCGCTGTCCGCCTCGTTGCTGCTCCTCCTTGCTGCTCTAAGCAGCTTCATCCTTGAAAAGCTCAATTGGTGTTCCATTGGTCAAACGATGTGGCTCTATGGAGCGCTCTTGCTGGGAGTGGTCTATTGGGCGGTGGCCGTTAACTTAACTGCCCATGACCCGGTGGTCGAAGGCCAGTCAGATGCGGCAATCGAGGTGACCGGTCGTATTGTGGCTCCTGTCCAACTGTCGCCAGATCGGCTGGTTATGACCATCAGGTCAGATAACCCAATTGATGAGTCGGGAGCGTCCAGACATGTTCGGCTGACCTGGCGCACTGCGGAGCGGGTATTCTTTCAAGGCGATCGGGTTAGCTTTTGGGCAAAGATGCGTCGTCCAAGCGGGTTATTGAATCCTGGGGGATTCGACTATGCAGCCTATATTGAGCGGCAAGGCATCGATGCCACCGCCACCGTAACCGGAGCCGAAGCGGTGCAGTTTTTGGAGTCCGGACGAGCGCATGCCTGGTGGGCAATCTGGAACCAATTCGATCGCTGGAGGAGCAGTATCCGTCTTGCCGCAGTACAAACCCTTTCCCAGCCACTATTGGGGCTCTATCTGGGCATCATCATCGGTGATCGAGGGTATTTGGATCCGGACCTTCGCGATCAGTTCATGGCGACAGGGACGGTCCATCTCCTTTCAATTTCCGGGAGCCACTTAGGCCTCGTTGCTCTTCTCATCTTTGCAGTCGTCAGATGGGTGACGCTGTGGTTGCCTGCAAATTGGCTTCTTACGCTGTCTCGGAGAATAACGCCGACTCGCCTGGGCGCTGTCTCTACCTTCCTTCCCGTCGCAGGCTATGCCTGCCTGGCCGGTGTGGAACTGGCGACAATGCGTTCATTGCTGATGATGACTGTGGGGCTTGGTGCGGTCTGGCTTGGCCAGGAGCGACGTCTGTTCCATGCTCTCTCTGCCGCCGCAGTGGGGATTCTACTGCACGATCCTCAGGCGCTATTCGATATTTCCTTTCAACTCTCGTTTTTGTCCGTCATTGCCATTGCGGGATGGCTTGCATGGCCGACTGCGGTGGAAGGTGAGGAGCTGCCGGACAAGCCGTCATTCCTGAGAACCTGCATGCGGTGGGGGAGAGACTCTGTGGTGATGAGTGGGGTGGTCACCGTGGTGACCCTTCCACTTGTTGCCTACTATTTCAATCAATTGCCCTGGCTCGGTCTATTGACTAATGTGGTGGCGGTTCCCGTGATGGGGATCGTGCTGGTTCCAATCGGACTTGCTGCCGGAGTCTGGCAGATTCTGGTTGGCGGAACCATGCTGCCCCTGGCATCGCTGAATCAGTGGTTCCTCGATTATTTTGTGGCGGCAATCCGTCTGGTATCGCTGCTACCGGGAGGGGAATGGCATGTCGCGGCCCCTTCTATTTTCGCCATGCTGTTATTTTATGGTTGTGTCGTATTGCTGTGGTACAGAGTGGGGCTCCCAGCCTTCCAGTTGGCAGTAGGCGTCGGAGTACTATTGATATTGCTATGGTGGGCTTGGTCCCCGCGTATGTTTCTTGACGGGGACCGCTTCCGAGTCACATTCCTGGATGTCGGGCAAGGCGATAGCACAGTCGTTGAGCTACCTGATGGACAGGTGGTGTTGATCGACGGAGGGGCGACGTATGAAAGATTCGATATGGGCCGTACGGTGGTGGCGCCGTTTCTCTGGAACCGGGGCATCCATGCCATTGACCAGGTCATCGGCACACATCCCCAGCTCGATCATGTCGGAGGTCTGGCATGGGTGCTTCGCCATTTCGGCGTAAAGCGTTATTGGGGATCGGGAGAGACTCGTGAAGAACTATTCTATAGGCGCTTGCAGCAGTCATTAGCGGATCGAGGGTTACAAGAACAGGTGGCCAGGGAAGGACAGGAGATCCTGTCGTCCGGTTCCTGCCGAATGGTGGTTCTTAACCCGCCGGAGGACGCGCAATTCAACGTGGCGCTTCAGAATCGCAATGTGAGTGGGCATATGTTGAACAATCGGTCAGTGGTGACCCATCTGACTTGCGGTGCTCACAGGATGCTCTTCGCTGCTGATGTTGAGCAAGATGGTTTGTCGAGGATGATAGGTTCAACGTCTCAGGGGCCGATCGAAGTTCTCAAGGTGCCTCATCACGGAGCGGTGAGTTCGTTGAATCGTGATTGGTTGGCATCGGTGCATCCCCGGTATGCCGTATTTTCAGCCGGGCGCCATAATCGCTACGGACACCCAGCCGCTGCCGTTCTTGATGCCTATCGCTCAGAAGGGAGCACAGTGCTGCGAACAGACCGTGAAGGCGGGGTGTGGTTTACCGGAGCGGTTTCAGACCAGACACTTCATGTACATCGCACAAGAGAGTTGTTGTCACAGGCGACGAATAGTTCTTCGTGCCTGTGGACCTGCGAACAGGCGAACTGGGTGCGGGTTTGGAAACGATGGCGAGAGTGATACTGGTTTGTTTGGTTGATTGATTTGGTTCATCTGGTTAGTTTCCTTCAACCAAACAAACAAAACAAACCAAATGAACCAATAACATTCTTTTTCTGTCGGGGCTTGCACTCAGCCGCAGTTCCCGCTACAAGAGTCCGCATGGTTTCTACCGTTGAATGGAAAGATGGCGCAGTACGGCTGCTTGATCAAAGCCGCCTCCCGGAGTTCGTTGAATTTCTGGACTGCCGGGACTATCAGACCGTCGCCGATTCGATTCGCAGCCTTAAAGTAAGAGGAGCTCCGGCGATCGGCGTGACTGCGGCGATGGGGGTGGCGCTTGGCGCTCAATCAGTCGCGGCTACTGAGTATGAGTCTTTTGCCAAAGAGGTTCTGCTAATTTGCGATCATCTCGCGGCGACCAGACCGACGGCGGTCAATCTTTTTTGGGCAATCGAGCGGATGAAGCGCCTGCTTGCTTCGTTACGCACGCAGCCAATTGCATCCATCAAATCCGCGTTGCTGAAAGAGTCACAAGTGATTCTCGATGAAGATATCGCCCTCTGTAAGGCGATGGGACAGCACGGAGCGAAACTCATTGCGAGCGGTCAAACGGTCCTGACTCATTGTAATGCCGGCGCGTTGGCGACAGCCGGCTATGGAACGGCATTGGGAGTCATCCGTGCAGCCTGGGATCAGGGGAAGAAAATTCAGGTCATCGCAGACGAAACCCGGCCGGTGCTGCAAGGCGCGCGGCTCACGGCCTGGGAGTTGATGCAGGACAAGATTCCTGTGACCCTCATCACCGACAATATGGCAGGCACACTCATGCGGCAGGGGAAAATTCACCTTTGTATCGTCGGGGCCGATCGGATTGCCGCCAATGGGGATGTGGCCAATAAGATTGGTACCTATTCGGTTGCAGTGCTGGCGAAAGCCCATGGGATTCCCTTTTACGTGGCCGCGCCCTATTCCACGATTGATTTGAAGACAAAAACAGGAGCGGACATTCCGATCGAACAACGGAGCCCCTTAGAAGTCACCACCATTCACGGTAGCTACCCGATCGCGCCAGCCGGAGTCGCGGTCTATAATCCCGCTTTCGACGTGACCCCGGCCGAGCTGATCACCGGCATCATCACCGAACGGGGCGTCTTCAAGCCGGCTGACCTCGCCACTCAGTTTCAGTCATAGCCGGGAACCAATCTTGCCCGTAGCCTTGCAGGCAGATACTGGTCTTTTTCAACCCTTGCAAGCCTATTATCAGCCACTTATAATGCGCCAGGAGCCTGTTCTGTTTTATCTTTTAACTGTCTGGAGGAATCTCAGAGCCCATGAGTGAACGAACATTAGCCATTATCAAGCCGGATGCGGTGAAGAAGAACGCGATCGGCGACATTATTGCCCGCTACGAGAAAGCCGGCCTGAAGCCAGTGGCCATACGCATGATGCAGCTCTCCAAATCGACAGCAGCGGGGTTTTATGCCGTGCATAAGACCCGTCCGTTTTTCGATAGCCTCTGCACCTTCATGGTGTCCAGTCCGGTCGTGGTGTTGGTGCTGCAGGGTGACAACGCAATCAAGAAAAATCGGGAACTGATGGGTGCGACCGATCCGGCCAAGGCGGAGGTGGGCACGATTCGCAAGGCCCATGGGGCGAACATCGAATTTAATGCCGTGCATGGCTCCGATTCGCCGGAAACTGCCAAGTTCGAAATCGGATATTTTTTTCCTGAAATGGATCTTGTCGGATAGGGACGCCTGAGGGGGAGCGCGCATGATTCCTAATGATCTCCGTTACCACGAAGAGCATGAATGGTTGCGTGTGAGTGGCACGCAAGCGACTATCGGCATCAGTCATTTCGCCCAAGATGCGTTGGGCGATATCGTCTTTATCGATATGCCTAAACCCGGTTCCGTCGTCAAGGCAGGGCAGCAGATCGGTGAAGTGGAATCGACGAAGACGACCTCTACGATCTACACGCCTGTGAGCGGCACCATTGCCAAGATCAATGCCGATTTGAAGGACCATCCGGAAGTGGTGAACTCCGATCCCTATGGCAAAGGCTGGATGGTGGTGATCGATCTGTCTAGCGCGAGCGAGGTGGACAAGCTGATGACTGCTGCACAGTATGAAGTCTTTCTTGCCGGCCAGAAACATTGAATCATTCGCGCAATGACTCAATCGGCAATGGGCCGATGACTCAATGACTTCCCCGAAGCACATCGTCATAGTCGGCGCTGGACCTGGCGGCTATGTCGCTGCGATCCGGGCAGCTCAGCTCGGCGCCCGCGTTACCGTCATTGAGTCCCACGCCCTCGGCGGCGTCTGCCTGAATTGGGGCTGCATTCCCAGTAAAGCCCTTCTGTCGGTCGTAGAACTCGGCGACAAGGTCAAAAAAGCCGATGATATGGGATTGCTCGTCCAAGGACCAGTCACGTATGACCTCGCTCGGATGGTTGCTCGGAAAAACTCGGTAGTGGCGACTCTCGTGAAGGGCATTGCGACGCTCTTTAAGGCTTGGAATATCGAACATGTGCAGGGAACCGGAGCCCTACGGGATCGACAGACTGTTACGGTGACCGCAGCTGATGGCTCAACGCGGGAGATTCAGGCTGATGCCATCGTGATTGCTACCGGGTCGTCTTGGCCGAACCTGCCGCAGTTTCCGATCGATGGGCAACAACTGCTCACCAGTCAGCATCTCCTAGACCTCGATCGCATTCCAGCCAGTCTGCTGATCGTCGGTGGGGGAGTCGAAGGATGCGAATTTGCGGCACTCTATAGCGGTCTGGGTACAGAAGTCACGATTGTCGAATTGATGACGCGGGTGCTTCCATTGGAGGATGACGACGTTTCATCGACGATGCAGCGGGAGCTGAGGAAACGTGGAGTGACGGTCCTGATCGGAACCACCATCGAGAAGCTGGAGCGGTCGCCGACGGTCATCACGGCTCATCTCAAAGATGGGACGCAAGTCGCAGCTGAAAAGTTGCTTGTGTCTGTCGGTCGAGGGTTGAATAGCGGAGGCATCGGCTTGGAGCACGTGGGAGTGCAGAGGGGACGTCGAGGGGAGATTCTTGTCAACGAGCGGATGGAAACTACCATGCCGGGGATCTATGCGATCGGCGACGTGGTCGGCAAGGTGATGTTGGCACACGTGGCTTCGGCGCAGGGCAAAGTCGCGGTTGCGAATATCATGGGGCATGAGGAGACGTTTTGCTACGACGTCGTCCCGGCCGGAATTTTTACCCTGCCGGAGATCGGTCGCGTGGGCCTCACGGAGCAGCAAGCCCGTGAACGAGTTCAGGCTGCCGGGCAGAACCCGGACATGGCGATCAAGGTGGGACGTTTTCGATATGCAGGATTGGGGAAGGCGCAGGCGACAGGGGATACGACGGGGCTGTTCAAGGTCATTGGCGAGTCGGCGAGCGGTAGAATTCTTGGTGTGCATATTGTCGGCGCCCATGCAGCCGATCTGGTGCATGAGGCGGCTATGGCGATGCAAGCCGGCGCGACGGTAACGCAAATGGCTGGGATGATCCATGCCCATCCGACGCTATCCGAAGGACTGATGGAAGCGGCTGAAGATGTTGAAGGCAAGGCGATTCATCAAATTAAAAGGAAAGAAGTCATAAAGTCATAGAGTCTTAAAGTCGTCAGGTCATCAAGTCGTCGGACTTTTGACTTGGGACTTTGGACATTCGATATTCGACCTGAAGACTATGTTTTATTCACTTATCATTAAACTTGGAATGTTCGCGGCGACCATGGGCGTCGTCTTCTGGATCGGGTGGACCGTACCTGCCTCATTCGACCGAGCGCAGGATCTTACAGTCACCTCGTTTGAGGTGTCGGAGGCTGAGATTGCTCCCGGCAGTGGGAGTGCAACTGCGGTGAGTCCATCCTCTGCCGCCTTGTTGTCTGATCAGCCATCGACTGCGGCTGCCCCGAAACGATTTCACCAGGGCTCCCTTGATGTGAACCGGGCGACGGAGCAGGACTTTGATGCCTTGCCAGGGATCGGTCCCAAGTTGGCCGAACGGATCATGGAGTATCGTCAATCGGTAGGAGCCTTTCACTCTCTGGATGAATTGCGAACGGTCAAAGGGATTGGGAATAAGAAGTTCGAGCGGATTCGTCCATTGGTTACGGTGTCACCGGATGCCGGACCGATAGGCAGAGGGAAGAAAGCGACATGAGCGAACTCTCCCGTCAACTCGAATTGATCCTCCGCGGAGCTGTGGAAGTCATTCAACGGGCTGAACTTGAATCGAAGCTGACACGTTCCTTGAAAGAGAATCGTCCGTTGCGTGTGAAAGCAGGATTCGATCCGACTGCGCCGGATCTGCATCTGGGCCATACGGTCTTGATCCACAAGCTCAAGCACTTTCAGGAACTCGGGCATCATGTGATTTTCTTGATCGGCGATTTCACCGGCATGATCGGCGATCCAACCGGCCAATCCGAAACACGCGTTGCGCTCTCAAGGGAGAAGGTATTGGAAAATGCCAAGACTTACGAACGGCAGATTTTCAAAATCCTCGATCCTGCGAAGACTTTGGTGGAGTTCAACAGCCGGTGGATGAGTACGATGACCGCAGAAGGGTTGATTCATTTGAGCGCGCATAGCAGCGTCGCGCGGATGCTCGAACGGGATGATTTTCATAAGCGGTACCATGAACAGAAGCCGATCAGTATCCATGAGTTCATGTATCCCCTCGTGCAGGGCTATGATTCCGTCGCACTCAAGTCCGATGTCGAACTGGGCGGCACCGATCAGAAGTTCAATCTGCTGATGGGGCGTGAGCTGCAACGGGACTATGGCCAAGAGCCTCAAGTGGTGATCACGATGCCGCTGCTTGAGGGGACGGACGGTGTGAAGAAAATGAGCAAGAGTGTCGGGAACTACATTGCGCTGGAAGACCAACCGAACGACATGTTCGGCAAGCTCATGTCGATCAGCGATGCGCTGATGTTTCGGTACTATGAGTTGCTCACGACGGAAGATTTGGCCGGAATCAAGGCTGCCCATCCGATGGAGGCGAAGCAAGCCCTTGCTGCCTTGATTGTCGCCCGGTATCACGGGGCGGAAGCAGGTCAGCTCGCAAGGGAGGCCTTTCAGCAGAAGTTTTCTGAACGCGAGTTTCCGAGTGAACCGGATAAGCGATTGACCTTGACCCTGGCGGATTTGCGTGAAGGGCAGACGATCAGTCTTGTCGACTTGGTGGCCAAAACTGGGCTTGTACCGAGTAAGAGCGAGGCTCGGCGGTTGATTATTCAGGGAGGCCTGGAGGTCGATGAAGAGAAGCAGAGCGATGCGAATGCTCTGTTATCGATTGTGGCAGGAAGAGCGTATCGTCTGAAGGTCGGTCGGCGAAAGTTTGCGTTGGTAGAGCTGAAGGAATAGAGATGTCATTGGTCAGTAGTCATCAGTCAACGATGAGGTGGGCGCATAAGAGTTGCCACTGTGTTTTCTGCCAGATTTACCAATGACGATTGACTTGGCTCCTGAGCCAGCGTAGGATTCGAGTCAGTGAGCGGGCGTAGCTCAGTGGTAGAGTCCTTGCTTCCCAAGCAAGTTGTCAGGGGTTCAAATCCCCTCGCCCGCTCCAAAAAAGACGTGAAATGTAAAAGTGAAACGTGAGGCGTTAGGCGTCACACGTAAGAGGTGAAGGACTTGAGAGGCTTGAGCTTCCAAGTCCTTTTTCGTATCTCGTTCATCAGTATAGGGAAAGCGGTCTGGGTTCCAGGAAGGAGGAGTTGTGAGCCGATGGCATTATGGGTTCTTAGTCATCGTGACCTTCATCGGAAGCATTATAGGAGGGGCGTTAAGCGGATGGTGGTTAGCTCCTTCACCCGTTACGGCGCAGAAGACCAACGGGATGAATGCAGAGGAGTTTCTCCTATTGGATACGACCGGTAAGGCGCGGGCTGGATTAGGCCTGGACAAAAACGGTGAGGTGGGTCTCGTGATGGTGAGCCGCGATGGAAACAGGAAGCTGTCTCTCTCTCCGGATGATCGATTGGCTGTAAAACTGTCTGATCAGAGTGGCCGCGTTCTCTGGTCGGTCCCGTAGGCGAGCATAATGCAAGATGCTCAAAAAGACTGTCCAGGAAGGCCGCAGCGAGTGAAGGGCCGAGGCGTACCCTCAGGGGTACGTTGAGGGTCTGAACGATGCGAGAACGACGCTGGCGGGCTTTTTCAGCATCCTGCTATACGGATTTTTGGACTTTGCCGCTACGGAGACAACGGGTACAGACCCGAAGGCGTTTCGTCTGACCGTCGATCAGTGCCCGGACTGGTTGGAGGTTGGGCTTGAAGATCCGCTTGGTCTTGTTATTGGCGTGACTGACGTTATGGCCGGATTGGCGGCGTTTGCTACAGAGATCGCATGTAAATGCCACAGGTATGCTCCTTCATCTATTCGAGTCGATGCTCGCTTCTAATCTTGAGAATGTATCACAGGGCCATTCATCTTGACAAGCAGGTCTGATGGGTCAAGTGAGAACGTCAGTCCTGCGGAAGGGTGACTTGCAATGACGGGAATCGATCTATTGGGGTTTGCAGCAGGCACGTTGACGACCTGTGCTTTCTGGCTTCAGCCTTAACCTCGACCTCAGCCTGTGAAGGGACTGGGTTATCGGCGGTTAGTTCGGTTGGTTGGAGTAGTTGTCTGGGATTCTTTAGGTGCAGGGGTGAGGGAGATAATGGCCGGTACGCTGATATCGAAAATCCCGTCGCCTCCGTCGTCGTATCGGTCTTTCCCCACGCTATAGATTTTTTGTTGCGTCGGGCTCCACAACATCGGTAATCCACTAAAGGGATCGTAATAGGATGATCCGACTTGAGCGAGTCGGTTGGGCACAGTGGTCTGTGGGCTCGGGCGCCGCAAGACGACTTGCAGCGAGGCGAGTCGCAGCCTCGCATCGGTTTCCCGCAGTTGATTATGGAAGGGAGCCCAGTCCGGCTCGAAGGAGTTCTGGCTGATGAGGTTTCCTACGGTGGTATGAATTGCCGTACCAGTAATTTCGTGAACGGTTGGTAAGGTACTCTGTCCCGTTTCTCCGGCACGGATCATCGCGTCGTAGTAGGCCGCATAGACTTCCCAGGTTTCGCGCGTCTGTATTATGCTTCCGAGGAATGAGCGTCCGGGAGGATGTGCGATCTGGCGAAAGGCTTGTGCGGGCAGATGTCCGGCACTCGTCAACCACTGTTCCGACGTAGTGAGAGATTCAGTTGGGTAATCGTCATGCACAGCAAGTGTGAATTGATGTTGAAGCGACCAGCGGAAGGACAACTCTGCTGCAGCGAGTGGAGGAGCAATGTTGGGCGTCATCGCCAACACGGCCTTGTCGACGATGGGCAGCGATAGTAAAGTCGAGAGCAGGCGGAGATCGTCAGTGATGACAACTTGTGCCATAACTTTGGTCGCGATGGTCGTCGCATCTCGAAGTATGTTTCGCCACATCTGCATATCATTCTTTAGCCGCTGCATGCCCAGGCTCGTATCGTGAGAAAACCCATCGGCAACATAGAGGCGGTGTGCAGCGAATATATCCATAAAACGGGGCGTCCCAGGCTGTCCGAATCCCATATCCTCAAAAGGCATCGAGAGCCAACGTTCGTATCGGGCCAATAGGATGTGGTCGTGACTGGACACAGGCTGAAGCCATGCGTGCATATTCCTGAACTCCCGCACTGGATTTGTGGAACTCCAGGACGGAAGGATCTGTTCTATCGGGAGTTGAATCTGTAGTTCCGAACGGCCCGGCTTGTCGTAATTAAATTCCTGAGTGCCTTGACCAGCGGCCGTTTCGAGCCACATCTCATGACCGACCTTGGCCGGATCGAGAGAAACGTCAGCAGTAAAGCCAAGGAGATAGTAGTAGCCATTCTCATAGGGGTTGGTGAGCCGGTATTGTGGCGGTTCGAGGAGTCGAGTAAATGTGGCGCTAGGCGATTGTCCCTTTGAAGACCAGACGAGACCTAAAATCTGGAAGAGGGCAAAAATAACGATGATGCTGATGATCAGGCGTTTCATAGATAGGTGCGGGAGTTCCTAGGTCGGCGATTCATCCAAGCTTCTATCCTATTTGTAGGAGTCATTCTCTTATAACCGAGCAAAGCCTATGCCGGAAGCTGACCTGAAAAAACCTGGTCTTTCGCTCTGTTTGCCGATGGGTAAGGGCGAGAATTTACCGGACGATGAGCGGGGGGTGAGGCGGATGGACATTAATGAACTTGACAACCTTCTTCCCGGTCTCCTAGAGTGCCCTCCACATTGTGACTCCTGGGTAAGGGAAGAGGGTGTAAATCCCTCGCGGTCCCGCCGCTGTAAATGGGGACGAAACCCGTGAATGCCACTGTCTAGTGGCGTGGGTCGTGAAGCGCAAGGATCCCGTTCGTAGGCGTTTCACGTTTCACGCAAGAGATGGGAAGGCACGGGGAGTAGGGTGAACCATGAGCCAGAAGACCTGCCTGGAGAGTTGACCGACGTTCCCTCGTGGGCTGGGGAATTGGCGAGGATGAGTTGCGGGTGCAATCCTCAGGGTCTTCCCAGGCCTTGAGGATTTTTTATTTTCAGCACGTTGAAAACGGCTTCCAGCTTCGTTCTCGCTTCGCTCAACGCCTGCGACGTACAGGAACGAGTACGTCTCGGCGGTTCGCTTGCTGCGGCCTTGCCGTGGAGCGGCGCGTCTTGGCGCGCCGGGGTTGGGCGGGTGAAAAATGAAAGCCGTTTTGAACGTGCTGGATGGCGAGATTGCGCGTTTGGGCTTTGTCTGTGTCTTCTTTGGTTGGATAGTAATGTTGTTCTTGCTGACGATGGGACATCAAATATGACCAGACGACAACAGGGCATTCTCACCGGCATGCCGTTCATGGCGCACATTACGCCGCGGACCTTTGTTGACTCATTGGGGAGAAAACTCTTTCTTGCGAAGGTGCCTGGTCGTGTGGTGTCGATGGCGCCGAATGTAACGGAGATACTCTTTGCGCTCGGTCTTGAGGTGAAGGTCGTCGCGGTGACGCCATATTGTGATTACCCTCCTGAAGCACAGAACAAGACCCGCTTGGGAGGTTCGAATCCGAGCATCGAGCAAATTCTTGCCCTCAAACCTGACTTGGTCCTGGCTCCACAGGACATGATCCAAGCAGACCTTCTTCAACAGCTCGATCGTGTCAAAGTACCCATCTTCGTGTTGCAAGCCGCTCAGCTTGAGGATGTGGTCGTACAGATTCAGACGATTGCGCGAATATTCGATCGGAGCAAGGCAGGGGACGAGTTAGCGGCAACTATTCGGCAGCGTATCGCGGTCGTCAAGGAGCGCACACAAGCACTGACCCGGCCGCGAGTCCTCTATGTCTTAAATACAGATCCGCTGCAAACAGTGGGGCCTGGAAGTTTTATTCACCAACTGATCGAAGCGGCAGGCGGCGCCAATATCGCAGCGGACACATCGACGGCCTACCCAAGATTTGCGCTGGAGGAAGTGCTTGCCCGCGATCCTGAACTCATTGTCTTTCCAGTCGGCACGGCGGAAGGTATTCCCGTGGAGGAACAACAGCTGTGGCGGCGGTGGTCGAGTCTGTCGGCTGTCAAATACAATCACCTGGTCCATGTGCCCAGTGTGCTGGTCGACCGGCCAGGACCACGAATCGTGGAAGGACTGGAGCTCCTTGCGAAGGCCCTTCATCCCAAGGCGTTTTCGGAGGAGTCTCAAGAGAAGAAGCCATGATTGTCCATCCGTCTCCATCTCAAACCACCCTGTCTGATCCACCGACAATGGCTGCGCCTGTTCCATCGAGTACCTATAAAGATGTGGCATCGCTGCAGGCCCTGCGCGCTCGTCGATGGTATGTGGTGATGGGCGTCATGATCCTTTTGACATGCGGGGCCATGTTAGGTTGCCTTCAGTTCGGGGCGCATAGGCTGACCATGGCGGAGATCTGGTCTGCTCTGACATTCTCATCAGTCGGGACGGAGAGTGTGGCCAATGTCATTATCTGGGACATTCGGTTCCCGCGGATCCTGATGGGTCTGTTCGTGGGGGCGTCGCTGGCGATCACAGGGGCCGCGCTGCAAGCCCTCGTCCGGAACCCGCTTGCCGATCCCTATGTGCTCGGTATCTCAAGCGGGGCTGCGTTGGGTGCAACGATTGGGCTTGCCCTCGGGCTTGGCGCGATAGTGGGCGGATTCGGGTTGCCGCTGTTTGCTTTCATCGGAAGCGGTCTTTCGATCGTCCTTGTCTATGGAATCGCAGCCTCACAAGGACAGTTACCAATGCACCAGCTGTTGCTGGCGGGGGTGATTGTGAATGCCGTCTGTTCGGCACTCATGATGTTTGCGACATCGATCTTGAATCCGGCTTTGCTCTATCGGGTTGTCTTGTGGCTGATGGGGACGCTGAGCGCCCCGAGTATTCCCATGCTGATCGGGATTGGAGTCTGCTTGGTGATCGCCATTGCCCTGCTCCTTCGGGAAAGCCAGGCCTTGAATCTTCTTGCTGTGGGTGAGGATGCGGCTCGCTCCTTAGGGGTTGACTCGGTTCGAGTCCAACGGACCGTGTTTCTTGTGTCGGCTGTGCTGACGGGGGCTGTCGTATCGGTTAGCGGCATGATTGGGTTTGTCGGCATGGTGATCCCGCATCTCGTACGGATCCTGTGCGGGGCAGACCACCGGCTGCTGTTGCCGGTTTCCGCTTTAGGCGGAGGCATCTTATTGATGGTGGCTGATACCGTCGCGCGCACGGTGGTGGCGCCGGCGGAAATTCCTGTCGGTGTGATTACTGCTTTGATCGGGGGGCCATTCTTTATCTATCTCCTGATGACCAGGAAATATCGGTTTTTTGCATGAGCCAACAAGCATCAGCCAGCGCTGTTGATTCTCCTCTCCCGGCCTTCGAGGTGCGCCAGCTGTCGTTCCGGTATGACTCCCTGCGGAGCCATTCGTCCAGTGACCGCCCAGCCTGGGTGATCCATGGTATGGAGTTCACTGTTCGCCAAGGCGAGATCATTGGTGTGATTGGGCCCAACGGGTCAGGCAAAAGCTCGTTGTTGAAGCTGTTGACGAAATTGGTTCAGCCGCAAGAGGGGACTATACGCCTGTTTGGGAATGAGCTCGGATCCTTGACGCGTGAGTCGATCTCCAGACAGGTGGCGTATATGCCACAGGATCTCTCGTTCGACTTCCCCTTTTCCGTCTTGGATATGGTGTTGATGGGTCGGTTTCCCCATCGCCGCGGTGGGCTGTGGAACCTCGTAGGGTGGGAGCGGCAAGAAGACCTTGCCGTTGCAGAAGAGGCGATGGCCCAGACGGATGTGAGGCATCTGGCCAATCGAATGATCGCGACGCTTTCGGCAGGGGAGCGACAACGAGTGCTGCTCGCGCGTGCTTTAGCCCAGATGCCTCGCGTGCTTATGCTTGATGAGCCGACTGCGCATCTCGATCTCAATCATCAGCTCGACGTCTGCCGGATTCTCCAGCAGGTTCATGCGCAATTGCAGATGACGGTGTTGCTCGTCTCACACGACATCAATCTGGCCAGTCAATACTGCGATCGTATTCTCGTGATGAAACAGGGAGGCCTAGTCTGCATGGGTCCTCCGCAGGATGTGATTCATCCGCGGGTCTTGAGCGAGGTCTATGGTTGTCAGGTGTTGGTCGATGCGCATCCGGATACCGGGTTGCCGCGTGTCTCCTTGCCCAGCCAGAATCATCATCAGACTGGTGCTGTCATTACGACGTATTAAATCTTCATGTTGCGGGTGAGGTTTCGTACCCAAACCTCCCGTTGTTCCGAGGGGGTACTCTTTAATCGGGGAGATAGGTTGTTCGAGTCAACATACCGTTAGAGCCGGGGAAGATGGTGCAAATCCATCACGGTGCCGCCACTGTAAGCGGGGAGTGACTCTGCACGAATGCCACTGCCACGAGGCGTGAAACGTGAAACGTGAAACGTGAATCGTTGGGGAAAGCTCCCTCGATTACTGAATAACGAGTTACGGAGAACGTCCTTGAGCGGGAAGGCGCAGGGAAGCGACGAGCCGCAAGTCAGGAGACCCATCTAACGGGCATTTCGACTGGACCCTTCGAGTCTAAGGGAGGTCTCAGTGCGTATACATGTGACGGGTTTCTCTGTTCCTATTGTTCTATTATCCTGCCTCATTACTTCCACAACCCATGCTCAGTCAGAAGATGTGATTGAGACGCGAGAAGTTGTCGTCACCAGCACACGTCTTCCTGACGCACCTGTCGATCCCAGAACGCTTCCGGCAAAAGTCACCGTCATCACCGCAGATGACATCAAAAAGAGCGGCGCAAAGACGGTACAAGAAGCCATGCAATGGGCAACCGGCATCGTGATGTACGATCTCGTCGGCAATGCATTTCAGCAGACGATCGACCTGCGTGGGTTTAACGGCCAGCCGGTTCCATCTACGAGTGTCTTCGTGGATGGCCAGCGAATCAATGATCCTGATTTCAACACCATCAACTTCGACCTGATCCCGTTTGACACGATCGAACGGATCGAAATTATTCCCGGTCCTGCCACGATCTATGGGAAGAATGCAATGGGAGGTGTGGTCAACATCATTACTAAACGTGGCGGCGAGAAGCGGCAGGTGACAGGTGAGGCCTTGTTTGGCAGTTGGGGGCGCCAGCGATATACCCTCAACGCGAGTGGGCCGATCGGCAAGTTCGACTATTATTTCAATCTTGGCAAAGAGAAGGAAGACGGATACCGCGACGACTCTGGCGCCAACATCTCACGTGTCAATGGGAGAGTCGGCTATCGTCCGTCCAAGGAGACCGATCTCACACTCTCCTACACCTATGTGACGGACAAACTGTATCAGGCAGGCGCATTACCGCTGAGTGTGGCGGCAGTGAACCCGAGAGCCAATTTTACCCCGGGTGACTTTACCGACAATGATAGCAACGTGGTGAGGCTTACGGGACGACAAGGACTTCCGCTGGGGTTCTCATTGAACGTCAATGGCTTCTATCGGCAACTGGACCAAACACAGTTCGGAATCGGGCAACCTTTCTTCCCAGGGTCAATTCTTTCAACAGGCCAGACCAATTCGAACACTCAATCATACGGGGGGACAGTTCAGTTGACACAGGTCACCCCACTGTTCGGGCACCAGAATAATTTGGTGTTTGGGGCTGATATGCAGAGAAATGATTTCGGAAGTACGCTGGCCTCTACTTCAGGCTTCGGCCCGTTCAACAACCGGACAGATACGAACGAGAATATCCTGGGTTTGTATGCCCAAGACACACTGAGCCTCCTTCCTCAACTGATCTTGACCGCAGGAGTTCGATACGATCAGGATAGTATCAAGACGGATTTTGAGGACAGCTTTACTTCACCGGGCGTCGGGGAAAAGTCTTTCTATCGAACAAATCCGCGAGCCGGCCTGACGTATTTGATCCATTCTGATGCCAGCGTGTACTTCAATTATAGTCAGGGGTTTCGGGTTCCCACATTTCTTGAACTCTTCCCGGTCGTTGGTCAGTCGAACCAGTTCTTGAAGCCGATTACATCGGATAATTTTGAAATCGGTGGTAAGACGAGGCTGTGGAATTGGGGAGAGGCTAGCCTCTTGCTCTTCCAATCTAACGTCCGAAACGAGATCTACTTCACCTGCACCAACTGCGACGTGTTCAGTGGAGGGTATGATGGATTGAATCGGAATATCGATAACACAAGGCGTCAAGGACTTGAGGCGAGTTTCAAGGGCCGATACAACGAGTACTTCGACGGGGCCATCAACTACACCTATACGGAGGCCACATTCCAGTCCGCGTTTAACATCTCCACGACGAAGACGATCATGCCTGGCAATACCATTCCACTCGTTCCGAAGAATCGATTCAGCGTGACCGGCAATGTTCACCCCGGGGATGGATTGACCCTGTCCCTGATCGGATTGTATGTCGGATCGCAGTATTATCTGAATGATGAAACCAACACGCAACCGCAGTTGCCCAGCTACTTTCTGCTCAATGGCCGGCTTGCCTACGAGCGTCCGGTGCCAGGGGGCCAGCTAACCGGTTTTCTGATGCTCAACAATATACTCAATCAGAAATACTCCACCTCCGGTACAATTGCATCCAACACGCTCACAGGAGGAGGAGCCCTGGAGCAATTCGTCGTTCCTGCACCAACGTTCGCAATCTATGGTGGACTCAGTTATCGTTTCGAAGGATTATGAAAACGGGCAGTTCAGATCGAGCGACAGAGGAGGAGGCAACAATGCGAATCACAAAGGTCTATACGAAAACCGGCGACAAGGGGAAAACTCGGTTGGCTGGTGGCCAGCAGGTCTGGAAGGACAGTGTGCGGGTGGAGGCCTATGGGGACGTGGACGAACTGAACTCAACGATCGGGGTCGTCAGGGCGTTTAATGCTGAGTCGGTCGGGAATCATCCGTCTGCCGATCGCTTGGAAAAGGAACTGCGCTGGGTGCAGAATAAACTGTTCGATGTGGGTGGGCTGCTGGCCACGGCCCCCGGACAGACGTTCAAGAATATGCCCACGGTTACAGCAAGGGACGTGACCCGGCTTGAGAAACTCATGGATAGCTGTCAGAAAGACTTGCCGCCTCTGAAAGAATTTATTCTCCCGGGCGGCGGGAAGATTTCCAGCTTGTTACACCAGGCCAGAACGATCTGTCGACGGGCTGAGCGTCTCTGTGTGCGGTTGGGGAGGGAAGAGCGTTTGGATCCGGCTCTCGTGCGTTTTCTGAATCGCCTCAGCGACGCGTTGTTTGTCTTGGCCCGTTGGATGGCCAAGCAGAAAGACGAACCGGAGTTTTTATGGCAACGGAACCCGCAGGGCTCCTGATTGCTGAAATCGTTTGCCGGCGCTAGAAGATTGTTATTTGGTTGGTCTGGTTAGTTGAACCAGACAGTCCAAGCCTGATTCAGGCGAGCTGACCTTCAAGTTTTCATCGCGCTAAACAGTTGTTCTGCGCTCTGTTTATCGTAGCAGTACGTTATCTGCTGCCGATCCGAATCGTTCTTCGCATCTTTCATAGGTTTCCCACATTTTCTGCAGCCCTCTGCATCGCTTGAATCTCAGTCGGACCTTTCCCTGTCGTGGGCGATTGCTCACCCATAATGGGGAAATAGCACTGCTAACATGAGATGGAGAGTTGTCGAAATTGTTGATTTGCTTGCCAATTGAGAGCGACCGGCTACACTCAGGTTCACGTGGCGATATTTGAACTGAACAAAGACCGTGAGCCGTTACTGACTGATCCGCCCCAAGGATGAATGGCGATGCCTAGGCTATTTTTCCTGATGGCGGTGGCGGGGGTGACGGCGATTTCGTTGGTGTGGAGTGCTCCGGCAAGAGCTGGAAATGAAGTGGAGGTGGCGGAGCACTTGATCGAATTGATTAAGATCGGCCGCGGTGTGATATCGGAGCATCAAGCCACCATTAATGACGCGACGAAAGCGGAGAAGGGCTTTACGGGCGACTTTGTGGCTGCCCAAGTGATGGATCAGTTCAAGGGAAAAACCAAGATCGATCTCCGTATTCCCAATGCGGCGCCTCAAGCCGGTGTCTATCTCGCCTTGGTGGAAGCGGAGAGAGAAGTGGTTGAGGAGGCACAGCCGGTTATCAATCGACAAGGAGTCGGTTTCAAGGGTTTCCTTCATGCGGTGTTCGCACGTCGCGTCGGAGAACAGTTCTATAAAAAAACCGGGATTCGCATGAAACTGACCAGGATCGACTATCGAAATCCGAACAATAAACCGGACGATTTCGAGCAGGAAGTGCTTCGGATGTTCAGCGATCCGCGTCATCCGAAGGAGCGAGTCTATGCCCGCAACACAATGCACGATGGGCGATCGGTGCTGCGCATACTGGATCCAGAATATGCAGTTGCCTCCTGCCTCAGCTGCCACGGTGAGCCCAAGGGTGAGTGGGACATCGCAGGGATGAAGAAGGAAGGATGGAAGGAAGGGGACTTTGCCGGAGCAATCAGCCTGGTTCTCCCATTGAAATAACGAGAATGATCCCATACCCATCGTACATGGATATTCAGGCTGCAGAGAATGCGTTAATTGCGCAGGGACCCTCTTCGACAGGATCTGGTCAGAGCCAGTTGGCCGAATCTTTAGACGTACGCGCCGTCATGATTTCCCTGAGTGGAGAAATCTTTGCGATCGATCTGAAAAGTGTGCGAGAAGTTTTTGTCGTGCAATCCATCACCCCGGTTCCCGGGATGCCCTCAGGCTTGGTGGGAGTCACGAATCTCCGGGGCACCGTGATTCCGCTCCTGGACCTCAGACCGATGTTCGGCCTCAATGCCGACAGAGCCTTGCAGTATGCCGTGGTAGTGAAGCATGGGAAACAGCACATTGGTATCTTGGTAGATAGGACGCCGGAAATTCGCACCATTGCAAAAGATCAGTTTCTTCCGGCTCCCGTTGGCCGGTGGGAAGTAGCGGTTCCATTCGTATCGACCGTGGTGGAGTTGGAGAATCGGCTTAGAGGTGTGCTGGAAACATCTGTGCTGCTTTCACATTTCGAGAGAACGAGTTGATGAGGGCTCACCAAGCAGAGATGGCAAGCAATTTCAGGCGCGATCAGGAGCAGGGAAGCGAGATGACTAAGAGAGGTCGCAGCAATCCAGTACACAACCTCAAAACACGGACAAAGCTGCTTGCGGGTTTTGGTTTTGTCAGCTCCATCATCGTCGCGATGGCAGCCGTCGCGGTGCTGACGCTCCACCAAATAAGCGTCGTGTCACAAACGGTGTACACAGACTATACGGTTCCGCTGGCCGATTTCGCTGAAATGGGTGGGGCATTGACATCTCACCATCAAATATTGACGAACATGACGAGTATCACGAATCTTCCGGATATTGTATCCGAGTCCAAGCGGTTGGTGCCTTATCGTGAGAAGGTGAATCGAGTGATCGCCGATTATACAGCGACCGTCCTTCGCCTATCGCAATCGGGCCGTCATGAGACGAAGGACTTGGCGGATTTGAAAGCGGCCGTCGAACATTACTTCACGGATGCCGAAGGAGGGCTGAGCGCCTTGGTCGATAGTTTCGGGAAGAACTTGACGCCGGCACAAGCTGAGAACATGCGAGAACTTGGAGCCCTGGCCTTGAAAGTGAATTTGCAGCGGCCATTCGATCAGGTCATCGCACGCCAGCGTGAACAGGTGCGGGATATGCAGGCTGCCGTGAAGGATCTCAACGAAGAAGCCCAGATCATAGTGTCCGACGCTACAACCAATATAATCGTCAGTGGAGCCATCGCGGTGATCTTCGGACTCGGTATCGGGTATGGGCTGGCCCATTTCTTCTCAAAGAACCTGGCGCATATTGCGCAGGTCGCACAGTCGGCCGCCGCCGGCAATGTCCACGCCCGCGCTAAAATCACCTCAAAAGACGAATTCGGACAAGTAGCCGCTTCTTTCAATGCCATGTTGGATCGCAATTCGACTCTGATGACATCGGAGTCCGAACGAGACGAAATGCAAAAGCGATTGATGGGCTTCCTTGTCTTGGTGTCGGATGTCGGTAAGGGAGACCTGACAAAGCGAGGTGAGGTCACTGCCGACGTATTCGGAAACATGGCCGACGGGTTCAACCTTATGATTCAGCGATTTGCGCAGTTGATGAAACAAGTCCGTGAGGCGGCTGTGCGTGTAAATCAATCGGCCGGTGTGCTCCGAGATAATGCCAATCAGATGACCACTACTGCGAAGCAACAAGCCGACGAATCGGTCAAGACATTGGGCGCGGTCGAACAGCTGTCGCTTCAAATGCGCCAGGTGGCGGAAACCGCCAGCGCGTCTTCGGAATCAGCTAAGCAGGTCTTGCAGGCGACCGAGCGTGGACGGGTGGCCGCGCAGGCAACCGTGCAGGACATGCAGGGCATTCGGTCATCGGTGCAACGAATGTCTAAGCAGGTGAAGGCGCTTGGCGACCGTTCTGTGGAAATTTCACAGATCGTGTCGACGATTCGAGACATTGCCAATCAGACGAATCTGCTCGCGTTGAATGCGGCTATTGAGGCGGCAGGCGCTGGCGAAGCAGGTGTCAGATTTGCTGTTGTCGCCGACCAGGTTAGAAAGCTTGCTGAAAGCTCGACGCAAGCGACCAGGGAAATTGCGGACATCGTGAAGGTGATTCAGACGGAAACGCACGATGCGGTTGTCGCCATGGATCAGGAGACTCAGGCTGTGGAAGCCGGATCGTCATCCGCGTTGCGTACGGACGAAGTGTTTAAGGAAATTTCAGGGATCGCTCAACGTTCGTCGGAATTGGCAGAGACTATCGCCAGCGCCGCGGTAAACCAAACCGTCTCGACGGACAAAGTTGGCCGCTCGATTAAGGACTTCGCCGGCGGTGCGCTTGAGACACAGAAAGCGACGGACTCGGCGCGCATGACCGTCGAAGACATGGCGAAACTGGCTGAAGGGCTGACGTCGTCTGTCGCCCAGTTCAAGTTAGTCTAGCAGGATGCTGAAAAAGTCCGCCAGCGGCGTTCTCGCATCGCTCAGAGGCTCAACGTACCGAAGCGTACGCCTCGCCTCTTCGCTCGCTGCGGCCTTGCTGGAAGGCCATTTTGAGCATCCTGCGAATACGGTGATATATAAAGGGCGGGCATGAGTTCTGAATTTGACCGACAGGGCCTCATTGGTATTTTCGTTGCCGAAGCATCGGAAGCGATGGACATGCTCACGAAGGCGCTCCATCCGCTCGATAGGACAACGCCAACTCCAATACAACTACAAGAGCAGTATGTGTGGGCGCATAAGATCCGAGGGGCATCAGCGCTTTATGGCTTCGAGGGGTTGGCTCTGATGGCAACGTTGATTGAATCAATTCTGGAAGAGGCGCAGTCGATAGAGGATTCTCATTGGCCAAAGGCGTTGGAGACCTTACGCGGGATGGTGAACTCGTTCCAGTCTCAATTGGAAGTCGTCGCGACCGGGGGCACTGAAGACTCCTCGATCAGTGCACGATGGAAAGATGAAGTGTCCGGATTGCTCCCGGTTCTGTCTATCGCGGTGCTTCCTGAGACGGCATTGCTCGCTCCGGACTATCTCGTGCCGACTCTCGATGCAGAAGTGCTTTCCTATTTTGTCCCTGAAGCACAGGAATATTTGGAAGCGCTCGAATCCCAATTGCTTCGCCTTGAAAAGGGACGACACAGTCCGGAGGCGATCGACCAACTCTTCAGGACGGCGCATACACTTAAAGGCTCAGCCTATATCGTGGGGTTCCAGTCGATCGGCGATCTGACGCACTATGTCGAAGATTTCATGGGGGCGGTGCGCGAGGGGCGCGTCACGATTCTTCCTTGGCATACGGACGTGCTGTTGCGATCAGTCGATGTGGTGCGTCTGTTGATGCGGCAGGACTCCGGATCTCTCGACCTACTGCGCCGACAATTTACCGTCGCGATGCAAGAGCTCAAGCAGCTGAGTCAGCCGATGACTGAGGGGGTGGAGTCTAGTTCAGCTATCCATCGGCCCCAAGCCCCGATGGACCCAAAAGCCTACGATCAGGGGAAAGTTGAGCCTGACAAAGCGGCAGACGGTACAATCTCAGAAAATAGCGATGTCATCCGCGTCAGCCGAGATCGGCTGGAGAGGTTGATGAATCTAGTCGGTGAGTTGGTCATCGGTCGAGGGCGGATCGAGCAGCGGCTATGCACATTGGAGCAACTCGCACAACAAGTGCTGGCTTATAAGGGTCAGCTGGTCGAGTCAGTCCATGCGTTTGAGGAAAAACAGGCCTGTACCCTTCTGACCGCCGACTCCTGTCCAGCACCCGATCTGTCCCAAGGCGTTACCAGCCTCGGCGGCTCGGGCAGCTTTGAATTCGACAGGTACGACGATTTTAATATTTTGGCGAGCCGCCTCAAGGAGATCACGTCCGATATTTCAGAGTCGATGACACAGTTGAACAGCTCGATCAGCCGTTCTCATGAAGATATGAGTCACTTGGCGCAGCTGACCCTCAGCATGCGGGATGAAATCGCTCGGGCCCGTATGGTGCCGATTGGCACACCTTTTACCCGATTCCACCGGGCCACGCGCGAGATGGCTCGTGTGACAGGGAAAGAAGTGAGGTTAGTTACGTCCGGTGACCAGACGGAAGTTGATACGGCTGTGGTGGAACGGCTGGTCGATCCGCTGATTCATCTCGTGCGCAACGCGGTTTACCATGGGATCGAACCCGCGTCCATTCGTATTTCGAATGAAAAATCAGCAGTCGGCACAATCTATCTCCATGCGGAACATTGCGGAAATGCGGTGTTGATCGAAGTCGAAGACGATGGGGCTGGTCTGGATGTCGAAAAAATCAGGGCCAAGGCGATAGAGCGAGGACTGATTAGCCCGGAGGTGGCCCGTTCGATGTCAGAGTCCGAAGTCATTAAATTTATTTTCGTGCCGGGATTCTCGACGGCTGACAAGATCGACAGTCAGGCGGGGCGAGGAGTCGGCATGGATGTGGTCAAGCGCGCCGTTGAAAGTATGAACGGCCGTATCGATGTCGAATCTGTTCGAGACGTGGGGACGAAGTTTACTCTGAGTCTCCCACTCACATTATTGATTGCCACGGCTCTGATGGTGCGAGCAGGGGGTGAACGTTACGCAATCCCTCTGCAGGCAGTGCGCGAAGTCATGATGTTGACCACTGGCGCTCATCAACGGATGGGCGAACGATCGATCTTGCATATCGGAGACGAAGCAATCGAGGTGCAGCCGCTCCAGCAGATTCTCAATCGACGCAGTATCCCGGTAGAAATCGGGAAGCCGGTTGTCATTGTGCGGACGGCCGATGGGATGATCGGCCTACTGGTCGATGAATTGCTCGGACGTCAGGAAATCGTCATTAAGCCGTTGGGATCTCTTAAGTCCTTGGAACGTTCCAGCTTCGGTAGCGCGACGATCGATCCGGAAGGGCGTGTGATTCTCGTGCTGGATCCTGCTCGATTATTGGTGCGGCAGATGCACGCCACGGCAGTCCACGAGTTGTCGCCGGATGCGACGGCGGACGACTCGCTGGCCCCATACGACGAGGTCTTAGAGTCAAAAGCAGCAGAGCGGTTGCTTCTCTTAATCGACGACTCCTTGAGCGTACGAAAGTTCATGGGTAGGATGTTAGCGTCAGCCGGATATGAAGTCGAGACGGCGGTGGATGGAGAAGAAGGTCTCCTCAAGGCGTCTGCGCAAAACTATCAGGTCATCATTACCGATCTTGAGATGCCGAAGCTCAATGGCTATGAAGTCATACAAAGGTTGCGCAGCCGACTGCAAACCCAGCAGACTCCCATCATCGGCATGTCGTCAAGGGCTGGTGAGAAGCACCGGCAAATGGCACGCGAGATCGGAGCAAGTTCCTATATTGTCAAGCCGATAGAAGAAGGAGCCTTGATCCAGGAAATTGAGCGCTTAATCGGAAGAGAAGCCGCTTAGCATCGATAGAATCCAGGGTAGTAGGTCTTTGGAGCGGCCCATGGCATCGGACAGTCGATCAGGAAGTAACGATTATGAGTTTACGGGGCCATCACAATTCGACGAACATGCTTGTGGGGACGGCCAGTTTCTTGGGTGTCCGTCTAGGGCTCAGTCACGATTGGCTGAAACGATGTGACTATTGTGGCATTACAGAGACTAGGAAGCGCGATACAGGATATCCTCACGACGTACGAGCTCTGAAGGAAAGGCAGCTACTATGACAAAAGTGTTGATTGCCGACGACAGTATTGCGGTCAGGAAAGTTGCCGAACGATTGCTGACGGAAGCTGGATTTGGAGTGACTCTTGCTGCGAACGGTGAGGAGGCATTGGCTTATTTGGCCAAAGAGACTCCTGACGTGGTTGTGTCAGATGTGATTATGCCGGATAGGAGCGGCTACGAGGTTTGCACGTTCGTGCGCGCGCAGAGGGCGTTAGCGAACACGCCGGTGCTCTTGATCTCGGGCATCGTGAATGATGAGGTAACGAAGCAGGCTGAATCTTGTCATGCCGATGGAGTGTTGAAAAAACCATTCCAGGGCACCTCTCTCAAGGATCGCGTGATCGAGCTGTTGGCCAAGCGAAAAAGTATAGCTATGCCTGTGGCGAAGACGGTCGAGAAGGTGATTGAGGCTATTGAGCCAATTCAAGAATCGAGTGTGAGCGGGGATCATTTAGAAATCTACAGGCAATCAGAGATAAGAGTGAAATCACTAGAAGAAGAACTTCGGATCGAACGAGACCGAGTGACCTACAGCACGCAGCGAGTGGTGGAACTCAAAGAGCAGTTGGGCAGGGTCAAGGAACTTGAATCGATGTTGGCTAATGAGCGAGAGCAAACGGCGCAGCTGAAGATGCAACTTGCAGAAGTTAACAGTGCCGCCGTTCGGGTGCAAGAGCTTGAATCCTTGCTGGAAGTTGAAAGGGAGCAGACCGTTGAGGCCAAGATGCAAGCATCGGTGGCGGAGAGTCTGGGCGGGCGTGTGAGGGAGCTGGAGGCAGCGTTGCAGGCTGAGCGCCAGGCTGCTAAGCAACTGGTTGAACAGATGACCGAGATGGAAGAGACGGCGGCTCGCTTCCAACAAGTGTCTCAACAGCTTCAGCAGGAGCAGGAGTGTACGAGGGATTTGACTCATCGTGTGGCCGCGAGTGAGCAGCTTGCTGTGCGAGCAGGCAGCTTAGAAGAAGCGCTCGCAGAAGAACGAAAAAAAACCACCGCGCTTGCCACGCGCATCTCAGAGACTGAGCCGGCTTCGCAGAAAGCCCATGAGTTTGAAGCATTACTTCAGATGGAACGGGAACGAAATAGCCTGCTCGCAAAGCGCATGACAGAAACTGAACAAGAGGCTGATCTAGCCACCAAACGGTTTGAAGAAATGGCAAGAAAGCTTGGCGAGATTGCGGGATTGGCTTCCCAGTTGGGAAGCGGAAAACGACGGCCTTGATCCTGTATGATTCTTTTCCGTGGATTGCCACTATTGTGACGAACTGACATCATGGCTGCCGACACCACAGATGATTTCCAGAAAGAGCTGATCGTGCTCTTCGTTCAGGAAGCGCACGAATGGCTTCAGAGGATTCATGACGCTCTTGACGAGCTGCAACAGGGTCCGGCCCCGGAGCGGCATGCCAAGCTGATTCATACAATGTCTGCAGGAGTGACGAGTCTCGGAGGCTCTGCCGCCACGATCGATCTTCCAGGTGTTACGCAAGCCAGCTTTGCGGCGCTTCCGTTTATCGAAGCCCTCCAGGATCCACTGAAGGTGGGCTCCGCTCTGGACTTTCTTTCGCTCTGTAAACAGCTGGGACAGATCCATACAGCATTGACCCAGGCGACGGGCGTCTCCTTCGACGACGAAGGAAGCGGTGCGGTGGCTGAGATAGTTGATGCCGGTCTCTCTCCCGAGAAGTTTCTGAAATCGCTTCAGGCGCTACAAAATAAACAGTCCTCCGATATGGGGTCCGAGCGTAACGTGATTCGGAGCCTGATTGAGCAGATGGAAGGGCAGATTCAGGCCGGTGTCCAGGGTATCGACCCCACGATTATTCAAGGATATCTTGCGCGGGTGTCCGAAGCTGAAGAGTCGTTTCTGAAAGTGATTGATGAGCAGGTGCCTGAAATTATGAAGAAGATAAGCGCTCTCAAGATGGGCGAGGGTGAGCCCGCAGCAAATATGGTAGCCCTCGAAGCCTCTCTGCAAGACGTCGCGCATCTGCGCGCTGAGGCACAGCAGGTGAATGCCGGTTCGGCTATGATGTTTTTCTCCGGTCTTCACGTATTGCTGACCATGGTAACGCAGCGTCGAGTGCTTCTGGCTGCCACGCGGGTAGAATCAGTGACGTCGCGATTGCACATGATGGGAGATGCCATTCGCCTGTGGGTGGAGCATGGACGAGCTCAACGTGCCGCGATCGATCAGGTGCTCCCGGCAGGCCGAGATCGAGGCTGAAGGTCGAGGGGAAGTCTAACGGATTACGCTTATTTGAGGACGGTCTCACGGCATGAGTGAACACAGCACGGCCGACTGGTATCGCAGAGCGCAGGAGCAATTGACGGGATTGGCTCTTGCGGTGCAGCGGCAAGACGTACTTGATTTAGAGCCCCTATCTGCCTTGGCGACGGAGGTTGTGGCGGCGCTCAAAAGAAGCGACCGATTGCTGGTTCAGGCTATGAGCGGTCCGGTAGGCCCTCCGCTGATTACGAATCTTGTGAATGTCGGGATTCTGGCGACGAAGATCGGCGCGGGGCTGGGATATTATGGGAAAGAGCTGGAACGGCTTGCCCTCGCCGGGCTCCTGCATGATATCGGTCTCTTTGCTGTGCCGCAATCGCTGATCGCTAAGCCGGGTCGGCTGACCTCAGATGAACGTGCGTTGATTGAACAACATCCAGAACTAGGCTATCAGGCAATTCAAAAGGCGGGTTCGAAATACGACTGGCTGGCGCAAGTCGTGCGACAGGCACATGAGCGGTGGAACGGGCAAGGGTATCCGAACAAGCTGAAGGAACGGCAGATCAATGAGTTTGCTCAAATCATCGGCCTGGTGGATGTTTTTGACGCCCTCGTGAGCCCGCGCGGATATCGCCGCCGATTTTTCCCCCACGAAGCGGTACGAGAATTGTTGGTGGCGGAACGGACGGCGTTCCCTCGCGAAATCGTCAAAACCTTAATCCAGGAGTTATCGGCGTATCCCTTGGGTACGTCGGTACGATTAACTACCGGCGAAGTCGGATCTGTCATACGCGTCAATAAGCGCTTTCCACTCCGGCCGGTCGTCTGGGTCGAGAGTGATACGGCCTATGCTCAGGATGGGCGGCAGATGGATCTGAGCTGCACTCCTCTCGTGTCGGTCATCGAAACGCTGGAGCCGCCAGATGTCGCACGGGCATCGTTTCCCGAAGATGAGGTCTGTGAGAAGGCATCTGACCCCCTCCCTCAGGCATCCGATCAGTTTACGGCGCTTTTGGATGGCTTGGACTCTCTCGCAAGTGCGATCAAAGATGCTGTCGAGTCGATAACGTCTGTGCCAGAAGATGGAGCGGCGTCTCGGTCTGGCGAGCATCGATGGACTGCCCGGTCACCTGCGCAGGATCTTGCGGATGCCAGTTTCCAAAAGGAAGTGATCGGGTTATTCGCCCTCGAAGCGCATCAATGGCTGGCTCAAATTCAGACGGTGGTGAAACAGCTCGCTGAAGGGGCCAACGAAACGGTGCGTCCGAAGCTCTATGGGATTCTCTTGCATGGCATTACGAATCTTGGTAAATCAGCGTCGACGGTACAGCTTCGGGTTATCGAGCAGATGGCCTCCAATCTGCTTCCGATTCTCCATGATGTGGGCCGCCAAGAGCCCCATGCGATGTCGGCGGCGCTCCAGTCGCTTCAGGCGGGGTTGGATCGGATTACGCTAGCTGTGCGCCGGTTAGCGGGAGACCAAGAGGATAATTCTGTCGGGATCGATGATGTTCCAGTGGAAAGGGCGAGCGAGTTTGTGCAAGCGCTTCCTGCCGTTGGAACGGAGCAATCTTCGCTTCCCCAGGCGCAGATTCAGCTCACCGTGAACTCCAGTGTCCCGCTCCTCGATGCCCTTCGAGATTTGCAGCAAGCGCGTGCCCGATCGCTCCAGCCGGCGCGCGATGTATTGGAGGCGGTGATTCAGCGAGCCGAAGAGGAGCCCGACAGTCTGGATGTCACCGGCGTCGGGCGTATCTTAGCTGAACTCGACCGGCTCGACGACGAGTTCATTCAAGAAGTCCGCAAGCGTGTTCCGATCATCAGTTCCACTCTTGCAAATATACGAACGCAGGGCGCGACAGATTTTGTCACGGCATCTCAGCTTGATCCGATTTTCGAGCAAGTCGAGGCTCTCTACGACCTGGCCGGCCGTGTGCAGGCGAGGATGATCACGATGTTTTTACAAGGGCTGCGATCCTTTCTCATGGTCGCAGCCTATCGAAAAACGTCGACCTTGGCGCAGCGGCTAGGAATGGTCGAGACCAGGATTCACTCATTGATTCCGATGGCGGAACAGTGGGGCAATATCGGGCGCGTCGAGCGATCTGCCATCAGTGCCATCCTCCCAGTCTAGAGAAGGATGGGCTTTGGCTTGTGATTTGGTATCACAGCGGTACCACTTCTCCCGGCCATTGGCATAGAGGCGAACCCACCACCTGGTGTTCTTGAAAACAATGCCGCGATCTTTACCTCCCTGACGGGCGCCAAATCGTTCGTCCCGAGTCCTTGCCTATGGCTTCGCTTGTGGGTCATGGCGCGTCAATCCTTATCTGGATTGCTCCGGCCGCGACCGGCAGAACGATCCATGTCTCCGTGACCGGCCGGCCGGTCGCACGAACCAGTGCGTCAGCGTATAGGGACAACTGTCCACCATGCTCCATGGCAATTTGCTCCCACCTGTCTCTGGGAGCCGGGTTCGCCTTGTGGTCAAGCAGCACCCAACCGTCGGCCACTTCCAGCAGCAGATCGATCCGCCCGTGCATGAATTGCCCGCTTGGGAGAATGGACTCGACGGGGATCTCTGCATGGCGGCGGCAATCAGGCCAGCGCAAGGAAATCCAGCGGTCGAGGGCGCCGATCTGCCGCACCAGACCGGACGGATCGATCGCGCCCTCCAGCCCGAAACCGTCGAGGATGCGTGCCGTCCGTGCCTCATCCAGCGGTACGTCCGGATCGGTGAACGATGTCGCAATACAGGCATGAATCGCGTTGCCCAGGGCCGTCATGTCGGTTCCCTTCTTCAGCGCAATCCGATCTCCGAGCGACGCCATATCTGTGATCCTGCATGGTTGGGCGACGGAAGCCGACGCGACAAGCGTTGCCGGCAGGCGTGCTGTACGCGAGGTAGGAACAGGGAACCACCGAAGGGCCGAATCCGGCTCGGCCGTCGCCGGCATCGCCCCGGGCGCATCCAGGCTTTGGAAGTCGCACGGAACATTCGAACCATCCGGCAGAACGATCGATTGACTCGCACCGTCCGGCGCGAGCCAGGGCGCATTCAGGGAACCCAGCCATTCGCACGTGCCCTTCTTCGCGGGAAATCCAAGCACGAGACAGTCACGCGCCCGGGTCATGCTCACGTAGAGGAGGCGCTTGGCCTCGTCGATCGCTTCCGCGCACACACGAACCCCTTCCGGCGACTGGGCGATCACATCGGCCCTGTCAACTTTCTTCTGGGCGCCGAACGGCCAGGGCCAATAGCGGATCCAGCGGTCCTTGAGTGGGGCAGCGACGTCGAGGCTCGCGTCGGACCTGGCGCCGACCGACCAGAGCCGGTCCTGAATGTCCTTCTCCAGATCCAGGAGAAGGACGATCGGCCATTCCAGACCCTTGGCCGCGTGATGCGTCATGACCTTGATCGCATCAACCGGTGGTTCGGCGAGCATGTCGAGCTCCTCGTGCGCCTGCTCCCCGAGCCACAGGATCAGCCCGGACACCGTCGCCGGTTCGCGTCGCGCGAGACATGCGTCCTCGTAGGATCGTGCAAGACGCAGCACGGCTTCAAGATTGGCCAGTCGCACGCGCGCAACGAGTCCGTTCCGACGCCAACGCAGGACCCGTCCGGCGAGGTCGCACTGCACCATGACCAGCTCCATCGCCGCATACGGTGAAAGAAGTGGCGCCTGCGCGCGCAACGCTGCAATTCGAGAAAGCACCGGATGACCGTCCGTGGCCTCGTCCCGCCAGAGGCCACTGTCACCACCGCGTTCAAGATAGCGCAACCGATCAGCCAGCCAGGACTCCGGCTCCTCGCAATCCGCGAGCGACAGGATCTCAGCGCTCGCCAGCGTGTCCCATGGGTCGTTCAGTCGTCGCAAACACGCGAGCGCCAGCACGGCCTCGGGGGTGGAGAGCAATCCGGACTGTTGTGTAGCCCATGGCACGGAACCGGAGCGAAGGGCTGCCGCCACCGTCTGTACGCCCGCATTGGTCTTGGAGAGCACCGCGATGTCGCCGTAGTGCGCAGGCCGAGGACTGCCCGTTGCGGGGTCGACGACGCGATAGCCGGAGGCAATAAGCGTCTTGATGCCTTCAGCGAGTGCCGCCGCTCTTTCCTGTATGTTCTTGCCGATGAGCACCCAGTTGGCAAAGGCCGGGTCCGGGATTAGCTCCTTGCGAACGGGTGTGAGTTCCACCTCCGCGCGCGATAGCCCAGGTGCAAAGGCATCGCCGAAGGCGCCATTGACCAGACGCACCAGGTCCGGTCGAGATCGGCGTGATTGCCCAAGGACCTCTCTGGAGCCCCCTAGACTCGGAAGTTTTTCGAGCACGGCTTTCATCAATTCGGCGTCGCTGCCTCGGAACCCGTAGATGGCCTGTTTGACGTCGCCGACCCAGACTGTTTCGCGGGCAATGCGCGATAGGCGCACGAAGAGTTCGAGTTGGATGGGACTGGTGTCCTGGAACTCGTCCACCAGTAGCAGCTCCAGCTCCTCCGATAGGGCCTCGACGACTGCCGGCTTGTCCAGCAAGCCGAGAAACAGATGCTCCTGGTCGACAAAGTCGATGACGCCCAGCTCGCGCTTTCTCCGGGCGTAGGCATCAAGCGCCTTTGCAGCGAGCGTGAAGATCGCTGCAAGATACCGCTCGATGTCTTGCCGCAGCCGTGGGTGCGCGACGAACCGGCTCGCGATGTCCGTCACGGGCTGCGCGAGTGTCTTGAGCCCCGCCTCCGGCGCGCTCTTGGAGAGTTTGACCCAGTCGGCCCACTTCGCGGTGCCGCCGCGGACGACGCGCCGTGTGTCGCGTGCGAGCGCGATATAGTCGGCCGTGTTCTTTTTGCCAGTCGTGCGCGTTTCGAGCGCGGGGATGGCGGTCTCGATCGCCCTTACGAGCGAGGCGTCGAGGTCATCTACGGTCGGCGCGGGAAAGTGGGCGAGCAAGTCCTTCGCGTTGCGCTCGCCGAACGTGGCACAGTGCGCGGGCGCAATATCGTTCGCCCGCGCCTGGTCCATGAGCGACTTGAGCGCATCTTCCCAGCGTTCGATGTCCAATCTCTGCGCAAGCTCGACGAGGTCCTGTACCGTGGCGCGCTCGGAGACCGCATCGATCGCCTCTCGCACGAGCGCGCCGGCCTGCGCTTCCTCCAGTACGCGTTGTTCCGGGGCCAGTCCGGCCTCGAAGGCAAAGTGCTCAAGAAATCCCCCGCACACGCTATTCACCGTGCCGATGCGAGCCTGACCCATCGAATTAGCCAGCGCGAATTCACCCTTCTCGAGAAGCGCGGTCCGGACCCGCTCGCGAAGCTCCGTGGCCGCCTTGCGAGTGAAGGTCATCGCAATCACTCCGCCGGGCGTGGCCTGCCCCGAGCTGAGCTTCTCGTGGAGGATCTGCGTGAGACGGTAGGTCTTGCCGCTCCCCGCACCCGCGCTGACGAACCTGAGTGTGCCAGCCATCGTCAGTCCTCCCAGCCGGCAAGCCAACGGTACTCGTTGTAGGCTTCCGGCATCTCTTCCGGTTTAAGTGCGCCGGGAGGCCCCTCCGACTCCGTGGTCGGTTCGATGCCGCCGACGGCCACCTCGATCATTCCCGTATCGAGTTGGGATCGGCGCCATTTCCATGCAAGGACGAACTGATCCCACAGCGGCGACGAAGCTCCTGAGGAGCCGGATTGAACCGATCGCGCCTCCGGAAAGAACCCTGTATCCGATGCAAGTAGGCGAGACCCTTCGAGGATGAAATAAGAAACCTGTGGCTGCGCACCCGTTTCCTGCCGCAGCATCTCTGCATACAGGGTCAGCTGCAGATGCCGATTTTTCGCGAGCCGCTCCTGATTGGACTTAGCGCCCGCCCATTTCATGTCGACAATCGCCTGCTGGCCCGATCTGTTGCGAACGACGAGATCGGCCTGCCCCTTGAGGTCGCCGCCTGGAAACGTGCCGGCAAGATTGCGCTCCGGCTCCACCAGAACCACGCCCGCCGCCCCGAACTGTCGCTGGATTTCTTCAAGCGCGCGTCCCAGCACCGCACGCAACCGCTCGTAATCCCCACGCCGCCCCGGCATCAAGAGGACGGCGCCCTCCTCCGCAACCACCACGTCAAACTGCTGCGAGAACCAGGCCGTCAAGGCATCGCCGCGAGAGGCTTGCGCACCCTCGGTACGAAAGAACCGCTCGATCAGCCGATGGGCGAGATTGCCGTAGAGGCGGTTCTCATCGGCCACCGCCAGAAGGTTGGATTGGTTCAGCCGCGCAGGGTACTTCAGGACCCACTGATAGGGCGCATTCAGAAACGTATTAAGGCTGGAATAGGATTCGTGTGGGCGACGCGATATCGTGACATCGGGTGGCAGGGACCACCACCGCCTGCGTCGCGGGAGAGGCGCATGTGCAACGACCGGAAGGTCTTCACAGGCACGACCACCAGTCACCAGATCTTCCAGCGGCTCCGGGCGCAGGCCATCCACACACCACTGGATTTCCTGCCAGAGCGGGTGGATCTCCTCACCCGGAGGAGGAAGGACGAGAACGAGCTGCTTCCGTGTGTTCAGGATGGGTCGAAGCCAATCCTGGCCTCGTTGCGCCAGCACCTCGTCGAGATGTGGGAGTTCCGCGCCGGCTCGTGCGAGCGTCTCACGCTCGCTTCGGCTCCAGGGATAGTGACCGGGCAACGACGGCGCTCCCATCTGCCACCAGATTACCCGATCGAAGGGCTCTACTAATGCACCAGGGTCGGATACCGAAGGCACCAACCCGACCTGAGCATGCATCGCGAAGTTCGGCGCACCGCGGGCCGTACAGTGGGAGACCAGCGCCTCAAGCTCCACGGGTGTAATCGAGGATTCCCCTTGGGCGGCCAATGATTCGAGCGCCGCAGATACCGCGAGTGCTTGTGCGTAGCCCGTCGCGCTGGCCGCGCGTCGAATGGGGTCCTGATCGGAAAACCTGGCGCCGAAATAGTCGCGGACCCTATGGGTTCTTTCGAGGAGCGCCTCGAGCGGGGCACCGTGAGTGGGGCTGTACCGGGGATGCTCGACCCAGAACGCCAGGGCGGTGCGGAGATCGGCAGCACGCTCCGGATACAGTCGTTCGATCTCTTCGATGGCATCACGCCAACGCGGGCCACCGATTCCGGGACATTCCGCAATCACCTCGGCCAGGCGCCGCCGGGCATAGCCGGGCACTGGGCCTATCGGGTGGGAGAGAAACTGAAGGAGAGCATAGACATCGAGCGGCTCCCACACCGTGGCGAGCGCAAGCGGCAAGACCTGAAGGGCCGGTACCAACGGACTCGAATCCTGGAATCCCTGCCGGGCGATATCTACGGCATCGAGCGTCACGTCGAGTAACGAGCGGTCCTGCCCGGCGACAATTGCAACCTCTTCCTGCCGCGAGGTGAAGGTCTGGGCCACCCAGCGCGCCGCGACCAGACAGGTCTCCGCGCGGACGACGCGGAGGCTGCCATCGTCCGACCAGGCGATCTTTCCGTTGGGCTTCTTGCCTTCATGGGCGGACTTGAGCGCGATCTGGAGCCTTCCCAGTACGGTCTTCTCGTCTGCCGAAGGCCCATACGTTCGAACCGATCGCACCGGCAGCTTCGCGAGCACGTCCCGCCAGCGCTTCGGAAATGCCTCCATCGGGTCGACCAACTCGACGAGCTCGATCTTGGACTGCTGTCGCGAGAGGGAATCGGCCACTTGGACCAATCGTTCCCCAATCGACGGATACAGGAGATGGCGGGCGCTGCGCTCCACGGCTGCCATGTCGGTGATCCGAACGCCCGCCCCGGAAGGCAACTCGCCGTTCCAGCCATGCAGGTACCAATCGTCCCGCCACGACAAGAGTGAAGCGGATGCTCCGATCGGATCGATCCCGAACGAGGCATGGTAGAAACGATCCGGCGTGTCGCAGCGCTTGAGACATTCGCGGTACTGCGTCACTCGTTGCGCCTGGGTGCATTCCGCACGCAGCAAGCCGAGCCGTGTCTCAAGCAGGTTCAGCAATCCGAGGGGGCCAAGCACCGGCATTCCCAATCGATTGGCTGGTCGCCATCCGTGTTCGCCATCCAACCGCAGACCGAAAGTGATCTTCATATGATGGTCTCAGACGCTATATGCTCGATGCCTCATGATTCTGGCCAATGTAATTCGGAGTGGGCACGACAGTAGATATTGCATAATTTCCAGAGCCGCGATCGTTCCGGCGAGTCCCTGAGGGGGCAATGTTGTAACGAGGTGTGAACAGGGGAGGCGTCGCGACGTCAAACTGTTGAGCGATTACTGCTGGCGAGGCCGTTTGGGTAAAGCGTCCACACATGGGAGGGAAGCCTAGCATAGGATGGCAAGGAGAGGGAACGACACCCATGCTGATCCCTTGCTCCCGGAACGCGCACGATCAGAATGTGCTCGTTCGACGGCCGCAGTGGGACCAACACGGGTGCCATTCCCAGGGGAGAGAAACGAGCGAGCTTGGAAGGCGCATTATAGAAACGTGGTCGCTCGATGCGCGCAGTAAAGGGCAGCCTCGGCCACTCCCCGAACTCTCTTCGCCCACGCGTATTACTCCACACGCGAAAAATAGAATGTCCCGGTTTTTTCTCTGCCGGTGCGGCTCAGCACCGCGCTGACCATACCGTTGTGAGATGAGTGTGGGGAATACCCTGCTTATGACAATTACCCCTGTGATCTGAGGAACGTTGCTGGTAAAGAACAGCTCGCAGGATGCTCAAAATGGCCATTCAGCGCGGCCGCAGCGAGCGAAGAGGCGAATCGTACTCTCTGTCGTACGTTGAGCCTCTGAGCGACGCGAGAACAAAGCTGGGGGACTTTTTGAGCATCCTGCTAGGGACATTGGTCACGAAGCGCGCCGAAGGGAATGTAACTGCGGTGTCCACAGAGAGGAATTCTTACTGTTACGTAAGAAAGGCGAGCAGAGGTTTGGCTAGCTAACGAGCGCGCAAAGCGGATAATTTGCGAAAAAAGTGTGCCCTCTATGCCAATTTCATCAGGATTGAATGCGAGTGATGAGGGTGAACGGTTCCATTTCCAGAATTGCTCCCTTCCAAGTTTTTGAAGTAGCAGCATTTGTTCATAAGGAAAAGGTCGAGCTATTTCTTCATTTGCAGTACACTGGGCTAGTTGACGTCGATGATTTTCAAAGCTCTCTGTCAGATGAGTATTACTTCAATAAATTTAAGCCAGCTCGAAACCCATCTTTGGGAAGCTGCCAACATCCTTCGCGGGACAGTGGATGCAGCCGACTTCAAGACTTATGTGTTTCCGCTGCTCTTCTTCAAACGTATCTCGGACGTCCACGATGAGGAATACGAGGCGGCACTGAAGGAGTCCGGCGGAGATGAAGCCTACGCCCTCTTCCCCCAGAACTACCGGTTTCAGATTCCGGACAACTCCCATTGGAGCGATGTCCGAATTAAGACAACGAATGTCGGGCAGGCACTGCAAACCGCTATGCGCAGGATCGAGAAGGCAAACCCTGAAACACTCTACGGGATCTTCGGCGACGCGGCGTGGACAAATAAAGAACGGTTGCCCGATTCCCTCCTGCGCGACCTCATCGAGCACTTCTCTGGTATTAACCTCGGCAACCAGGCGGCGCAGGCGGATATCCTCGGCCAATCGTACGAATACCTCATCAAAAAGTTCGCAGATCTGACCAACAAGAAGGCCGGTGAGTTTTACACCCCGCGTTCCGTTGTGAAGCTGATGGTCAACATGCTTGACCCAAAAGAAGGCGAGTCCATCTACGATCCGGCCTGCGGTACAGGCGGCATGTTGCTGGAAGCCATCCACCATGTTCGTGACCGGCACGAGGATGACCGCACACTGTGGGGCAAGCTGTTTGGGCAAGAGAAGAACCTGACGACCTCGGCCATCGCCCGCATGAATCTGTTTTTACATGGGGCAGCAGACTTCCAAATCATACGTGGGGACACGTTGCGCCAGCCGGCCTTCTTTTCCGGTGACAACCTCGCTACCTTCGACTGCGTCATCGCCAATCCGCCGTTCTCCCTTGATAAGTGGGGTGAAGAAGTCTGGGCCAGCGATCCCTACGGCCGAAACTTTGCCGGGATGCCTCCTGGCAAGACCGGGGACTATGCCTGGGTGCAGCACATGGTCAAGTCCATGGCACCGGCGACAGGCCGCATGGCAGTCGTCCTCCCGCATGGAGCCCTCTTCCGCATGGGCAAAGAAGGCGCGATCCGGGAGAAGATTCTGGGCATGGACTTGCTCGAAGCCGTCATCGGGCTGGGCCCCAACTTGTTCTACGGAACCGGATTAGCCGCCTGCATCCTCGTCTTTCGCCAGCGCAAGAAGAAAGACAGGAAGAGGAAGGTACTCATCCTCGATGCCTCTCGCGAGTTCAAAACGGGGCGGGCGCAGAACGAACTCTTGCCCGAGCACGTCGAGCGTATCTATGGCTGGTATCGAGACTATAAAGATGTGGAAGGTGTCGCCCGCGTGGTCACCCTCGATGACATTGCTGCTAAGGAGCACAATCTCAATATTCCTCGCTACGTCGAGCCGAAATCGACGGAGCAGACGCTCACGGTCGAGCAAGCAATGACGCAGCTAGAGAAGAGTGCTCAGGCAGCGTTCGCAGCCGAGGAAAAGCTTGTCACAATCCTCAAGCAGGAGGGACTATTGTGTTCCTGATCAAAGACACACTTGAGCAACGTCAAGATAAGATCCTCTCTTTCCTGCCTGGTGAGCCTGTCATCGCCATACTCCTGGCCGCTGCAGATTTTGAGTGGACCGTAAGGAGAGCAATCCGCCGTTTCGCACACAAGACAGGCAATGATCCTGGGCCTAAATTTGACAAAGTTTCTGGTCTTGAGGTTTATGGCGAGTGGTGGGCCGCGGCGGCAACGCCTCGCTTCGCCAGGTTAGACATGGTTGTGCAGGACTGGAAATCTCTTCAGGAATATTTCAAGCTGAGACACAAGCTCATTCACGGTGAACAGGGTACGACCGGTGCGAGCTTTGCCAAGGTTCACGTTGATGCGATTCTTGCCGCCTCTGCCGCTGTCGTGAAGTACGCCCAAGATCAGGGAGAATCAATCTACGGCAAGAAGCTGCCACCGAGGAAAAAACCTCGATGATCACAACTTCTGCCCGCATTACCCAACAACAGCTCGAATCCTATCTGTGGGGCGCCGCGACCCTTTTGCGCGGAACCATTGATGCGGGCGACTACAAACAGTTCATCTTCCCGCTGCTATTTTACAAACGTCTCTGTGATGTCTTTGAAGAGGAGACGCAAACTGCGCTCAAGGAATCTGCGGGTGATGCTAAGTTCGCCGCCTTCCAGGAAAATCATCGGTTTCAGATTCCGGCAGAAGCACAGTGGCAGGAAGTTAGGAAGGTGGCCAAGAATGTTGGTCAGGCTCTGCAGTCTGCGATGCGTGCCATCGAAACCGCCAACCCCGATAAGCTCTACGGCATTTTTGGCGATACGCAGTGGACGAACAAGGACCGTCTCTCGGATGCCATGCTACGAGACCTCATCGAGCACTTCAGCACGCTCGAACTGACCCTTACCAATCTCCCTGAAGACGAACTAGGTCAAGGTTACGAATATCTCATCAAGAAATTCGCCGACGATTCCGGCCACACCGCAGCTGAGTTCTATACCAACCGTACAGTCGTCCATCTCATGACCGAGATGCTTGAACCGCAGCCAGCCGAGACCATCTATGACCCCACGTGCGGCTCCGGCGGGATGCTTCTTTCTTGCATTACCCATCTCCGCCGACAGGGCCAGGAGTGGAGGAACGTCAAGCTCTATGGCCAAGAGCGAAACCTCATGACTTCCTCCATCGCCCGGATGAACTGCTTCCTCCATGGCATCGAGGATTTTCAGATTGTGCGCGGTGATACCCTTTCCGAGCCCAAGCTCGTCCAGGGCGATCGGCTCATGCAATTCGATGTCGCTCTGGCCAATCCGCCCTATTCCATTAAGCAGTGGGACCGAGAAGCATTCGCTTCAGACCCCTGGGGGCGTAACCTCTACGGCACCCCACCACAGGGCCGCGCCGACTACGCCTTTTGGCAACATATCCTTTGCAGTCTCGCACCCAAGACCGGTCGCTGCGCGATCCTCTTCCCCCACGGGGTGCTCTTCCGGCAGGAGGAAGCGGACATGCGGCGTAAACTCATCGAAGCTGATGTCATCGAATGCGTGCTCGGCCTCGGGCCGAACCTCTTTTATAACTCGCCGATGGAGGCCTGTGTTGTTATCTGCCGCACTAGTAAGCCCAAAGTGCGCAAAGGCAAGATTCTTTTCATCAATGCTGTGGGCGAAGTCACCCGCGATCGGGCTCAAAGCTTTCTAACAGATGACCACATCGAACGCGTCGTCAAAGCCTACAAGAAGTTCAAAGATGAACCGGGGTTCACTCGTGTGGCGACATTGGAAGAAATTCGAAAGCAGGGCGGCAACCTCAACATTTCTCTCTACGTTGCAGCGTCAGAGGCAACATCTACAAGCCAGACAACTACAAACGGCAATTCTGTTGGGGAAGCGGTCTCTGCGTGGCTCGGCTCGGCCTCCGAAATTCGCCAAGCTTTGTATGGCGTCTTGAAAAAACAGATACAGCCTATCGAACTACCTGCGCCATCAACATTTGTCAGCATGATACCAGCATGGATCAACCGCAATGAGTGGAAGCGTCTGCCGTTCGGAGCGTTTGCCGATAGCATTGGTGATCGCGTCGAGCCAATAGATGCAGCGGAAGAGATCTATGTGGGGCTAGACGACTTGGACTCTGGCAACCTGCACATCAGGCGTTGGGGGAAGGGCAGCGATGTCATCGGTACTAAGCTCCGCTTCCGCAAAGGCGACATCATTTTTGGCCGTCGGCGGGCCTATCAGCGCAAATTGGCTGTAGCAGAGATGGACGGCATATGCTCGGCGCATGCGATGGTCACGCGGGCAAAGCCCGGCGTGGTGCTCCCAGAGTTTCTGCCGTTCCTCATGATGAGTGATAAGTTCATGAACCGCGCCGTCGAGATCTCGGTTGGATCGCTGTCGCCAACCATCAACTGGACGACACTGAAACTGGAGGAGTTTTTTCTCCCGCCGCTCGACCAGCAACGCCGCATCGCGGAAATCCTCTGGGCATTGGAGGAGACGCTTCAAAAATATCTCGATTTATTGAATCTCTGCGCCGAAGCTCGACAAGCCGTCTTTCAATCACACACTCAGGGAAACTCAAAAAAAGGATGGCCATTAGTAGAACTAGAAGAGGTTGTCGAGAAATTCATCGACTACCGGGGAAAGACGCCAAGGAAGACCAGCCAAGGCATTCCGCTTATCACAGCAAGAAACGTCCGAGAAGGGTACCTTTCAGAGGAGCCGCGGGAATACATCGCTGATGAGGATTATGCCCATTGGATGCGGCGGGGAGTCCCTGCTGAGAGCGACATTTTATTCACTACAGAGGCGCCAATGGGGTTTGTAGCTCATGTACCGAGCTATCGTTTCGCACTTGCACAGCGAATAATCTGCCTGTCACCAAGACCGAACACAATCCATCCGTCTTTTTTATTTTGGGGAATGCAGTCATCCTCGGTGCAAAACAGGATACGCAAGAAAGCAAGTGGCACCACGGTACTTGGAATTAAACAGTCCAACCTTCGGAAGATCCTCTTCCCTCTACCGGATATGAAGACGCAAAGCGTGATTGCGTCACTCTGTGATGCGCTCGCAACCACACGACTAGAGATTGATCGCCACAGGCAGAACTTAGAAACAGTAATGGCCAGACTCCTCAACAACTTCCTGCATAAACCATGAGCTTTACAGAAGCCAACACCGTCGAGCAGATGATTCTCGATGCGGTTTCCAAGCACGGAGCTGCAAGGCGTGAGGTCTCGGCTGAGACTTCGTCTCCAGGTTGGGGTGCTTCCCTTGGCGAGGAATTGCACCCGGCACTTTGGGATTATGTGCCGGCTCTCCAGCTTCCGCGCCAGAGTGGCGATGTGATGATTGAGCAATGGGTTCGTGAAGCGCTCGTCCGGCTCAACCCTGAGATTGCTGCTCAGCCCGATCGCGCTGACGAGGTCATCTACCACCTGCGCGCCTGCATACTCTCTGTCCAGGCCGATGGGCTCGTCCGGGCAAACGAGAATTTCACGGCCTGGGTACGTGGAGAGAAGACGATGCCTTTCGGTCTTCATGGTGAACACGTTACGGTGCGTCTCGTGGACTTTACCCAGTCCTCAATCAACCGACTTACCGTTGCGAATCAATGGACCTACGTGACCGGGACGGTGACCAAGCGGTTTGACGCGGTATTCCTTGTGAATGGCCTTCCGTTGGTCATTGGGGAGGCGAAGACACCGACGCGGAGCTCGGTAACCTGGTTCGATGGCGCGTTTCAAGTCAACCAGATCTATGAGAAGACGATCCCGGCTATGTTCGTGCCAAACGTCTTCTCTTTTGCCACAGAGGGGCGTTGTTACCGGTACGGCTCCATCCGTATGCCGATCGAGATGTGGGGACCATGGCGCGACGAGCACCATCAAGAAGAGGGACAGCTTCACCACGTTAAGGCCACGATACAGAGCATGCTGAGACCGGCCGTGGTTCTCGACATTCTGCAGAACTTCACACTGTTTGCAACGGACAAGAAACATCGGCGGATTAAAATTATCTGCCGCTACCAACAATACGAGACGACAAACAAAATAGTGGCCCGTGTCGTCGCAGGTTATCCAAAGAAAGGTCTCATCTGGCACTTCCAGGGCAGCGGCAAGTCCCTGCTCATGGTCTTTGCCGCGCAGAAGTTGCGGATGCATCCCACACTTGGAAATCCTACTGTCATGATCGTGGTGGACCGTATCGACCTCGATACCCAAATTACATCCACGTTCAATGCTGCCGATGTACCCAATATGATTGGCGTCGCTACCAGGCAGGAATTACAGACCCTGCTGGGGCAGGACGTTCGCAAAGTGCTGATTACTACGATTCACAAGTTTGCCGAGGCTGGTGGAAAGCTGAACGAACGGGCCAACATCATTGTTATGGTGGATGAGGCACACCGTACTCAGGAAGGTGACCTTGGCCGCAAGATGCGCGAGGCCCTGCCAAATGCGTTCCTCTTTGGTCTCACTGGCACGCCCATTAACCGTATCGACCGTAATACCTTCTGGGCTTTTGGCGCGGAAGAGGATGAAAAGGGATATCTAAGCCGGTACTCGTTTCAGGAATCCATCCGCGACAAGGCGACCTTGCCGCTGCATTTTGAGGCTCCGGAGGTACGGCTCAAGATTGATAAGGCGGCGATCGACGAGGCCTATGCCAAGATTGCGGGCGAGCTGAGCGAGCAGGATCGTGATGACCTCGCCAAGCGCGCTGCAAAGATGGCTGTGCTGGTAAAGAATCCCGAGCGCGTCCGCGCCGTGGCCAATCACATTGTGAAGCACTTTCAGACAAAGGTTGAGCCGAACGGCTTCAAGGCACAGGTCGTGACCTTCGACCGAGAATGTTGTGTGCTCTATAAACAAGTTATGGATGAGTTGATCGGTCCCGAGGCGAGTGCCATCGTCATGATCAGCCAGTCCAGCGATCCCTCGGAGTGGAAGAAACACGCCCGCAATAAAGATGAAGAAGAAAAACTGCTCGATCGGTTCCGTGACCCAGCCGATCCGCTGAAGTTCGTGATTGTCACGAGTAAACTGCTGACCGGATTTGACGCACCGATCCTTCAGGTGATGTATCTCGACAAGCCCATGAAGGATCACAATTTGTTACAGGCCATTTGTCGAACAAATCGAACCTATGGCCAAGAGAAGACCCACGGACTCATTGTGGACTACATCGGCATCTTTGATGATGTGGCGCGGGCGCTCGATTTCGATGAGAAAGCGGTGCAGCAGGTCGTATCCAACATTGATGAACTCCGCAAAGCGTTGCCGGTACAGATACAGTCCTGTCTCGCGTTCTTTCCAAATGTGGATCGGACGGTAGGCGGATATGAAGGCCTGATGGCTGCCCAGCAATGCCTGCCCAGTAACGATATTCGTGACAAGTTCGCCTCTGAATACTCAACCCTCGGCACGATTTGGGAGGCGCTCTCACCTGATCCCTGTCTCATCCCCTACGAAAAAGATTACCGCTGGCTGACCCAAGTGTATGAGTCTGTGAAGCCGCCAAGTGGCAATGGCAGGCTCCTATGGCATGCCCTCGGGGCGAAGACCGTGGAGTTGATTAACGAGAATGTCCATGTGGAATCCGTGAGAGATGATGTGGAGAGCTTGGTTCTCGATGCGCAAGTGTTAGAAGAGTTCATCAAGAATAGTGGACCGGAAAAGCGGGCCAAGGAAGTCGAAGTCAGGTTGGTCACCCGGCTCCGGAAGCACCTTGGCAATCCCAAATTCACTGCGCTGGGCGAACGGCTGGAAAAGATCAAAGAGCGTCATGAACAAGGCCTCCTCACGAGTCTCGAATTTCTCAAGCAGATCCTCGATCTTGCAAAAGAAGTAGTCGAAGCCGAGAAAGAAACTGACCACGAAGAGGAACGCGACCGAGCCAAAGAGGCGCTCACAGAACTTTTCTCAGAAGCAAAGACTCAGAATACACATATTATTGTTGAGCGAATCGTTACCGACATCGACGACATCGTGAAGAAGGTCCGTTTCCCAGACTGGCAGCAGATGACGCAAGGCGAGCGGTTGGTGCAAAAGGAGCTGCGCCGAACCCTGCTCAAGTACAAGCTACATACCGATCAGGAACTCTTCGACAAGGCCTACGGCTACATTCGGCAGTATTACTGACCTATGCCGTCGATAGTGCGAATATGGAACTTTCAATATGGAAGTCATGAATGACTACCAATTCGATCTCCTGTCGCAAGCCAGCAATCACCTGACTGGGAAAGACCTGGCGCCGTATTTCAAATTAAGAAGCCTATTGAGCATAAGGCTTCATGGTTTTGAACCCGAATTCAAAAGAACATTTGTGCATCATTACGGCATGAATGCCGGAGGATTAACCGATGAGTTCAAGGAGCTGTTCTTCAAACTATTATTTGACCTCAATGTCCAAGAATCTCTCGACCCCTATACTCAAAATCTGAGGACTCTCTACAAGATTCCCCGTCGGACTAAGGATAATGCTCTCCATTGTTCATTTGTTTCAAAAATGGTAGCAATCCATGACGACTCCCGACCTATATTTGACAGGCATGTCGCCAAATTCTTCGGCATCTCAGTCCCTAGCATGGGGTCCGTCGACTTTCGGATTGCAGGGTTTATATCCAACTTGCACAGAATCCGCTCCATCTATGCGGCTTGGAGTCAGGATCTTCGATTCCAGGAAGTGCAACGCCACCTATTCAAAAACATTCCTGACCTCCAAGACTCTCATCATGTTCGTGTATGTGATGCCCTTGTGTGGACTGTGGGACGGAAGAAGCTAGCAAAGGCATAATTACAGAAATCAACTAGTAACAAGAAAAACATGGAGTCGGGAGTCTTTATTCGCCGGAGTCTCCATCGCTATGTGCCTGAGCAACACGCCCGCTTGACCAACTTGGCCGAGATAGCCCGCTTGCGCTGATCTCCAGGCGGGGAGTAGGCTAACTCCACCTGTTTTTCTGCTAGTCGGAGGATCGCCATGTGGGTTGCCGTCTTCCTTCTGCTCCTACTGATGCCACTGCCTCTCTCGGTCCACGCGGAGGATCTCGGCGAACTGAGCGCGAATCCCGCTGGTTTTTCTGGTTTGTCTGGTTTATTTGGTGACGCGGATTCAAGTAGCCAGTGCATAATTTCACCGACGGCGTGATGGAGTAACCTC